>NZ_JBEYRP010000003.1:0-477010 GCF_040704085.1 Streptomyces sp. NPDC047841
TCCTTCATGACCTTCCTGATCGCCGTACCGACCGGTGTGAAGTTCTTCAACTGGATCGGCACGATGTGGAAGGGCTCGTTGTCCTTCGAGACACCCATGCTGTGGGTGATGGGCTTCCTCGTCACCTTCGTCTTCGGCGGGCTGACCGGGGTCATGCTCGCCTCCCCGCCGATCGACCTGCACGTCTCCGACTCGTACTTCGTGGTGGCCCACTTCCACTACGTGGTCTTCGGCACGGTGGTCTTCGCGATGTTCGCCGGGTTCCACTTCTGGTGGCCGAAGTGGACCGGCAAGATGCTCGACGAGCGTCTCGGCAAGATCACCTTCTGGACGCTGTTCACCGGCTTCCACGGCACCTTCCTGGTCCAGCACTGGCTGGGCGCGGAGGGCATGCAGCGGCGCATCCCGGACTACCTCGCGGCCGAGGGGCTCACCACGCTCAACACGGTGTCCTCGGTCTTCTCGTTCCTGCTCGGCTCCTCCTTGCTGCCGTTCTTCTACAACGTCTGGAAGACGGCCAGGTACGGCGAGCCGGTCGAGACCGACGACCCGTGGGGCTACGGCCGTTCGCTGGAGTGGGCGACCTCCTGCCCGCCGCCCCGGCACAACTTCGTCACCCTGCCCCGCATCCGCAGCGAGTCCCCGGCGTTCGACCTGCACCACCCCGGCGTCCCGTCGCCGGAGCGGGAGTTGACCGCGCGGTGACGGCCCACGACGAGCGGGACCTCGTCCGGCAGATCGAGGGCCATCTGCTGCTGGCCGCCGCACGGGAGGAGGGCCGTACCGCCGCCGTACGCCTCAGTTCCCGGCTCGGCTGGCTCACCGACAGCCAACGGGAGGACGTGCAAGGGCAGTTCGAGGCCGAGTACCTCGCGCTGGCCCGGCTCTCGTGGCACCGCACGGCCGAGCGCGCTCGGGAGCTGCGGCAGGCGTACGAGTCGCGCTACCGGGCGCTGCGCCGCCGGCTGCTGGCCTGCTGCGTGCTGGGCTGCGCGGTGCTCGCGGCGGCGGTGCTGCTGGTGGTGGTGTTCGCCGCCGTGTAGCACCGGCCGTCAGGTGCGGGACCGCTCCCGGCCGGCGCGGCCTGCGCAGGGTCCGCACGGGGGTGCCGCCGCCGGTGCCGATGTGGTCGCGTCGCGCCCGCCGACCGTGCCGACCGGCCATACTGTCCGTCGTGCGCGTTGCCATCATGACGGCGGGATCCCGGGGCGATGCCGCCCCCTACACCGGGCTCGGGCACCGGCTGGCGCTGGCCGGGCACGAGGTCACCCTGGTCACGCACGGCCGCTTCGCCCCGCTGGCGGCCGGCTCCGGGGTGCGGTTCCACGCGCTGCCGGTGGACCCACTGGCGGAACTGCGGTCCCCGCGCGGCCGGGGTCTGCACCGCAGCGCCAGCGGCCCGGGGAAGCTGCTGCGGGTGGTGGACCTGGCGCGGCGCCTCGTCGGCCGGCTCACCGAGGACCTGCTGGGCGCGGCGCGGGACAGCGACGTGCTGCTGCTGTCCTCCTCCCTGGCCCCGCTCGGTCACACCATCGCGGAGGGGCTGCGTGTGCCGAGCCTCGGTGTCTATCTGCAACCCCTCGCCCCCACGCGCGAGTTCGCCCCGCCGGTGCTCGGCGGCGACTCCTGGGGCGGACCGGTCAACCTGCTCGCCGGGCACGGGGTCGGCCTGGCCGTGGAGCACGTGTTCGCCGGCGCCGTGCCGGCCCTGCGCAAGCGGCTCGGCCTGCCCCCGCTGCGGCCCGGTGCCGCGCGGCGGGCCCGGGAGCGACGGCTCTGGCCGGTGCACCACGGCTTCAGTCCCCTGGTGGTGCCCCGGCCCGGGGACTGGCGGGCGGGTCTGGAGGTGGGCGGTTACTGGTGGCCGTACGACACCCGGGCACAACTCCCGGACGCGGTGCTGGAGTTCCTCGACGCCGGGCCGCCGCCGGTGTTCGTCGGGCTGGGCAGCGCCACCGTGCCGGACCCCGGGCGGCTCAGCGCGCGGGTGGTGGCGGCGCTGCGCCGCGCCGGGCTGCGCGGGGTGGTCCAGCGCGGCTGGGGCGGGCTCGCGGCCGACGGGGACGACATGCTGACCGTGGACGAGGTACCGCACGCGCTGCTCTTCCCCCGCATGGCCGCCGTGGTCCATCACGCGGGCGCGGGCACCACGGCGGCCGGGCTGCGCGCCGGGGTGCCGGCGGTGCCGGTCCCGGTCCAGTTCGACGCGGGCTTCTGGTCGGCCCGGCTGGTCGCCCTGGGCGTCGCCCCGGCCGTCGTACCGCTGCGCCGCCTGACCGTGGAGGCGCTGTCCGCGGCGCTGCTGCGGGCCACCCGGGACCCGTCGTACCGGCGGCGCGCCGCCGCCCTGGGCGCGCGGGTCCGGGACGAGGACGGCGCCGCGCCCGTGCTCGCCGCGCTGGACGGGCTGACCGGGTGACGGGCCGGCGCCGGCCCGTCAGGTGGTGAGCACCATCCGGAAGCGGGCTTTGCCGGACAGCATCTTCTGGTACGCCTCGTCCGCGTCGTCCAGCGGCACGTTCTCGGTCAGGGGGCGGATGCCGTGCAGGGCGCTGAAGGCCATGGTGTCCTCCACGTCCCGCGAGGTACCGGACGGGTGGCCGCGCACCACGCGGCCGGCCATGAGCAACTGGGCCGGGCTGATGCCGAGGGGCGCGGTGTCCGCGCCGATGACCACCAGTTCGCAGCGGGGGGCCAGGCCGTCCACGGTGGCCGTGATGGCCTCGGAGTGCCCCGCGGTGGCCAGGACGACCTTGGCGCCGCCGAGGGACTTGAGCGCCTCGGCGACCGGGGTGCCGGAGGTGCTGTCGACGTAGTGGTGGGCGCCCAGTTGCTCCGCGAAGCCGGCCTTCGCCGCGCCCCGCGCGATCGCCACGGTCTCGAAGCCCATGGCCACCGCGTACTGCACGCCGAGGTGGCCGAGACCGCCGATCCCGAGCACCGCGACCAGGTCCCCGGGCCGTGCCGAGCTGCGCCGCAGCCCGTTGTACGTGGTCACGCCCGCGCAGGCCATCGGTCCGGCGTCGCTCGCGGAGAGCGCTTCGGGGATCCGGGCCAGGGCGTCGACGGGGGCGATCACCTTCTCGCCGAAGCCGCCGTCGTAGGCCCAGCCGGGGACCTTCAGGTTCGGGCACACGATGAAGTCGCCCTCGCGGCAGGGCCGGCAGTGCCCGCAGCTGCCGCCGAACCAGCCGACGGCCACCCGGTCGCCCTCCTGCCAGCCCCGTTCCCGCACGCCCTCGCCGAGTTCCTCCAGGCGCCCGGCGATCTCGTGCCCGGGTACCTCCGGGAACGACACGCCCGGTAGCCCGCCGCTCACGAAGAGAGCGTCGCTGTGGCAGACGCCGCACGCTTCCACGGCGATCCCGACCTGGCCCGGCCCGGGCGGCCGGACCTCGCGTTCGACCAGCTCGAAGGTGCCGTTCGGAGCGGTGACCTGTGCGGCTCGATAGGTGCTCATGGCTCTCTCCGGGAACGGGTACGGCGGCGTCCTCAGAGCCAGCAGAGCAGCTTCGGCCCGATCCCGCGCGCCGAACCGACCGCGCCCCCGCCGGCCCGCGCCACCCGGCCCGGGGCGCTCGCGCTTCAGGGGCTCCCGGGGCGCCAGCCCTCCGGACGGAGCATGCCGAGCAGCAGCCGCACCAGTTCGTCCACCACCTCGTCCAGTGTGGCGTCCACCCAGCCGGCGCTCCAGTCGTGCAGCAGGCCGTTGACGCTGCCGATGAAGGCCGTGGCCGCGAGGCGGTAGTCGCGCGGCGCCGCCTCCCCGCGGGCGACGGCCGCGTCCGCCTCGGCGCGGATGAGGTCGATCCAGCGGGCGCGGCGGGCCAGGCGCTGCTCCTCCAGCCGGGGGCTGACGCCGACGATCTCCACGAAGGCGATGCGGATGCGGCGCGGGTCACGGGTGACGCCGTGGGCGTAGGCCCGGAAGAGCACGGTGGCGCGTTGGGCGAGCGGCAGCCCCTCCGCGGCGGCGAGCGCGTCCAGGACGGCCTGTTCGGCCCAGCCGTTGACCTGGAGGTGGAGGGCGGCGAGCACGTCCTCCAGCGTGCGGAACTCCTCGTAGAACTGGCGCGTGGACAGGCCGGCGGCCTGGCTCAGCGCGGCGACCGTGGTGCCCCGGTAGCCGGGGGTGTCGCCGAACAGCCCCAGTGCCGCGTCCAGGAAGCGGCGGCGGCGCTCGGCCTGCCGTTCCTCGGCGGACCGTCCGCCGTAGCGCCCCGTCGGCGCCCTGAGCCTGCCTTCCACGCGTCCCCCTCGGTCCTTCCGCCGCTCCCTCAATCTTGTCGTGCACACATCTTGTCGAGAAGGCCGTCCCTTCCTTACTTTTCAGTAAGTTCACTGTGAAAGCACCCGTGTTCAGATTCCCCCGAGGAAAGAGAGCCGTCATGGCTGCCTCCAGAACCAGGCACCTGTGCTCCGTGACCGCCGCCCTCGTCCTGACCGTCGCCGCGCCGGCGACCGCCGCCTCCGCAAGCTCCGCCGCCCCCGCCGGGCTGCGCGAGGTGCTGTTCGTCGGCAACAACTGGGACGGCACGGCCGATGTGATCCGCTCCTCCGGCGACTTCGCGAAGATCGGCCGGATCAACGTCATCCCGGACAAGGCCGCGCGGATGGCCGAGATCAACGCGGACCCGATCAAGTGGATCTACTTCCAGGCGATCCGCAACAGCGTCGGCGAGGGCCACGACCAGTTCGCCGACGACATGTACTCCACGCCCGACGGCAGGTCCGTGGTGGTGTCCCGGCCCAGTTTCGCGGACGTCGTCTCCCTGGACCTCGCCACCGGAAAGGTCAACTGGCGCTTCCCGGTGGCCGGTTACCGCGCCGACCACATGGCGGTCTCCCCGGACGGCACCCGGGTGGCGGTCTCCGCCTCGACCGCGAACACCGTGCACGTCCTGGACATCGACACCGGCAAGCAGCTCGGCTCCTTCGCGACCGGTGACAAGCCGCACGAGAACATCTTCACCAAGGACGGCAAGTACATCTGGAACATGTCCATCGGCGACGTCAACACCGACCTGGACAGCCCGGGCTGGGACTGGACCAAGGGCGACCGGCACATCACCGTCGTGGACGCGACGACGTACAAGCAGGTCAAGGTCATC
Source organism: Streptomyces sp. NPDC047841 (assembly GCF_040704085.1). Taxonomy (NCBI): domain Bacteria; kingdom Bacillati; phylum Actinomycetota; class Actinomycetes; order Kitasatosporales; family Streptomycetaceae; genus Streptomyces; species Streptomyces sp. NPDC047841. Next base: position 5,112 of record NZ_JBEYRP010000003.1, read on the forward strand.
GACATGCGGCAGCGGCTGGACGCGTTCGGGCTGAAGGACTTCTCCGACGCGGTCCGCCCGGCCGTGTTCTCCGCCGACGAGTCCAAGCTGTACTTCCAGGTGTCGTTCTTCAACGGCTTCCTGGAGTACGACGTCGCCACGGACAAGATCACCCGGATGAAGACGCTGCCGAAGAACCCGGCGACCAGCGAGGACCGCACCACCTGGGTCAACGACTCGCGTCACCACGGCATCTCGATGAACCCCGAGGGCACCAAGCTCTGCGTCGCCGGCACCATGGACGACTACGCGACCGTGGTCGACCGCGCCTCGCTCCAGGAGGGTCCGCTCGTCGCGGCGTCCAAGCCGTACTGGGCGACGGTCAGCGGGGACGGCAAGGACTGCATCGTCTCCGAGAGCGGCGCCGACCAGGTGACGGCGATCGACTTCGCCACCGGCAGGAAGGTGACGTCGGTCCCGGTCGGCGACCATCCGCAGCGCGTCCGTCTCGGGCACGTCCAGGCCGACTGGACCGGCCCCAGCGGGGGCTGACGCCCCACCGGGCCGTGGCCTCCGGGGCGTCCCCACTCACTCCGGAGGCCACACCCCTGCCGTCACGGGCGCGCCGCCGCCCACGCGGCCGGCTCGGCCTTCGCCGCGCTCGGCAGGCGCGCGGAGGGTGCCGTCGCGCCGTTGGCGACCAGCGCGTAGTGCGGCACACCGGAGTCCGCGTCGGTCCGCGGCGGCCGGCGCCTGCCCGTGCCGCCCGGCTCCGGGGCCACGGCGACCGGGGCGGCGGCGGTGTACGCGGGCGGGGCGGACGCCGTGCCGAGGCCGGGGACGACCGTGGTGGCGGCCGCCGGGAAGGACGCCGGCAGGTGCGGTCCGGCTGGGTGCGGTGCCGCCGCCGGAGCGCCGCACCGGCAGCCCGCACTGACCGCAGCCGACCCGTCCCGCCACGTTCGGCAGGGACCGGTGAGCCGACTGCGGGTCAGCCTCCGGGGCGGTCGGCTCGTTCCCCGGCCCGGCGCGTCACGTTCAGCAGGTACTCCTTCCGGTTCAGCGGATTGTGGTCGGTGCGCGGACGTTCGGGGACCGTGCCGCGGGTGACCGGCGCGTAGTGGTCGAAGGCCGTCTCCAGCTCGCCCTCGCCCCGGGTCAGCCCCGGCAGCCGCTGCTCCAGCGCGTGCACCCGGGCGGCCGGCACGGTTCCCTCCAGGACACAGGTGGTCCCGTGCGTGCCGGTGGCCTCGGGCACGGCGCCGAGCCCGGCCAGCACCGGCAGCAGCGCGCCGAGGGTGTCGGCCGGCGCCTCCAGGCGGAAGCGGTGCGCCGGCTCGTGCACCAGGGTGCCGGCCCGGCGCAGCGCCTCGGTCAGGACCAGCGGGGTCAGGCCCCGGAAGTCGTAACCCGTGCTCGACATGCTCTTGTCGAAACCCTGGTGCGCGTGGCTCTGCCGGGGCGAGTAGCCGCAGTGGGTCATGGTGACCGCGCAGTCGATGACCTGCCAGCCGTGCAGCCCCTGGCCGAGCGTCTCCCGGACGGTGTCCTCAACCGCCTTGAAGAAGGCGTACGGCATCGAGCCCAGCTCCACCTCCAGCCGGAACGCCACGCCCGTGCCGGGCGGGGCGGGGTCGACGCGCAGGCCGACCGTGGCGAGGAAGGGGTTGGCGTCCTTCTTGTCGAACTCGACGGCGTGCCCGGTGCCGGCCGGGCGCTCGACGCACAGGGTCGTCGTCTCGCGGAAGGTGACGGCCAGGCCGTACTCCTCGGCGAGAGTGGCCTGGACGACCTCCTTCTGCACCTCGCCGTAGAGGGACACGGAGGTCTCCCCGCGCGGCCCGTCGTGGCGGACGCCGATGAGCGGGTCCTGTTCGGCCAGCTGGGTGAGCGCGAGGTGCAGGGAGCGGCGGTCCGTGCCGGGGCCGGGTACGACGACCGTCTCCAGGGTGGGCGGCGCGAAGTGGTGCTCGTACGACCGTCCCGGCGTGCCCAGCGCGTCACCGATCCGGATGCCGCCGAGGCCCCACACCTTGACGATCCGCCCCGCCCCGGCGCTGTCCGCGCGGATGTCCGTGCCGTGGTCGAAGACGGAGAGCGCGGTGACGCGGGCGGCGCCGCTCGCGCGGGCATCGGTGGCACGGGCTCCGGTGGTGTGGGCGTCGTGGCCGGTGGTGGGCTCCCGGCGGTCGTTCACTTCCCCGCCCGCGTCCTTGCCGCCGTCGCCGAAGGGGATGCGGTCGCGGACGCGCAGGGTGCCGGAGAAGAGGCGGGCATAGGCCACCTTCTCCCCCGCCGGGCCCCGCTCCACCTTGAAGACGGTGCCCGAGAGGGGGCCGTGCGGGTCGCCGGCGGCGGTGGGCAGCAGCCGCTGGATGCCCTCGACCAGCTCGGGCACGCCCGCGCCCGTGATCGCGGAGCCGAAGTACACCGGGTGGACGGAGCCGTCGCGGGTCTGTGCCGCGAGCGCGCCGCGCAGCCGGGCCTCGGGGACCGCGCCGTCGAGGAAGGCGGCGAGCAGGACGTCGTCCTGGTCCGCCAGTGCCTCCAGCGCTGCCGGGCCGAGGCCGGGCAGGAAGCGGGCGGCACGCGTGCCGAGTCCGGCGGCGGTCCCCATGGGGACGAGCGGTACGGCGAGCCGCTGGGCCAACTGGCGGAGCACCGCCGTGTCCCGGGCGCCGCGCCGGTCGATCTTGTTGACGAAGACCAGGGTCGGAAGGCGCAGCCGGCGCAGGGTGCGCATCAGCACCCGGGTCTGCGCCTGGACGCCTTCGACGGCGGAGACGACCAGGACGGCTCCGTCCAGCACGCCGAGCACCCGCTCCACCTCGGCGATGAAGTCCGGGTGACCGGGGGTGTCGATGAGGTTGACGGTGACGCCGTCGAGCGGGAACGAGACGACGGCGGACTTGATGGTGATGCCGCGCCGCCGCTCCAGCGCGAGGGTGTCGGTGGTGGTGCTGCCGGCGTCGACGCTGCCGATCTCGTCGATCACTCCGGCGGTGTGCAGGAGCCGTTCGGTCAGGCTCGTCTTACCCGCGTCGACATGGGCGAGGATTCCCAGATTGAGCAATGGCACGAAGCGTCATGTCCTTGAGAGTGTGGGTGGTTCCTTCCGGGCCGGACATGGACGGTGTGCGCATGATCGCTCCTGGTTCTCTCGGGAAGCCGACCGGTGCAGTGCAGCAGAGCGGCGGCCTCACCGCCAACGGATTAACGTTCAACCAGGTGCCGTGGCAGGTGTGAGCCGAGGAGCCGACGATGCGTGAGATTCTCGCCGTGCTGGACCGGTGGTACGCCGCCCGTGTGCCGTTCGGGCTGGCCACGGTCGTCGCGGTCAGCCGCAGCGCGCCGCGCGGGCCCGGCGCCGCGATGGCGGTCGGCCCGGACGGCGAGGTGGTCGGCAGTGTGTCCGGCGGCTGCGTGGAGGGCGCGGTGTTCGAGCTGGCCCAGGAGGCCGTCGAGAGCGGAGCGGCACGGCTGGAGACGTTCGGCTACAGCGACGAGGACGCCTTCGCGGTCGGGCTCACCTGCGGTGGCGAGATCACCGTGCTGGTACGGCCGGTGACCCCGGCCCGGGACCCGGCGTTCGGCGCGGTCGCCGCGTCCGTCGCGGGTGGTGAGCCGGTCACCGTGGCCACCGTGGTCGACGGGCCGGCGCCCTGCGGGTCGACGCTCGCGGTGTGGCCCCGCACGGCCGCCGGCACCCTGGGGACCCCGGGGCTCGACGCGGCCGTCGCCGCCGACGCGCGCGGCGAACTCGCCCTCGGCGTGACCGGACTGCGGCACTACGGCCCGCACGGGGAGCGTCGCGAGGACACCGTCACGGTGTTCCTCCAGTCCTTCGCGCCGCCGCCGCGCATGCTGGTGTTCGGGGCCATCGACTACGCCGCCGCCGTGGCCCGGATCGGGGACTTCCTCGGTTACCGGGTCACCGTGTGCGACGCCCGGCCGGTGTTCGCCACGCCCCGCCGGTTCCCGGCGGGGTCGGAGGTCGTCGTGGACTGGCCGCACCGTTATCTGCGCGGCACGCACACCGACGAGCGGACGGTGATCTGCGTCCTCACGCATGACCCGAAGTTCGACGTGCCGGTGCTGCTGGAGGCGTTGCGGCGGCCGGCGGCGTACATCGGGGCGATGGGCAGCCGGCGCACCCACGACGACCGGCTCCGCCGCCTGATCGAGTCGGGCCTGACCGACCGGGAACTGTCCCGCCTGCGCTCGCCGCTCGGCCTGGACCTCGGCGCCCGCACGCCGGAGGAGGTGGCGGTGTCGGTGGCGGCGGAGATCGTGGCCCTGAGGTGGGGCGGCACCGGGTCACCGCTGAGCGGGACGAGGGGGGCGATCCATCCCCGGGGAGTGGGGTGACCGCTGCGGCCGGGGTGCGCCGGGTGGGCGCCGACACGATGAACCGTCCCGGGGGCCGGCGGTGCTGCCGGTCGGTGCCCGGCGGTTGGTGCCGGCGGGAACGTCCTGCCGGGACTGGGCGGACGCGCACGACGGGTGCGTCCGGCCGGGGTGCCCCGCCTGGCACCCGGATCGGCACCAGCACCGCCGGCCACCCCGCGGCTCCCCCTTCACCGCCGTCGCGGCGACAGCGCCCCCGGCAACAGGGCCGACGCGAGGGCGGCGGTGGCCGCGCACAGGACGGCGGAGCCGGCGGCCACCGCGTGGAGGACGGTGTACGGGGAACCGGCGGGAGAGGCGGGACGTATCGCCCGCCGCAGGGGTGCTGCCCGCGAGCGCGCCGGACACCACGGGTACCACCCGGCACCGCCGATCCTCGCCGGGCGCCCGCGTGCGGCCGGGGGGATTCAGGTGACAGGGCCTAGTCGGGGTCTCCGGCCACGCGCGCGTGGAGGTGCTGGTCGTGCCAGCCGTCGGCGTGCAGCAGGGCGCTGCGCTGGGTGCCCTCGTAGCCGAATCCGGCCTTCTCGGCGACCCGGCAGGACGCCGGGTTGGCGACGGAGTGGCACAGGATCAGGCGGTGCAGACCGAGGTCGTCCAGGGCCCACCGGCTCAGCCGGCGTGCCGCCCGGACGGCGAGGCCCGTTCCGCGCGCCGCGGGCAGCACCCAGTACAGGACTTCGGCGGTTCCGGCGGCGAGGTCGACGTCGTTCAGTCCGGCGAGGCCGACGGGCGCGCCGCCGTGCGGGGCGATGGCCCAGATGACTCCGGTCTCGGCCCGCCGGCGCGCGTGCAGGCGCTCGATCCGGGCCCTTGCCTCCGCGCGGTCGGCGACGGAGAAGAGGTTCCACCTGCTGATGTCCGGGTCCCGCCCGGCGGCGAGCAGGGCGTCCGCGTCGGCGTCGGCCGACTGCCAGGGCCGCAGCTCCAGACCATCGGCCAGCGGCAGTACGGGCTGGCCGGGCTCGGCGAGGCGGCCCGGGGGCACGACGGCGGGTATGCCTGAGCTGGAGATCACCGACGCATCCTGCCACAGCGGGTGATCACCGGCGGGGCCGTCACGGCGGGCGCGCCCACCGGTGCGCCGCCGCGGGCCGGGATCACGGAAGGCCCGGACCGGTGCCGCCCGCGGAGACCCCCGCGTCCCCGCTTCCGGCGGCTACCGTCGCGGCAGCCGGTGCAGGGTCACCTCGGTGAGGGCTCCTTCGGCGACCGTGGCCGTGAGGTACGTGCAGTGGGGCTGGCGGCGGCGGTCCGTCGGGGAACCGGGGTTGAGCAGCCGCAGGCCGCCGGGGGCGGTGGTGTCCCAGGGGATGTGGCTGTGCCCGAAGACCAGGACGTCCAGGTCGGGGAAGCGGGCGGCGCAGCGGGCCTCGCGGCCCTGGGCGGGGCCCGTCTCGTGGACGACCCCGAAGCGCAGGCCGCCCAGGTCGGCGTGGGCCACCTCGGGGAGCCGGGCGCGCAGTGCGGGGCCGTCGTTGTTGCCGTACACACCGACCAGCCGGCGGCTGCGGCTCTCCAGCAGGTCGAGGGTGGCGGTGTCGACCCAGTCCCCGGCGTGGAACACGACGTCCGCGCGCGGGAGTTCGGCGAGCAGCTGTTCCGGCAGCGCCTTGGCGCGCTTGGGCAGGTGCGTGTCGGACATGAGCAGGAGGCGCACCTCGCCAGCTTATGCGGAGGAGGAGGTCAGGCGGCGGATGCCGCGTACGGTGCCCAGCAGGGCGACGCCCGCGCCGAGGGTGGTGGCGGCGGGGTGCCGGACCAGGGTCTCCTGCCAGGAGCGGGCGTGGGCGGTGTCGTCGAAGGAGCCGTGGGCGCCCTGGTCGTCGGCGGGTTCGCGGTCCACCGGTTCGAAGAGGTTGTCCAGGCCGGCGGGCGGGATGCGGTCGGTCAGCTGGGAGTCGAAGCCGGTGCGGGCCAGGTAGCGGTCGAGCAGCGCCGGGACGAACCGGTTGGCCCAGATGGTGGCGACGGTGGACGCGCCGACGTAGTACTGCTTGCGGCCCGGGTGGTCGGCGGCGTACAGCACGCCCCGTGCGGCCACCTCGGGCTGGTAGATCGGCGGGACCGGCATGGGGTGCCTGGCGAGGCGGGAGCGGACCCATTCGAACTGGGGCGTGTTGACGGCGGGCATCTGGGCGACGGTGACGCGCACGTTGCTGCCGCGGTGCAGCAGTTCCGTGCGCAGGGAGGAGGTGAAACCGTTGATGGCGTGCTTGGCTCCGCAGTACGCCGACTGCAAGGGGATCGACCGTTCCCCGAGCGCGGAGCCGACCTGCACGATCGTGCCCTGGTCGCGCGGGAGCATCCGCTTCAGGGCGGAGCGGGTGCCGTTGACGAAGCCGAGGTAGGTCACCTCGGTGATCCGCCGGTACTCCTCGGGGGTGATCTCCTCGAACGGCGCGAACACGCTGGCGAAGGCGCAGTTGATCCAGGTGTCGATGGGGCCGAACTCCTTCTCCGCGGCCTCCGCGACGGCCTCCGTCCGGGCCGGGTCGGCCACGTCGGCGGGCTGTACCAGCGGCCGACCGCCGAGCGCCGCGACCTCGTCGGCCGCCGCCTCCAGGCCGCCCTCGCCGCGCGCGACCAGGACGACGTCGGCGCCGCGCCTGGCGTACAGGCGGGCGGTGGCGCGGCCGATGCCGGCGCTGGCGCCGGTGATGACGACGGTGGGGGGCATGTTCCTCTCCTCCTGCGTACGCGGTGTCTGTCGGTCCGCCCGGTGGGGCGCCGCCCGTTCCTCCACGGGGGCCGGGACGGGACAGGGTGTGCCGGTGGGCACGGCGGGGACGGCGGTGTCCGGGGCCCCGGCGGCCGGCCGGCCGATTGTGGTCACCTCCTGTCACCTCCTCAGCCGCCGCAGTCCGGCCACGGCGCCCAGGGAGAGGGCGGCCAGGGAGGCGGTCGTCGCCCAGCAGGCCGTGCGGGACGGTTCGGCGGGGCGGTCGGCGAGCCGCTCCGGGTGGTCGCCGGGCAGGTTGCCGTCGAGGGCGAGCGCGAGGACCTCGGCTAGGTGCAGGGCGCGGCGGCCGGTGCTGCCCTGCTCGATCTGGGTGCGGCAGCTGAAGCCGTCGGCGAGGACCAGGCTGTCCGGGGCGGCACCGCGCACGGCGGGCAGGACGCCCAGTTCCGCGACGGCCATGGACACCTCGTGGTGGCCGCGCTCGAAGCCGAAGTTGCCGGCCAGGCCGCAGCAGCCCTCGTCGAGCACCTCGGCGTCGAGGTGGGCGCGGCGCATCAGTTCCCGGTCGGCGTCGAACTTCATGATGGCGTGCTGGTGGCAGTGGGTCTGCACGGTCGCCTGCCGGGCGAGCCGCGGGGGCCGCCAGCCGTCGGGGGCGTGGTGGACGAGCTGTTCGGCGAAGGTGCGCGTCTGGGCGGCGAGCCGTTCCACGTCCTGGTCGCCGGGCATCAGCTCGGGGGCGTCGGCGCGGAAGACGGCCGTGCAGGAGGGCTCCAGGCCGATCACCGGGGTGCCGGCGGTCAGGTAGGGGCGCAGCACGTCGAGGGTGTTTCGCAGCACCCGTTTGGCGGTGGGCAGTTGTCCGGTGGAGATCCAGGTCAGGCCGCAGCACACCGGCTCGGACGGAACGGCGATCCGGAAGCCGGCGTCCTCCAGGACCCGTACGGCGGAGATCGCGATCGCGGGGTGGAAGTAGGTGCTGAAGGTGTCGGGCCAGAGCACGACGGTGCGCGGGTCGGCCGGGTCGGGCTCGTCCCGGCCGCGGGCCCGCCACCACTGGAGGAAGGACTGGTCGGCGAACACCGGGGCCTGGCGGGCCTCGTCGATCCCGGCGAGCCGCTTGCCCAGCGCCGCGAGGCCGGGCGCGTGCAGCGCGGAGTTGACCAGGGAGGGAGCGGTCCGGGACAGCCGGGCCCAGAGCGGCAGCCAGCCCATGGAGTAGTGGGCCATGGGGCGCAGCCGCCCCTCGTAGTGGTGGGACATGAACTCGGCCTTGAGGGTGGCCATGTCGACACCGGTCGGGCAGTCGGACTTGCAGCCCTTGCAGGCCAGGCAGAGGTCGAGGGCGTCGTGTACGGCGGTGGAGCGCCAGCCGTCCTTCACGGCGGAGTCGGCGTGCCCGTCGAGCATCTCGAACAGCAGCCGGGCCCGGCCGCGGGTGGAGTGTTCCTCCTCCCTGGTGGCCCGGTAGGAGGGGCACATGACGCCGCCGGAGTGGCCGCGGCAGTTGCCGATGCCGACGCAGCGCATCACCGCGCGGTTGAAGGAGTGGTCGTCCTCGGGGTAGCCGAAGTGGGTCTGCGGGGTGGCGGGCCGCCAGGTGGGTCCGAGCCTCAGCTGTCCGTCGACGGGGTGGGGGTGGACGACCTTGCCGGGGTTCATCCGGTTGCCGGGGTCGAAGAGGGCCTTCAGTTCGCCGAACGCGGTGACGAGCCGTTCACCGAACATCCGGGTGAGCAGTTCGCCCCGGGACTGGCCGTCGCCGTGCTCGCCGGAGAGGGAGCCGCCGTAGGAGGCGACGAGATCGGCGGCCCGCTCCACGAACCGCCGGAAGCCGGCCACGCCCTGGGCGTTGCGCAGTCCGAAGGGGATGCGGGTGTGCACGCAGCCCTGGCCGAAGTGCCCGTACAGGGACGGGTGGCCGTAGTCGAACTCGGTGAACAGGTCCTTCAGGTCGCGCAGGTAGTCGCCGAGCCGTTCGGGCGGTACGGCGGAGTCCTCCCAGCCCTCCCAGGTCTCCCGGCCGTCCGGCGGGCGCGCGGTCACGCCGAGTCCCGCCTCGCGGGCCCTGAGCATCTTCTGCTCGCGTTCGGGGTGGTCGGAGAAGGCGACGTTGGCGTCCTTCTCGTCGCGGCCGATGGCCCGCAGCAGCGCGTGCGCCTGCTCGTCGACGTCCTCCTGGCTGTCGCCGCTGTACTGCACCATCAGCCAGCTGTCGCCCTCGGGAAGGATGGCGAGGGAGTCCAGGTAGGCGCCCTCCTCGCGCATCAGCTGGGCCATGCGTCCGTCCAGGGCCTCCAGCTGGCTGGGCGAGCAGTGCTCCAGCAGGCGGGAGACGTCGTCGCCGGCGGCGCAGATGTCGTCGTAGCCGAGGACGAGCAGCGACTGGTACGGCGGCACGGGCACGAGGTCGAGTTCGGCGCGCAGGACGGTCACCAGGGTGCCCTCGCTGCCGACGAGCGCCTTGGCGACGTCGAAGCCGTTCTCGGGCAGCAGGGAGTCCAGGTTGTAGCCGGAGACGCGGCGGGGGATCTTGGGGTAGCCGCGGCGGATGTCGGCCAGGTACTCGGTGGCGATGCGTTCGAGGCCGGCGTAGATCTCGCCGAGCCGGCCGCCGTCGGCGGTGATCCGGGCGCGTTCGCCGGGCGGGGTGGGGCCGACCCAGGCGCGCTGTCCGTCGTAGGTGAGGATCTCCAGGCGCCGGACGTTGTCGACGGTCTTGCCGTAGGCCTGCGCGGAGGCGCCGCAGGAGTTGTTGCCGATCATGCCGCCGATCGCGCAGTGGCTGTGGGTGGACGGTTTGGGGCCGAACTGGAGCTGGTGGCGGGCGAGGTACCGGTTGAGTTCGTCCAGGACGATGCCCGGTTCCACCACGCAGGTGCGCCGTTCGGGGTCGACGGAGAGCACACCGGTGCAGTACTTGCTCCAGTCGATCACCACGGCGGTGTTGGTGGTCTGTCCGGCCAGGCTGGTGCCGCCGCCCCGGGAGAGGACGGGGGCGTCGAAGCGCGCGCACACCGAGACCGCCCGGGCGCCCGCCTCCACGGTGCGGGGTACGACGACGCCCAGCGGGACCTGCCGGTAGTTCGAACCGTCCGTGACGTAGGCGCCGCGGCTGCCCGCGTCGAAGCGGACTTCGCCGTCCACCTCGGCGCATAGGGCCGCCTCCAGGCCGGACCTGTCCGGAGGGGTCATGTGCGCTCCTCGCTTCGCTCCGTGCGCGCGGCGTGGTGCCGGGCCGCCGCGCTGTCCGAGGCCCGGCGAGTACCCCGACAAACAGACAGGCAAAACTGAACAGTTCCAACTGGACAGTCTGCGCTGTCGGTCCTAGTCTGGCGGCATGGCTGACATCTCCGACTCCGCCGCCCGCGCCGCACGCGACCTGCGCGTGGTGTTCAGCAGGCTGCGGCGCCGTATCCGCGAGGTGGCGCGGGACGCCGACCTCAGCCCGTCGCAGGAGTCGGCGCTCACCCTGGTCGGCAAGCACGGCGCGGCCACCGCGAGCGCGCTCGCCGCCGCGGAGGGGGTGCGCCCGCAGTCCATGGCCACCACGCTGGCCGCCCTGGAGCAGCACGGGCTGGTCCGCCGTGCCCCGGACCCCGACGACGGCCGCCGCCAGCTGGTCACCCTGACCGACGCCGGCCGGGCCCGCGTCGAGGGCAACCGGCAGGTGCGCGAGGAGTGGCTGGCCCGCGCCTTCCAGGACCGCTACACCGAGGAGGAGCGGCAGACCGTCCTCGCGGCGCTGGAGCTGATGGAACGGCTGTCCCGGCCGTGATACCGAGGCTCACCGCCCGCAGCCGGGCCGCCGGCCCCTCCCCCGCCGGGTTCGACCGCCGGCTCATCCCGCCGATGATCCTCGGCTCGGTCCTGAACCCGGTCAACTCCTCGATGATCGCCGTGACGCTCGTGCCGATCGGCGTGGCGTTCGGCGCCCCGCCCGCCGAGACGGTGTGGCTGGTCTCGGCGCTCTACGTGGCCACCGCCGTCGGCCAGCCCGTCATCGGCCGCCTGGTGGACATGTACGGCCCGCGCCGGCTCTACCTCGCCGGTACGGCCCTGGTCGGCGTCGCCGGTCTGCTCGGCGCGCTCGCCCCCTCGCTCGGCGTGCTGATCGCGGCCCGCGTACTGCTGGGCCTCGGCACGTCGGCGGCGTACCCGGCGGCGATGCGGCTGACCCGCGCCGAGGCGGAACGCACCGGGCAGGACAGCCCGGCGGGCGTGCTGACCGCGCTCGCCGTGGCCAACCAGACGGTCGCCGTCGTCGGGCCCGCGCTCGGCGGGCTGCTGATCCAACTGGGCGGCTGGCGGGCCGTGTTCACCGTCAACGTGCCGCTGTCGGCGGCCTGTCTGGTGCTCGGCGCGCTGCGGCTGCCCCGGTCCGTGACCCGGCGGCGCGGCCTGGACGTGCCCGGCATGGCGCTGTTCGCCGTCCTGCTCGTCGCGCTGATGCTGTTCCTGATGGAGCCGCGGACCGGCCGCTGGTACCTGCCGGTGCTGTCCGCCGCGGCCGCCGCCGGCTTCGCGCTGCGCGAGCTGCGGACGCCGGACCCGTTCATCGACCTGCGCGTCCTCGGCGGCAACGGCCCGCTGCTCGCCACCTACGTGCGCCAGCTGCTCGGCTACACCACCGCCTACGCCTTCATGTACGGCTACACGCAGTGGCTGGAGCAGGGCCGCGGGCTCGGCGCCTCAACGGCCGGGCTCACGCTGCTGCCGCTGTCGGCGGCGGCGCTCACCGCCTCCGCGCTGACCGGGCGCCGCGAGGCGGTGCGCGCCAAACTGCTCACCGCTTCCGTCCTCCAGCTCGTGGGCTGCGCGGTGCTGCTCGTGATCGGCGACCGCAGCCCGTTCTGGCTGCTGCTCGCGGTCGGTGTGCTGCTCGGCGTCCCGCAGGGGCTGATCGGCCTGGCCACGCAGAACGCGCTGTACCGGCAGGCCGAGCCGGAGCGGATCGCCTCCGCGGCCGGGCTGCTGCGGACCTTCACGTACCTCGGCGCGCTGGGCGCGTCCGCCGCCACCGCGGCGTTCTACCCGCACCGCGCCGACACGGCCGGGCTGCACGGCCTGGCCCTGTTCATGCTCGCCGGCTCCGCACTGCTGCTGGCGACGATCCTGCCCGACCGGTCCCTCGGCCGGCCGGCCACCCGAGACACCCGAAAGGCCTGACCGACCCATGTCGCTCACCACGCTCGACCCCCGTACCGCCCTCGTCGCGATCGACCTCCAGAACGGCATCGTGGCCATGCCCACCCAGCCGTACCCGGGCGCCGAGGTCGTCTCCCGCACGTCCGCGCTCGCCGACGCCTTCCGCTCGCACGGGCTGCCCGTGGTCCTGGTGCGGGTCTCCTTCGCGCCGGACGGGGCGGACGCCGTTCCCGGCCGCACCGAGCGCCAGCCGCGCGGGCTCGCCTTCCCGGAGGGCTGGGACGTCGTCGTCGACGACCTGTCCGGGCACCCCGGCGACATCCGTGTCACCAAGCACAACTGGAGCGCCTTCCACGGCACCGACCTGGACGTCCAGCTCCGCCGCCGGGGCATCACGCAGATCGTGCTGACCGGCATCGCCACCAGCATCGGCGTGGAGTCCACCGCCCGCGACGCCTACGCGCACGGCTACCACGTCACCCTCGCCACGGACGCCATGGCCGACGCGGACGCGGAGGCGCACGCGAACAGCGTCGAGCGCATCTTCCCGCGGCTCGGCGAGTCCGGCACGACGGACGAGATCCTGGAACTGCTGGCCAAGACCCACGCCTGACCGCCGGGCCGGGCGCCGTCCCCCGGCCGGGGCGAGGGCCGCGGCGCACTGCCCGCTCAGCGGGCGGTGCGCCGCTTGAGCGGCTCCCACCAGGACCGGTGGGCGCGGTACCAGGCGACCGTCTCGGCGAGGCCCGTGGTGAAGTCGCGGCGCGGCCGGTAGCCGAGTTCGTCGCGGGCCTTGCTCCAGTCGAGCGAGTAGCGCAGGTCGTGGCCCTTGCGGTCGGGCACGTGCACCACGTGCTCCCAGCCCGCCCCGCACGCCTCCAGCAGCAGGCCGGTCAGCTCCTTGTTGGTCAGCTCCGTGCCGCCGCCGAGGTGGTAGACCTCGCCGGGGCGGCCCTGCGTGCGGACCAGGTCGATGCCGCGGCAGTGGTCGTCGACGTGCAGCCAGTCGCGGACGTGGTTCCCGTCGCCGTACAGCGGGACCGGCTGGCCGTCGAGGAGGTTGGTCACGAAGAGCGGGATCACCTTCTCGGGGAACTGGCGCGGCCCGTAGTTGTTGGAGCAGCGGGTGATCCGGACGTCCAGGCCGTGGGTGCGGTGGTGGGCGAGGGCGATGAGATCGGCGGCGGCCTTCGACGCGGCGTACGGCGAGTTCGGCGCGAGCGGCTGGGTCTCGGACCAGGAGCCGCTGCTCAGGGAGCCGTAGACCTCGTCGGTGGAGACGTGCACGAACGGGCCGGTGCCGTGCCGCAGGGCCGCGTCCAGCAGGGTCTGGGTGCCGAGCACATTGGTGCGGACGAACTCCCCGGCCTCCTCGATCGACCGGTCGACGTGCGACTCCGCGGCGAAGTGCACCACCTGGTCGGCGTCCGCCATCAGTTCGCCGACCAGGCCGGCGTCACAGACGTCCCCGTGCACGAAGTCCAGCCGGGGGTGGCCGACGGGGAGGTTGGTGAGCGTGCCCGCGTAGGTGAGCTTGTCGAGCACGGTGACGCGGGGTGCGTCCGGCGCGTCGTCGGCGAGGAGCCCGCGGACGTAGTGGGAGCCGATGAAGCCGGCGGCGCCGGTGACGAGCAGGTTCATGACCGGGAGTATGACCGCGGAGCGCCTGCTCTCCTCCCCACTGGGGGTTCAGTCCTCGCCGCGCACGATGTTGTCCTCGGGGCCCGGGCCCTGCCGCTGCGCGGAGGCGCGGTCCAGGACGGCGGGCACGCAGGTGCGCACTCCCCGGTTCCGTCGGCGGCGGGCCTGGGCCCAGCCCGTCTCCGCGTCGGGTATGGCTGGTTTCTCGCTGGCATGCGCGGTCACGTCGTTCATCTTCCTTCTGCGTCCCGCTCGCCGCGGGCACCGTTCGCCGGACCGCCCGGGCCCGGGGTGGGCTGTGTGCCCGGCCGGGTCCCCGGGCCGGGCGGCCCGCAAACACGGCGGCGCCGCGCACCGGGTCGGGCACGGCCGCCGGGTCAGGTACGACCGCCTCCGCCACCGCCGAAGGATCCGCTGGACCCGGGCGACCAGCGGGGGCGGCGCTGGTCGTCGGCGCGCTTGGTGCCGACGTTGCCGAGCTGGTGGGGGGTGAGGCGCTCGCCCTCGCCGGCGGCCCGGGGCACCTCGTCGGGCTCACGGACCTCGCGGGTCTCGTACACCGGCCCGGACGGCGGCAGCTTCGGCTGCTCCTCGGGCCGCGGCGGTGCCGGCTCCCGCTCGCGCACCTTGAAGCCCAGCCGGAAGGCCCAGATGAGTCCCGCGACGCAGGCCACTCCGGCGATCAGGATCAGGGCGTAACCGAAGACCTGGGCGCCCGTGGCCGCTTCGTACATGGCATTGTTCATGTCCGCCGGGTACCCGGCGCGGCGCGACGGATGCGCGCACCCACACGAACGGGCGGCCGGTCCGACGGCCCCGTCCGGCCGGGACCGGGCCGCCGGTGGGTCACGGGCGGGTGCGGCGCAGGGTCTTGACTGGGAGCGGCCGTGGGTCGCGGGCAGGTGCGGACGGGGATCTTCGCCAGGTGGGACTGTGGGCCACGGCCAGGTGGGGCCGTGGGTCGTGGGCGATGCGGCCGCGGGCCCTGGGCAGGTACGGCCGCAGGTCACCACGAGACCCGGCTGTGGATCAGTCCGTTTCCTCCGTCGCCGCGCGTTCCACCTCCGCCTCGACCTCGGCCCGTGGCCGGCCGGTCTGCCGGGCGTACTCGCTCACCGCCGTCTGCACTTCGCGGGCGAGGTCCCGCCAGGCCCGCAGGGCGGTCTCGTAGGTGCCCGACTGGACGCCGGTCATCCGCCGCTCGGCCGGCGGACCGTAGGTTTCCCGCAGTTCCTGCACCTGGGCGTGGGCTGCGGCGGCCGCGCGCTGCTTGGCGACCAGTTCTTCGAAGGTGTGCGACACGCCAACCGACCCTAGGCAGGTGCGGGCCGCGGGCCCGCCGCGACCTGCCGGGATCGCCGCCACCCGTACCCGAGTGGCGGGTCAGCGGCCGGGTACGAGGTCCGCCCAGACCTGTTTGCCGCCGCTGACCGGGACCGTGCCCCAGGCCGCCGACACCGCTTCCACCAGCAGGATGCCCCGGCCGCCGGTGGCCTCCCAGCCGATGCTGGTGGGCTTGACGGGGCTGCGCGGGGAGGTGTCGGCGACGGCGAGCCGCAGCCGGTGGCTGACCAGGCTGAGGTCGAGCCGCACCTGGCCGCCGGTGTGCACCAGGGCGTTGGTGACGAGCTCGGACACGACCAGCAGGGCCGCGTCGACCGTGTCGCGGGGCAGGCCCCAGGCGCGCAGGGTGCGCCGGGTGAAGCGGCGGGCGTGCCGGACCGCCTCCGGCACCCGCCACACCGTCCAGCTCTCCCGGAGCGGGCGTACGGCCAGTCCGTCGTAGCGCATGAGCAGCAGCGCCACGTCGTCGTCGCGGTGCGCGCCGGTGAGCAGGGCGTCGGCGACCAGGCCGAGGTGGCCGGGGTCGGCGGCGGCCAGTTCGCGGGCCAGCCGGTCCATGCCGGCGTCGAGGTCGGTGTCCGAGGACTCCACCAGGCCGTCGGTGGTCAGCGCGATCACGGTGCCGGGCTGAAGCCGCAGCGGAGTCATCGGGAACTCGGCCTGGGCGAGCACCCCCAGCGGCGGGCCGCCCTCCGCCAGGACGATCTCGGCGGTGCCGTCCGGGTGGCGCAGCACCGGTTGCACGTGCCCGGCGCGGACGCACCAGGCGGTGCCCTGCTCCACGTCGACGTCGACGTAGGCGCAGGTGGCGAAGAGGTCGGTCTCCATGTCCAGCAGCAGCCGGTTGGCGTGCGCGACGACGACGTCCGGGGGGTGGCCCTCGGCGGCGTAGGCGCGCAGCGCGGTGCGCATCTGGCCCATCAGGGTCGCGGCGCCCGCGTTGTGGCCCTGGACGTCGCCGATCACCAGGGCCACGTGGTTGTCGGCCAGCGGGATCACGTCGTACCAGTCGCCGCCGACCTCCAGGCCGGCCGTGGTGGGCAGGTAGCGGGCGACGGCGACCACGCCGGGCAGCCGGGGCAGCCGGCGCGGCAGCAGGGTGCGCTGGAGCATGCCGACGAGTTCGTGCTCGGCGTCGAAGGCGTGGGCGCGCAGCAGGGCCTGGCCGGTCAGGCCGGCGCAGGCGGTGAGCAGGGCGCGTTCGTCGGGCGCGAAGTCGTGCGGGCGGTCCCAGCCGACCAGGCAGGCGCCGGCCATGCGGCTGCCGGCGGGCAGCGGCAGGACGGCGAGGCCGCCCGGCCCGACCTCGGCGAGTGCGGGCTCCAGCGGTGAGCCGGCGGGCCAGATCCTGGCGCGGCCCTCGCGCAGCGCGGCGGCCAGGGTGGGCATGGCGCGCACCGGCGCGTCGGGCCATTCGGTGCGCCACTCGCTGCGCCACACCTCGGGCCAGGCCTCGGGTTCGGGCGGGTCGAGGACGGTGACGACCAGCCGGTCGTTCTCCAGTTCGGCCAGGGCGATCCGGTCGGCCCGCAGGGGTTTGCGCAGGGCGGCCACGACGGCCTGGCCGACGTCCTTGACGGTGCCTGCGGTGGCGAGGGCGGCGGCGAGGCGCTGCACGCGGGCGACGTCGGTGACGTCGGAGCGCAGGCTGGAGGCGTCGGCGACCGTGCCGACGAGCCGGGCGGAGCGACCCTCGCCGCCGGTCAGCAGCCGGCCGCGCAACCGCAGCCACCTGGGCGGCCCGGCGGGCTGCAGGATGCGGAACTCCAGCTCGCGGTCGCCGATGGACAGGTGGTCGGCCTCGACCACCGACATCAGCGCGGGCAGATCCTCCGGCACCGTGCGGCCGAGCAGGGTCTCCACGCGGCCGTCGAAGCTCTCCCGGTCGATGCCGAACAGCCGCAGGATCGCCTCGCCGACCTTCACCCGGCCGGTGTCCATGATCAGGCTGAAGGCGTCCTCGGGCAGCTCGCCGGTGTCCCGGGCGACGGCCGGGGCGGGTACGGCCACGGCACGGGCGATCAGCTCCAGGCTGGTCCGGTCGTCGGTCCCGAAGCCGCCCGGGTGCTCTCCGACGGCCAGCAGACAGCCGGCGCCCGCCGGGCCGAGCGGCAGGACGGCCACGGAGAAGTCCGGGGAGGGGGTACGGCGGGAGTCCGGGCCGGCGGCCAGTTCGGCGGGGCCGAGCCAGCGCGGGAGTCCGGTGCGGTGCGTCTCGGCGACCGGGGAGGTGCCGGCGACCGGGTAGCAGTCCCGCAGGCCGTACAGGGTGCGGGGCAGACCGGCCGACTCGGCGAGGCAGAGTTCCGTGGCGTCGTGGCCGGGCGTGTACACCCCGACGAAGGACGCACCGGCGAACACGAGCGCCTGTTCGAGCACCCGGCGGAGCCGGTCGGGGGTGGCCGGCGAGGCCATCAGCGACGCAAGGGCGGCTTCGGCACGCTCCGGCGCCGTTCTCGTCCCGCTGATCGCAGCGCCTTCGCTCACCACGTCGCCATTACAGCGCGTATGAGCCGCCTGCGCAGCCCCTGTGGACCGCGCCGCACGGACGCCGCACGGCCCCCTGGCGAAGGGTGACCGCCGACGGGCGGAGGCGGTCGGGAGCGGGGACACGTCCCGTGAAGCGGCCGGCGGCGGTGATCCCCGCCCCCCTCGGCCGTCCGTCAGCCCGCGGCTGAAGGCGCCCCGGGCCGGCGGCGGACCGCCACGCGGGGGTGCCTCCCGGCGGCGGTCCGTCGAAAGCGGCGTCGGCGCATCAGGTGGCGCCGGGGCTCACACGGGATCCTCGGCGGCGGTCACCGCGCCCGCGCCCTCGGCGGACGCCGGCTCCCCCGGCTCCTTGGTGGAGATGACCACCAGCTTGGTCACCGTGCCGTCGTCCCCCACGACGTCGCGGACATGGCGGAAGCCCAGGCGGCGGCACATGGCCAGGCTGGCGGTGTTGTCGGCGCCGACCATGCCGTACGCCTCGGTGAGTCCGAGGTTGTCGGCGGCGTGGCGGAGCAGCCCGCGGACCGCCTCGCCGCCCAGTCCGCGCCCCCAGTGCCCGGGGGCGAGCGCGGTGACGAGTTCGTGGCCGTCGACGTTGCCGGTCGGCTTCACCTCGGCGTGGCCGACGTAGACGCCCGCGTGCCACAGGCCCCACACGTCGAAGCGGCGCTGCGGGTAGACGTCGGTGAGGATGGCGCGGAACAGCTCGCGGACCTGCTGTTCGGGCACGCGTTCCTGGCCCATCCAGCGGCACACTTCCTCGTCGCGCAGCAGGGCGACGAAGGCGTCCTCGTGTTCGGGCCGGTAGGGGAGGAACTCCAGGCGTTCGGTGTGCAGGACGGGGGTCACGGACGTCATGACGGACTCCTCGGAAGTGATGCGGTGCGGCGGGTGCCGGGCGACCGGCGGCGCGTGGGGGGGGAGGAGTGGGGGGAGGTGCCGGGCCGCCCTGTGGGGGCGGCCCGGCGTGTCGGTCGTGGTGGACGCGTGGCGTCAGGCGCCGGCGTTCTCCATGCGCTCGCGCAGGCTCTTGGGCCGCATGTCGGTCCAGACCTCGTCGACGTACGCGGAGCACTCGGCCTCGGTGCCCTCCTTGCCGACGGGCTCCCAGCCGGCGGGCACCTCGATGTCGGCGGGCCAGAGGGAGTACTGCTCCTCGTCGTTGCGCAGCACCTGGTAGCGGGTGTTCTCGTCCATGTCGGTCTCCTCGGGGATCGGTTCGGGGTGTGCCGGGGTGGTGCGGGGGCGGGCGGTCGGGGCGCGGGGTGCGCGCGGCCCGTACCGGGGGGTGGTGCGCCGGTGCGGGGCCTCGCGGGGCCGGAAGTGCGTCACCGGCCTCCCCTGGCGTGCCGGGCGAGGTGCCGCAGGGCCTCGGCGAACTCCTCGGCCACCCGGCGCACGGTCGCGGTGTCGTGGACGCCGGGCCGGTGGTGCCAGGTGAAGGCGAGCCGGCCGTGCTGCACCGCGCCCACCACCTCCAGCAGGTGCGAGCCGGGGTCCCGGGGGTCGTGGTCCTGCCCGAGGGAGCCGTGCTCGGCGCGGACCAGGCCGCCCGACGCGGCCTCGGGGCGGGCGTCCCACTGCCCGAGGTAGTTGAACACCACCTGGCTGTGCGCACTGGCGCCGAGGCGTTCGCGGACCTCGGGCGGCCCGAAGGTGCGCAGCGCGCCGAAGCCGATGCCGTTGCCGGGTACGGCGCGCAGCTGGCGGCGCACCGACTTCACCAGCAACCGCCAGTCGCGATCGGGGCCGAGGTCGCCGGGGTCGGGCACGTGGACGGCGACCGGGTACACGGTGGTGAACCAGCCGACGGTGCGGGACAGGTCGACGCCGTCCAGCAGGTCCTCGCGGCCGTGGCCCTCCAGGTCCAGGCGGACCCGGTCGCGTCCGGTCCAGCGGGCCAGCGCCAGGGTGAGCGCGGTGAGCAGCACGTCGTTGACCCGGGTGCGGTAGGCGGTGGGTGCCGAGCGCAGCAGGGCCGTGGTGTCCTCCTCGCCGAGTTCCACGCTCACGGTGGCGGCCGGTGCGGTGGCGGGGGGTGCGGGTGGCGCGGGCTCGGTGTCCACCGCCTTCTCCCAGTACGGCAGTTCGTGGTCGAGGCCGCCTTCGGCGACGTAGGCGGCCAGTCCCCGCGACCACGCGCGGAAGCTGGTGCCGCGCTCCCCCAGCGTGACCGGTCCGCCCTTGAGGGCCTGCTGGTAGGCGGTTTCCAGGTCGTCGCGCAGGATGCGCCAGGAGACGGCGTCCACGACCAGGTGGTGGGCGACGAGCAGGAGGAACGCGGGCCGGTCGGGTTCCCCGGTGAACAGGGCCGCGCGCAGGTGCGGGCCGCGGGCCAGGTCGAAGCCGGCGTGCAGTTCGTCGGCGGCCTTGGCCATGGCGGCGTCGGCCTCCTCGGCGGACAGCCCGGTCAGGTCGTGGCGGACGAGGATGCCGGGGGCGGCGGCGGGCGGCGGGTTGAACTGGTGCCAGCCGTCGGCGTCCCGGGTGAACCGCATGCGCAGCGCGTCGTGGTGCTCCAGCAGTGCGTCCAGGGCGGTGCCCAGCGCCTGCGGGTCGGGGGCGCCGTCGAGTTCCAGCAGGGCGGACTGGTTGAAGTGGTGGTGTGCGGCGCGCGGGGTGGTCAGGAACCACTCCTGGATCGGGGTGAGCGGCACCTCGCCGGTGACCGGGCCGTCCCCCGAGCGCCGGGGCGCGGCGCGGACCACGGTGGCCAGTGCGGCCACGGTCTGGTGCGTGAACAGGTCGCGTGTGGCCACGTGCAGGCCGTCGCGGCGCAGCCGGGAGACGACCTGCATGCTCAGGATGGAGTCGCCGCCGAGCGCGAAGAAGTTGTCGTCGGCGCCGACCTCGTCGATGCCCAGCACGTCGGCCCAGATGCGGGCGATCCGGCGTTCGGTGTCGGTGCGCGGCGCGGTCCTCGGGCCGTCCGCGTGCCGCGCGGGCCCGGGTGCGGGCAGGGCCCGCCGGTCCGTCTTGCCGTTCGGGGTGAGCGGCAGCCGGTCGAGCGGCACGAAGGCGGACGGCACCATGTGCGGGGGCAGCAGCCCGGCGAGGTGCAGCCGCAACTCCCCCACGGGCAGCGGCGGCTCGCCGGCGGCCGGCCCGGCGGCGGGCCGGCCGGCGACCGCCGGACCGGTGGCCGGCGCGTCCAGCGCGCTCCCCTCCGCCGGAACCACGTAGGCGACCAGCCGGGACGGCGCGTCCGGTGTCTCCCCCGCGCGTACGGCCACGACCGCGTCGCGCACCAGCGGGCTGCGCCGCAGCGCGCTCTCGATCTCGCCGGGTTCGATGCGGAAGCCGCGCAGCTTGACCTGGTCGTCGGCGCGTCCGGCGAACCGGAGCCGGCCGTCGGCGGTCCAGCGGACCAGGTCCCCGGTGCGGTACATCCGCTCCCCCGGCGCGCCGAACGGGTCGGGGACGAACCGCTGGGCGGTGAGTCCCGGCCGGCCCAGGTAGCCGCGGGCGAGCCCGGGCCCGGCGAGGTACAGCTCGCCGGTCACGCCGGGCGGTACGGGACGCAGGGCGGCGTCGAGCACGCGGACGCGGATGCCGCCGGCGGGGCGCCCGATGGACGGGGCGCCGGTGCCGGGGGTGAGCGGGCCGGTCCAGGTGGCGACGACGGTGGCCTCCGTCGGTCCGTAGGAGTTGATCATCCGCCGGCCGGGGGCCCAGGTGTCGACCAGGTCGGCCGGGCATGCCTCGGCGCCCACGATGAGCGTGCGCAGGCGGGGCAGGGCTGCGGCGGTCTCCGCCGGGACGGTGGCCAGCGCCGCCGGGGGGATCAGGGCGTGGCTGACACGGCGCTCGGCGAGCACCTCCGCCAGCCGCTCCCCGACCAGCGGTCCCTCCTCGCCGGTGACCAGCGCGGCGCCGCTGAGCAGGGAGACGCACAGCTCCAGCACGGAGGCGTCGAAGCTGGGCGAGGCGAACTGCAGGACCCGGTCGCCGGGGCCCGCCGCGTACTGCTCGGCGGCCGCCGCGGCGAACGAGGCGAGGCCCCGGTGGGTGACCACCACGCCCTTCGGGGTGCCGGTGGAGCCGGAGGTGTAGATGACGTAGGCGGGGTGGGCGGGGCTGAGAGGCGCGGTGCGGTCGGTGTCCGCGGGTGCGGTGTCCGGTCCGTCGGCGGACCACACCTGGGCCGGATCGGCGAGGACCAGGTGGGCGCCCGCGTCCCGGATCATGAACTCCCGGCGCTGCGGCGGGTAGTCGGGGTCGACGGGCAGGAAGGCGCCCCCGGCCTTGGCGACGGCGAGCTGGGCCACGACCGTCGCCGCCGAGCGGGGCAGCGCCAGGGCGACCACGCGCTCCGGTCCGACGCCGTCCCGGACGAGCCGGTGGGCCAGCCGGTTGGCCGCCCGGTCCACCTCCGCGTAGGTCAGCTCCCGGTCGCCGTCGAGCAGCGCGACCGCGTCCGGGGTACGGGCCGCCTGCCGCTCGAACAGGGCGGGCAGGGTCGTCTCGGGCACCGGGCGGAAGGTGCCGCGGCCCTGGTCCAGCAGGGTCTTCAGCTCGTCGCCCGAGGCCAGTGGCAGGGCGCCGAGCGGACGGCCGGGGTCCTCGGCGACGGCGTGCAGCAGGGTGCCGAGCTGTCCGGCCATCCGGTCGGCGGTGGCCGGGTCGAACAGGTCGGTGTTGTAGGTGAGCAGGCCGTGCAGGGCTCCGTCGCCGGCCTCGGCGAACTCCCAGGTGAGGTCGAACGCGGCCTGCTCCGACTCCGGTTCGACGTCGGTGACGTCCAGGCCGGGCAGGTCGAGACCGGCGGACGGGGTGTTCTGCAGGACGACCATGACCTGGAAGAGGGGACTGCGGCTGGTGTCGCGGACCGGGTCCACCGCGTCCACGACCCGTTCGAACGGCACGTCCTGGTGGGCGAAGGCGTCGAGGACGGTCTGCCGTACGGCGGTGAGGAACCCGGTGAACGGCTCCCGCGCCCCGGCCCGGGAGCGCAGCACCAGGGTGTTGACGAAGAACCCGACGAGACCTTGCGTCTCGGGCCGCTCGCGGCCGGAGGCGACGGTGCCCACGGTGATGTCCTCGGCGCCGGAGAGCCGGGCGAGGTGGGCCTGGGCGGCGGCGACGAGCGCGGTGAAGAGGGTGGTGCCGTGGTCGCGGGCGAGCCGGGTCAGCCGCCGGACGGTCCGGGCGGGCACCACCAGCCGGGTGGTCGCGCCGGCGCTGGTGCGCACCGGCGGCCGGGGCCGGTCGGTGGGCAGCTCCAGCGGCTGGGCGTCCGCCAACTGCTCCTTCCAGTAGGCCAGGTGCTCGTCGGCGCCGGTGTCCCCGGTGCCGCGCTGCCAGCGCGCGTAGTCGGCGTACTGCACCGGCAGTGCCGGCAGTTCGCCCTGTTCGGCGCCCAGTTGTGCGCGGTAGAGGTGGGCGAGGTCGCCGAGCAGGACGGAGGTGGACCAGCCGTCGGTGACGATGTGGTGCAGGGTGAGCGTGAACACGTGGTCGTTGTCGGCGAGCCGGATCAGACCGGTGCGCAGCAGCGGGCCCTGGCGCAGGTCGAAGGGGCGGGAGCGTTCCTCGGCGAGCAGCCCGCGCAGGGCGGACTCGGGGTCGGCGGTCCGCGACAGGTCGCGTACGGGCAGCGGCACCTCGTGGGGCGGGTGGACGCGCTGGACGCCGTGCCCGTCGACGCTGTCGAAGGTGGTGCGCAGCGACTCGTGCCGGGCCGCCAGGGCGGTCAGGGCCGCGCGGAGGGCACCGGTGTCCAGGCCGCCGCGCAGCCGGAGGGCGAGCGCGGTGACGTACTCGGCGCCGCCGGGTGCGAACTCCTCAAGGAACCAAAGGCGTTGCTGGGCGTACGACATCGGCGCGGCCCCGTCGCGGCCGGCCGGGGCGATCGCCGACCGGCCGGTGCCCCGCCGGGCGTCGAGCAGCCGGGCCAGTCCCGCCGGGGTGGGGTGGGTGAACACCGCGCGCGGGGTGACGTCGGTGTCGAAGGTCTCGGCGAGCCGGGAGGCGAGCCGGATGCTGAGGATGGAGTCGCCGCCGAGCTGGAAGAAGTCGTCCTCCACACCGGGCGGTTCGCTGCCCAGCACCTCGCCGAAGACGGCCGCCGTGCGGCGCTCGGCCTCGGTGCGGGGCTCGACCCGGGTGCGGCCCGGCAGGGCCTCGGGTGCGGGCAGCGCCGCGCGGTCGACCTTGCCGTTGCGGCTGAGCGGGAGGGCGGCGAGCGGGACGACGGCACCGGGGACGAGGTAGTCGGGCAGGGTGCGGGCGGCGAACTCCCTGAGCTCCTCGGCGTCCTGTCCGGCCGGTCCGACGACGTAGGCCACGAGCCGCCTGGCGCCGGGCCGGTCCTCGCGGGCCAGCACGGCCACGTCCACGACGCCCGGGTGGGCGGCGAGGGCGGCCTCGACCTCGCCGGGCTCCACCCGGAAGCCCCGGATCTTCACCTGGTCGTCGGCGCGGCCCAGGAACTCGACGGTGCCGTCGGGCCGTCGCCGGGCCAGGTCGCCGGTGCGGTACATCCGGGTGCCGGGCGGGCCGCAGGGGTCGGCGAGGAAGCGGGCCGCGGTGTCGCCGGGGCGGTCCAGGTAGCCGCGGGCGACGCCCTCGCCCGCCACGTACAGCTCGCCGGGGCAGCCCGGCGGTACGGGCCGCAGCCGGGCGTCGAGGACGTGCACCCGCATGTCGTCCAGCGGCCGGCCGATGGGGACGGTGCCGGGCACGGCCGCCGGGTCGGTGAGGGCGCAGGAGGTCGCGAAGGTGGTGGTCTCGGTGGGGCCGTAGCCGTCGACGACGGTCAGGCCGGGGCACGCGGCCAGCACCCGGCGCACGGCCGGGGCGGGGACGACGTCACCGCCGGTCCACACCTGCCTCAGGCCCCGGAAGCAGTCGGGGGCGTCCTGCGCGAGCAGCCGGAACAGTCCGGCGGTCAGCCACAGGGCCGTCAGCTCGCCGTCGCCGGCCAGCCGGCGCACCAGGGCCGCGTCCACGCCGCCGGCCGGGGCCACGACGACGCGGCCGCCGTTCAGCAGCGGCGCCCACACCTCGAAGGTGGCGGCGTCGAACGCCACCGGCGAGTGCAGCAGCACCCGCGCGCACGCGCCGTCGGCGAAGCGGCTGTCGGTGGCCAGTGCCGCCACGTCCCGGTGCCGTACGGCGACCGCCTTGGGCCGGCCGGTGGAGCCGGAGGTGAACATCACGTACGCCAGCCGGTCGGGGTCGGCGGCCGGTATCGGCTCCTGCTCCGCGCCGGCGCCGGCGCGGGCGGCGGTCACCTCGGCCGGGGTGAGCCGGACGGTCGCGCCCGCCTGGGCGAGCAGGATGCGGCGGCGCTCCTCGGGCGCCCGGGTGTCGACGGGGACGTAGGCGCCGCCGGCCATGAGCACGGCGAGCTGGGCGACGACGAGTTCGGCGGAGCGGTCCATCAGCAGCGCCACCCGGTCCTCGGCCGCCAGCCCGCCGGCCACCAGCCGGGCCGCCAGCGAAGCCGCCCAGTCCGCCAGGTGGCGGTACGTCAGCTCGCGCGCGCCGTCGCGGACCGCGACCGCGTCCGGGGTGCGGCGGGCCTGCTCGGCGAACAGGTCCACCGGGCTGCGCGGGGCGGCCCGGCGGGCGGTGGTGTTCCAGGCGGCCAGCAGGTCGCGGTCGGCCGGGGTGAGCAGGTCCTGGGCGGCCAGGTCGGTGTCGAACCCGTCGGCGAGGCCGGTGAGCAGGGCCGCCAGCCGGCCGGCGGCGCGCTCGGCGGTCGCGGGGTCGAACAGGGCGGGGTCGTAGGCCAGGTCGAAGGCGAGCCGTTCGGCCAGGTGGGCGCGGAGGCACCAGGGGAAGGTGGTGGCGTCGTCGGCGCGCACCTCCTCGACCCGGACGCCGGTGCGGGCCGTGGCCGACTCGTCCACGGGGTAGTTCTCGAACACCACCATGCTGTCGAACAGCGGCTCGCCGGGCGGGACTTCGCTGACGCCCTGGATGCGGGGCAGGGCGAGGAAGTCGAAGCGGCGGGCGTCGCTCTGCCGGTCCTGGAGCCCGCGCAGCCACGGCAGCACGGGCCCGGCCGGGACGCGGACACGGGCCGGCACGGTGTTGATGAACATGCCGATCATGCCTTCGACGCCGGGCAGTTCGGCCGGGCGGCCGGACACCGTGGTGCCGAACACCACGTCGTCCCGGCCGCTGGAGCGGGCCAGCAGCAGCGCCCAGGCGCCCTCCACGACGGTGTTGACGGTGAGTCCGGCGCGGGCGGCGCCCTCCCGCAGCCGCTGCGAGACCCGCGCGTCCAGTTCGTGGTGGACGGCGGCGGCGGAGCGGGCGCGGTGGGCCTCGGCGGGCGTGCGGTCGTACGGCAGCGGGGTGCGGGCGGTGAACCCGGCCAGGGTGTCGGCCCAGTACCGCTCGGCGGCCTGCTCGTCCTGCTCGCGCAGCCAGTGCAGGAAGTCCGCGAAGGGCCGCCGTACCGGGGGCGCCGGGTCGGGGCCGCCGGTGAGGGCGGCGTAGCGTTCGCACACCTCGGTGAGGAGCTGCCCGGTGCTCCAGCCGTCCAGCACGATGTGGTGCGTCGACCAGAGCAGCAGCACCTCGTCGCCGGGCAGGGCGGCCAGGGTGAGGCGGGTCAGCGGCGCGGTGGTGAGGTCCATGCCCGCCGCGCGGTCCTCGGCGAGCAGCCGCTCGGTGGCCTCGGCGCGCCGCTCGGGGGTCAGCGCCCGCCAGTCGAGGTGGGTGACGGGCAGCTCGGCGTGCCGGTGGACCACCTGGACCGGGTGGGGCAGGCCCTGCCAGTGCACGCTGCTGCGCAGCACCGGGGTGCGGTCGGCGACCTGCTGCCAGGCGGCGGCGAACGCGCGCGGGTCGGTCACGCCGGACAGGCGTACGGCGGTGCGGTCGAAGTAGGCGTGCTCGGTGTCCACGAGGCCGTGGAAGAGCATGCCGGACTGGAGCGGGGTGAGCGGCAGGACGTCCTCGGCGTGCCGGCCGGTGCCGACGAGCCGGTCCAGCTGGTCCTGGCCGAGGCCGGCGAGCGGGAAGTCGGAGGGCGTACGGCCGCCGCTTCCGGGCCGGGCGCAGTACGCCACGATGTCCCGGAGGGCCGCGAGGGTCTCGTCGGCGAGCCGGCGGACGGTGGCCTCGTCGTAGACGGCCGCCGGGTAGGTCCAGCCGAGTTCGAGGCGGCCCCGCTGGACCACTCCGGTGACGTCCAGCAGGTAGGGGCGGGGTTCGTCGGGGTCGGTGTCCCGGCCGGCCGGGGGCAGGGAGCCGCGCAGCAGCCCGCCGGTGCCGTCCGCATCCCACTGGCCGTGGTAGTTGAAGCCGACCCGGGGTGTCGGGGCGCCGGTGAGGGGGCTGCCGGGCAGGAGGTGGCGCAGGGCGCCGTGGCTCAGGCCGCGCAGCGGTACCGCGCGCAGCTGCTCCTTGACCGAGCGGAGGGTGTCGTGCCAGCCGGCGTCCGGGCCGACGCGCAGGGCGAGCGGGAACTCTGCGGTGAACCAGCCGACGGTCCGCGCCAGGTCGACGTCCGCGAACAGGTCCTCCCGGCCGTGTCCCTCCACGCCGAGCAGGACGGTGTCGCGCCCGCCCCAGCGGGCCAGGGTGCGGCCGAGGGCGCTGAGCAGGACGTCGTTGACCTGGGTGCGGTAGACCTCCGGGACCTGGCGCAGCAGGGCGTCGGTCGTCTCCGCGTCCAGCGTGACGGTGAGGGTGGCGGCGGTGCGGTGGGTGTTGGGGCCGGGCCGTCCGGCGGGCAGCTCGGCCGGGGCCGCGGCGGTGCGCGTCCAGTACGGCAGGTCCGCGTCCAGGGCGCCGGAGCGGGTGTGCCGGTCGAGCCGGGCGGCCCAGGTGCCGTAGGAGGTGCCCGTGGCGGGCAGTTCGCAGGGCCGGCCGGCCGCGGCCGCCGCGTGGGCGGTCTCCAGGTCGGCGAGCAGGATGCGCCAGGACACGCCGTCGATCACCAGGTGGTGGGCGGTGATCACGAGTTGGCCCGCCCGCCGCGGGCCCCGGTCGAAGAAGAGGACGCGGACGACCCGGCCCTCGACGGGGTCGAGCGCGGCCTGGGCCTCCTCCGTGAGCCGCTGGACCTCGCTCTCCAGTGCCGTGTCGTCCAGCCCGGTGGCGTCGTGCCGGGTGAAGACGCCGTCCGGGGCCTCGGGCAGCACCTCCTGGCGCCAGCCGTCGGCGGTGCGGCGGAAGCGGGTGCGCAGGGCGGCGTGGTGGTGGACGAGGGCGTCGGCGGCGGTGCGCAGCGCCGGCCCGTCCGTGCCGGCGGCGAGTTCCAGGCGCTGGGTCATGGTGAACCGGAGCCGCTGCCCGGGGTCGCGGCCGTCGAGGTACCAGTGCTGGATCGGGGTCAGCGGCGCCTCGCCGGTCTCCTCGGCGGCGACCGGACTCGGCGCCGACTCCCGTACGTGCAGGGCGAGTTCGGCGATCGTCTGGTGACGGAAGACGTCCTTGGTGGTGAGGGCGAGTCCGGCCTGCCGGGCGCGGGAGACGATCTGGATGCTGAGGATGGAGTCGCCGCCGAGCGCGAAGAAGTTGTCGCGCGCGCCGACCCGTTCGACGCCGAGCACCTGGGCCCAGATCGCGGCGAGGCGCTCCTCCGTGCCGGGCCGGGGGGCCACGTAGGGGGTGGTGCTGTCGGGCTGCGCGGGCGGCGCGGGCAGGGCGCGCCGGTCGGTCTTGCCGCTGGTGGTGCGGGGGATGCGGGCCAGCGGGACGAACGCGGCGGGCACCATGTGGCCGGGCAGGGTACGGCGCAGGGCGAGGCGCAGGTCGTCGGCGGACGGCACCCGGCCGGCGGAGGGCACCACATAGCCGACCAGCATGGGGCGGCCGGCGTGGTCGCGCACGGCGACGGCGGCGTCGGCGACGTCCGGGTGCGCCAGGAGGGCGGCCTCCACCTCGCCGGGCTCGATGCGGAACCCGCGGATCTTGACCTGTTCGTCCACCCGGCCCAGGAACTCCAGCAGCCCGTCCCGGTCCCAGCGGACCCGGTCCCCGGTGCGGTACATCCGCTCCCCCGGCGCCCCGAACGGGTCGGCGAGGAAGCGGCCGGCGGTGAGCCCGGGCCGGTTGAGATAGCCGCGGGCCACCTGGGCGCCGGCCAGGTACAGCTCGCCGGGCACGCCGGGCGGCACCGGCCGCAGGGCGCCGTCGAGGACGTAGGCGCGCAGGTTGCCGCCGGGGCGGCCGATGACCGGGCGGTCGGGCCGGTCGGCGAAGCGGCCGTAGACGGCGTCGACGGTGCACTCGGTGGGGCCGTACATGTTGTACACGGTCACGTCCGACCGCTCCTCGGCCCGGAGGAGTGCGCGCCAGTCGGCCGGGGTGACGGCCTCGCCGCCGACGAGCAGCAGGCGGGGGTGGTGACGGCCGGGGGCGAGCAGGCCCGCGGCGGTCAGTTCGCGCAGGAAGGACGGGGTGACGTTCACCAGGTCCAGGCGGTGGGCGGCGACCTGGGCGCAGAACGCCTGCGGGTCCATGCGTGCGTCCTCGTCGACGAGGTGGACCTCGTGGCCGAGGGCGAGGAGCAGCGGACCTTCCCAGGAGGTGTCGAAGGAGAAGGAGGCGCTGAGCGCGGCCCGCAGCCGCCGCCCGCCGTGGGTGTGCGGGGCGAGCAGGCCCGCCCGGTGGTCGTGGCACAGGTTGACGAGCTGCCGGTGCTCGACGGCGACGCCCTTGGGGCGGCCGGTGGAGCCGGAGGTGTAGACGATGTAGGCGGTGTGCCCGGGCCGCAGCGGCCGGACGCGGTCGGCGTCGGCCGGGTCGTGGGCGGGGAGCCGGTCCCAGGGCACCTCGTCGAGGCCGGTCAGCAGGGTGTGCGGCCGGGCGTCGGCGAGCAGGAGGTCCACCCGCTCCTCGGGGAGTCCGGGGTCCAGGCAGAGCAGGGTCGCGCCCGCCTTGAGGACCGCGAGCACCGCCACCATCAGGCCGGAGGTGCGCGGCAGCCGTACGGCGACCACGTCCTCGGGGCCGGCGCCCCGGGCGATCAGGTGGTGGGCCAGCCGGTTGGCGCGCTCGTTCAGCGCGGCGAAGTCCAGGGTGGTGTCGCGGGCGACCAGCGCGGTGTGGTGCGGGCCGCGGGCGGCCCGCTCCTCGAACAGGGCGGGGAAGGTGGTGTCCGGCTCGGGCAGCCGGGCGCCCTGCCCGTACCGCAGGACCTGGCGCCGTTCGCCGTCGGTCATCAGCGGCAGCCGGCCCACGGCCCGCTCCGGGTCGCCGGCGGCGGCCTCCAGCAGGACGCGCAGCCGGGCGGCCAGGCCTTCGGCGGTGCCGGCGTCGAAGAGCCGGGTGTTGTACTCCAGGTAGCCGGTGAGTCCGCCGTCGGTCTCCGCGAAGTCGAAGGCGAGGTCGAAGGTGGCGTTGCGGACCGGCGGGATGACCGGCTCCACCGCGAGGCCGGGCAGCCGGGGCGGTGCGGCGCCGAGGTTGTGCAGGGCGACCATGACCTGGAACAGCGGGGTGCGGCTGGTGTCCCGCTCGGGCTGGAGGGCGTCGACCACGCGCTCGAAGGGCACCTCCTGGTGGGCGAACGCCTCCAGGACGGTGTCGCGCACCTCGGCCAGCAGCTCCCGGAAGGGCAGGTCGGGGCGTACCCGGGCGCGCAGCACCAGCGTGTTGACGAACATGCCGACCACGTCGTGCAGTTCGGGCCGTTCCCGGCCGGCGGTGACCGTGCCGACGGTGACGTCCTCCTGGCCGGCCCAGCGGGCGAGCAGGACCTGGCAGGCGGCCACGAGTGTCATGTAGAGGGTGGCGTCGGCCTCCCGGCCCCGCTCGCGCAGCCGCTCGGTGAGCGCGGCGGGCAGGGTGAAGGTCACCAGGGCGCCGTCGCGGGTGCGGACGGCCGGACGCGGCCGGTCGGTGGGCAGCTCCAGCGAGGTGACGCCGTCCAGCACAGCGCGCCAGTAGTCCAGTTCGGCTTCGGCCCGTTCGGCGCGGGCGCGCTGCCAGGAGGCGTAGTCGGCGTAGCGAACCGGCAGGGCGGGCAGGTCGGGACGGCGGTCCTCCAGGGCCGCCGCGTACAGTTCGCCCAGGTCACGGGCGAGTACACCGGCGGACCAGCCGTCCGTGACGATGTGGTGCAGGGCGAGGACGAGGACGTGCTCGTCGGCGGCGCACCGGACCAGGCGGATGCGGAACAGCGGCCCGGTGGCCAGGTCGAAGGGGGTGGCGGCCTCGCGCTCCAGGAGGGCGTCCAGGGCGCTTCGCGGGCCGGCGTCCGCGCCGGCGGTCTGCGCGAGGTCGTCGACCCGCAGGTCCACGGGGTGCGCGGGGCGGACCGACTGCCGGGCTCGGCCGTCCTGTTCAGTGAACGTGGTGCGCAGGGACTCGTGCCGGGCGACCAGGCCGTCCAGGGCGGTGCGCAGCGCCGGGGTGTCGAGCGGGCCGCGCAGCCGCAGCACGGACAGGGTCGTGTACTCGGTGCTGTCCGGCTCGAACCGGTCGAGGAACCACAGGCGTTGCTGGGCGTACGACAGGGGTGCCGAGGTGTCCGGGTCGGTGGCCGGGATGCCGTTGGCGGTGCTCCCGTCCCGGGGCTCGCCCAGCGCCGCCGCGAGCGCGGACAGCGTGGGGTGGGTGAACAGCAGCCGGGGCGAGACGTCCGTGCCGAAGGCGGCGCGCAGCCGGGAGGTGACGCGGACGGCGAGGATGGAGTCGCCGCCGAGGGCGAAGAAGTCGTCGTCGGCGCCGACCTCCCCGGCGTCCAGGACGTCCGCCCACGCGGCGGCGACCAGCCGCTCGGCCGGGGTGCGCGGCGGGGTCCGGGTGCCGTCGGCGGCGAAGCCGTCGGGGCCGGGCGCGGGCAGGGCGCGCCGGTCGAGCTTGCCGTTGGCGGTGAGCGGCAGCGCGGCCATCGGCACGTACGCGGCCGGCACCATGTGCGCGGGTAGCAACCCCTCCAGGTGCGCGCGGAGGCCGGCGGCGGGCGGCGGTGGCAGGGCGCGGTCGCCGCTGCCGGTGCCGACGACGTGGGCGACCAGCCGGCGGGTGCCGGCGGAGTCCTCGTACACGCCGACGGCGGCCACGCCCACGTCCGGGTGGCGGTGCAGTGCGGCCTCGATCTCCCCGGGCTCGATGCGGTAGCCGCGGATCTTCACCTGCTGGTCGGCGCGGCCCAGGTACTCCAGGGTGCCGTCGGCCCGCCAGCGGGCCCGGTCGCCGGTGCGGTACATGCGGGTGCCGGGCCGGCCGAACGGGTCGGCGGGGAAGCGGGCCGCGGTGAGGCCGGGCCGGTTCAGGTAGCCGCGGGCCAGGCCCTCGCCGGCGACGAACAGCTCGCCGACGGCGCCGGGCGGCACCGGCCGCAGCGCGTCGTCCAGGACGTACAGCCGAAGGTCGGGGATGCCGGTACCGATGGGGCTCGCGGTGCCGGCGTGGGCCGCCCGGCGGTCCAGCGCGGCGTAGGTGACGTGCACGGTCGTCTCGGTGATGCCGTACATGTTCACCAGGCGGGGCGCGGTGTCCGGGTGGCGGGCGTACCAGTCGCCGAGCCGGGCCACGTCCAGGGCCTCGCCGCCGAAGACCACCGTGCGCAGCGCCAGCCGGGCGCTGACGTCCGGCAGTTCGGCGTCGGCGCGGATCAGCGGGTAGAAGGCGGAGGGGGTCTGGTTGAGGACGGTGACCCGCTCGTCGGCGAGCAGGCGCAGGAAGTCCTCCGGGGAACGGGCGGTGTCCTCGGGGACGATGACGAGCCGGCCGCCGTGCAGCAGCGGGCCCCACAGCTCCCACACCGAGAAGTCGAAGGCGTAGGAGTGGAACAGGGTCCACACGTCACCGGGTCCGAAGCCGAACCAGGGCCGGGTGCGGGTGAACAGCCGGACCACGTTGGCGTGCGGGACGACGACACCCTTGGGCCGGCCGGTGGAGCCGGAGGTGAAGATGGCGTACGCGGGGCTCTCGGGCAGCGCGCGGCGGACCGGGCCGGCGGCCGGGCGGCGGGCCAGGTCGGCGCGGACGCCGGGGTCGTCCAGCGGCAGGACCGGCACGGCCGTGTCGACGGCGGTGCCGGTGGTGGTCACGAGTGCCACCGGGGCGGCGTCGGCGAGCAGGTCCCGGACGCGTTCGGCGGGCAGCGCGGGGTCGACGGGCAGGTAGGCGGCGCCGGTCTTGAGGACGGCGAGGACGGCCACGACGAGGTCGGTGCAGCGGGGCAGGGCGAGCGCGACGAACGTCTCGGGCCCGGCGCCGAG
Organism: Streptomyces sp. NPDC047841; assembly: GCF_040704085.1. Taxonomy (NCBI): domain Bacteria; kingdom Bacillati; phylum Actinomycetota; class Actinomycetes; order Kitasatosporales; family Streptomycetaceae; genus Streptomyces; species Streptomyces sp. NPDC047841. The sequence continues at coordinate 37,941 of NZ_JBEYRP010000003.1, forward strand.
TTCGGCGAGCCGGTGGGCGAGCCGGCCGGAGCGCTCGTCCAGGGTGGCGTAGTCGAGCCGGTCGTCGCCGCAGGTGACGGCCTCGGCGCGGGGGGTGCGGGCGGCCTGGGCGGTGAAGAGGGCGTCCAGGGTGTCGGCGGGCCGGCCCTCCTCGGTGCCGTTCCAGTCGGCCAGCATCCGCCGCCGCTCCTCGGCGGTCGTCCAGGCGAGCGCGCGCACGGGCCGGTCCGGGTCGTCGGCCAGCTCGGTGAGCAGCAGGCACAGCCGGCCGGCGAGGGCGCGCACGGTCGCGGCGTCGAACAGCGCGGGGTCGTAGGCGAGGTCGAAGCCGAACCGCTCGCCCTGGTAGGCGCGCAGCACGAGGGCGTAGTTGGTGGCGTCGCGGGCGGACACGTCCGTCAGGCGTATCCCGGTGCCTGCCGAACGGGCCTGGTCGAAGGGGTAGTTCTCGAAGGCCACCATGCTGTCGAACAGGGGGCTGGCGGCGGGTACGTCGCTCAGCGAGGTCAGCTCGGCGAGGGACACCGCGGCGTACCGCCGTGCCTCGGCCTGCGCCTCCTGGAGCTCCCGGAGCCAGGCGGCGGCGGTACGGCCGCCGTCCACGCGGACGCGGGTGGGCAGGGTGTTGATGAACATGCCGACCATCGACTCGACGCCGGGCAGGTCGTCGGGGCGTCCGGAGACGGTGGTCCCGAACAGCACGTCCCGCTCGGCGCCGTAGCGGGACAGCAGCAGCGCCCAGGCGCCCTGCACCACGGTGCCGAGGGTGAGTCCGGCCGCGCGGGCGGTGCGCGCCAGCCGGGCCGAGACCTCCTGGGAGAGCCCGGCGGTGTGCACGTCCGCGGAGCGGGTCTCGTGGCCCGGGCGGCGGACGCGGTCGGCGGGCAGCGGGGTGGGGGTGGCGAATCCGGCGAGGACGGTCCGCCAGTGCGCGCGTGCGGCCTCGGTGTCCTGGCCGGCCAGCCAGCGCACGTAGTCGGCGAACGGCCGCCGTACCGGCGGCCGGTGCCCGGTGCCGGTGGTGAGCGCCGCGTACTCCTCGAAGACGTCGGTGAGCACCTGGGCGAGGCTCCAGCCGTCCAGGATCAGATGGTGGGAGGTCCACAGCAGCTTCAGCCGGGCCCCGGGCAGCCGGACCAGGGTCAGCCGCATCAGCGGGGCCGTGCCGAGGTCCAGGCCGCGCGCGAGGTCGTCGGCGCGCAGCCGGTCCAGCCGCTCGGCCCGCTCCCCCGCCTCCAGCTCCCGCCAGTCCACCTGCTCCACGGGCACGGTGACGCGGCGGTGCACCACCTGGAGCGGCACCGGCACGTCCTCCCACACCACCGAGGTGCGCAGCGCGGGGGTGCGGTCGGTCACGCGCTGCCAGGCCAGGGCGAGGGCGTCGGGGTCGCTCACCCCTTCGAGCAGGAGCGCGGCCTGGTCGAGGTACACGTCGTCCGGCCCGCCGACCAGCCGGTGGAAGAGCATGCCCTCCTGGAGCGGGGTGAGCGGGAGCAGGTCCTCCACGTCCCGGCCGTCGCCGGCCAGGCGGTCCACGCCGGCCTGGTCCAGCCGGGCCAGCGGGAAGTCGGAGGGGGTGCGGCCGCCCGCGCCGGGCCGGGCGCAGTGCTCGGCGACGGCGGCGAGCGCCCGCACCATGCCGTCGGCCAGCCGCCGTACGGTGCCGGCCCGGTGCACCTGGTCGCTGTAGTGCCAGGTGATCTCCAGTTCGCCGTCGGCGACCAGGGCGGAGACGTCCAGGAGGTGGTCCAGCGGCGCGCCGGGGTCGATGTCCCGGCCGGGCACGTCGGCGACGGGTGCGAAGTCCCCGCCGGCGGGCGCCTCCCACTGGCCGTGGTAGGTGAAGCACACCTGGGGCAGCGGGAGTCCGCCGAGGGCCCTCGCCTCGGGCCGGGGCGAGCCGAGGTGGCCCAGGGCCTGGTAGCCGAGGCCGCGGCGGGGCACGGCGCGCAGCCGCTCCTTGACGGCCTTGAGGGTGGCCCCCCAGTCCCGCGGACCCGCCGGGGTCAGGGTGACCGGGTACTGGGTGGTGAACCAGCCGACCGTGCGCGACAGGTCGGCGCCCTCGGCCAGCTCCTCCTCCCGGCCGTGGCCCTCCAGGGCGACGGTCACCCGGTCCTCGCCCGTCCAGTCGGCGAGCACCCGGGCCAGCGCGCTCAGCAGCACGTCGTTGACCTGGGTGCGGTAGACGCCCGGCACCCGCCGCAGCAGCGCCTCGGTGGTGGCCCGGTCCACCCGGGTGCGGACGGTGCGCACGGACCCGGCGAGCGGGGTGCCGGGGAGGTCGACGGGGAGCGGGGTGCGCGGCGGCGCGGTCTCCCGCGTCCAGTGGGGCAGGTCGTCGTCCAGGTCGCCGGCCCGCACCCGCTCGGCCAGCTCGCGCGCCCAGCCGGCGAACGGGGTGTGCTCGGGCTCCAGCCGGGGTTCCTCCCCGGCCGCGGCCTGCCGGTAGGCCTGTGCCAGGTCGGTGAGCAGCACCCGCCAGGAGACGCTGTCGACGGCCAGGTGGTGGGCGGTGAGGAACAGGCGCGGGCGCTCCCCGCCGGTGAGCATGGCCGCGCGCAGCAGGGTCCCGGTGGCCGGGTCCAGGGCGGCGCGGGCGGCGTCGGCGGCCTCGGCGGGCGGGGTGCCGGGGCCGTGGCGGGTCAGCAGTCCGGTGGCCGGGCCGGTGCCGGGGTGCTGCCGCCAGGTGTCCCCGGTGCGGGTGAAGCGGGCGCGCAGGGCGGGGTGTGCGTCCACCACGGCGTCCAGCGCCCGTCGCAGTGCCGGTTCGTGGAGGTCCTGGGGCAGGTCGAGCAGCATCGACATGCTGAAGTGCCGCAGCGGGCCGTGCGTGGCGAAGAACCACTCCTGGACCGGGGTGAGCGGGGCGGGCCCGTCCTCGTGCGGGCGCCGGGGCGCGGACGGGCCGGGGGTGCGGCGGGCCGCGGCGGCGGCCAGGTCGGCGACCGTCTGGTGCCGGAAGACGTCCTGCGAGCCGATCCTGAGGCCGGCCGCGCGGGCCCGGGAGACGGCCTGGATGCTCAGGATGGAGTCGCCGCCCAGTTCGAAGAAGTTGTCCGTGACGCCGACCCGGTCCACGCCGAGCACCTCGGCCCAGACGGCGGACAGGGTCTCCTCGGCGGGGGTGCGGGGAGCGACGAACTCCCGTTCCGCGGCGCTGGTCTCGGGCGCGGGCAGGGCGCGCCGGTCCAGTTTGCCGCTGGTGGTCAGCGGCAGCGCGTCCAGCGGGGTGAAGGAGGACGGCACCAGCGCGTCGGGCAGCACCCGGCGCAGGGCCGCGCGCAGGTCGGCGGGGGCGGGCCGGGGCGCGCCGGGCGCGGGGACGACGTAGGCGGCGAGGCGGGTGTGGCCGTGCGCGTCGGGTACGGCGGCGACCGCGGCGGCGGCGATGCCGGGCAGCGCGAGCAGGGCGGCCTCGATCTCGCCGGGCTCGATGCGGTGGCCGCGCACCTTGACCTGGTCGTCGGCGCGTCCGAGGTAGTCCAGGCGGCCGTCGGGGGTCCAGCGGGCCAGGTCGCCGGTGCGGTACATGCGGGTGCCGGGCGGCCCGTAGGGGTCGGCGAGGAAGCGGGCGGCGGTCAGGCCGGGGCGGCCGGTGTAGCCCCGGGCCAGCTGGGGGCCCGCGAGGTACAGTTCGCCGCCGACGCCGGGCGGCACCGGCTGGAGCCGGTCGTCGAGCACGTAGGCCCGCACCCCGGGCAGGGGGCGGCCGACCAGGGGGCGGTCGCCGTCGATGCGGCAGGACAGCGCGTCGACCGTGCACTCGGTGGGGCCGTAGAAGTTGTGGGCGGTCACGTCGGGGTGGGCGGCCAGTTCACGCCAGAGCGCGGGCCCGACCGCCTCGCCGCCGAGCATGAGGACCCGGGGGCGGTGCCGGGGGTCGGTGAGCAGCCCGGCGGGCAGCAGCTGGCGCAGGTAGGATGGGGTGACGTCGAGGAAGTCGACGCGGTGTTCGACGACGTACGCGACCAGGGCGGCCGGGTCCATCCGGGTCGTCTCGTCGACCAGGTGCAGCGGGTGGCCGTCGGCCAGCAGCAGCACGCCTTCGAGGGAGGTGTCGAAGGAGAACGACGCGGTGAGCGCGACTCGCAGCGGGCCGCCGCCCGCCTCGGCGACGAACCCGGACCGGTGCGCGGCCAGCAGGTGCGCCGCCGAGCGGTGGGACACGGCGACGCCCTTGGGGCGGCCGGTGGAGCCGGAGGTGTGGATGACGTACGCGAGGTGCCCGGGGTCCAGCGGGGCGCGCCGGTCGGCGTCGGTGGGGTCGGTGTCCGGGGCGCTCGCGGGTACGGCGCGCAGGGCGGCCTCGTCCAGGACCAGGGCCGGGCGGGTGTCGTCCAGCAGGTACCGGACGCGCTCCTCGGGCAGGGCCGGGTCCAGCGGCAGGTAGCCGGCGCCGGACTTCCAGACGGCGAGGATCGCGGTGATCATGTCGGCGGTGCGCGGCAGCCGCAGCGCGACCAGCCGTTCGGGGCCGGCGCCGAGCGCGATGAGGTGGTGGGCGAGCCGGTTGGCGCGGGCGTTGAGGGTGGCGTAGTCCAGCCGTTCGCCGCCCGCGACGAGGGCGAGGGCGCCGGGGGTGCGGGCCGCCCGGCGCTCGAAGATCTCCGGGTGGGTGAGGTCGTCCACGGGGTTCCGGGGGCCGGTGCTCCAGTCGTGGACGACACGCCGTGTCTCGTCCTCGGACAGCAGCGGCAGGGCGCCCACCGGGCGGTCCGGTGTCTCGGCCGCGCCCTCCAGCAGGCGCAGGAGCTGCCCGGCGAGCCGCTCGGCCGTGGCCGGGTCGAACAGGTCGGTGCGGTACTCCAGCAGACCGGCGAGGCCCGCGCCGTCGGGCACGAACTCGATGCTCAGGTCGAAGGTGGCCGCCTGCCGGGGCACGGTGACCGGGGTGGTGGCGAGGCCGCTCGGGGCGGTCGCGGCGGGCGGGTCGGGGTGCAGCAGGACCATCACGTCGAACAGCGGGTTGCGGCCCGCCTCGCGGGGTGCGCCGACCGCCTCCACGATCCGCTCGAACGGCGTGTCGCCGTGGGCGAAGGCGTCGTTGACCGTGCCGGCCGTCTTGGCGAGCAGGACGCGGAAGGAACCGGACGCGTCCACCGGGGTGCGCAGGACGACGGTGTTCACGAAGAAGCCGACGGTCCGTTCCAGGTCGGTGCGGGACCGGCCGGGGGTGAGGGAGCCGACCGTGATGTCGTCCTGGCCGGACCAGCGGGCCAGCAGGGCCTGGGTGGCGGCGACCAGGGCGGTGTGGAGGGTGCTGTGCTGTTCCGCGGCGAGGTCGCGCAGCCGCGCGGTGAGGGCGGCGGGGACGGTGAAGGTGTGGACGGCGCCCGCGCCCGCCTCCTCGCCGCGCCGGGGCCGGTCCAGGGGGAGTTCGGGTGCCACCGCTCCCGCCAGCTGCCGTCTCCAGTGGCCGAGACGGCGTTCGAGGCGGGGCCCGGAGAGCTGTTCGCGCTGCCACACCGCGAAGTCCGGGTACTGCGTGGGCACCGGGGGCAGGTCCGGCCGGGCGCCGCGCGCGAGGGCGTCGTAGGCGGTGCACAGCTCGTCCAGGACCACGCCCATCGACCAGCCGTCCGTGACGATGTGATGGGCCGTCAGCAGCAGGACGTGCGAGGTCGCCGACTCGCGCAGCAGCAGGGCGCGCAGCAGCGGCCCGTGCCGCAGGTCGAAGGGGCGGGAGTACTCCGCGAGCAGGTCCGCGTCCAGGTCGCCGGCGTCGCGTACCGGCAGCGGCACCGGGCCCGCCGGGTGGACGCGCTGCGCCGGCAGGCCGTCGGTCTCCTCGAACGTGGTGCGCAGGGCCTCGTGCCGGGCGACGACGGCGGCGAGCGCCCCGCCCAGTGCCGTGTGGTCCAGCGCGCCGGTGAGGCGGACGGCGACGGCGCTGTTGTAGCGGGCGTCGCCGGGGCGCAACCGGGCCAGGAACCACAGCCGCTGCTGCGCGAACGACAGCGGCAGCGGGCGGTCCCGGTCGGCGCGCGGGATGCCCTGCCGGGCGGCCGGGGCCGCGCCGCCGGCCCGTCCGGCGAGCCGCCGCCGCAGCGCCTCCCGCAGCTCCTCGGGCAGCGCCTCGGCACGGTCGCGCCTGGAGGGCCGCGCGGGGCCGGAGGGGTTCGAAGGGGTCGAAGACGTCATGGTCGTCGGATCCTCACCGTTCGTGGTCGTGGCCGCCGGCAGCGGCGTCTTCGGCGTCGGCTTCGTAGGGGCGGTTCGCGGGGTCGTCGCCGTACGCGGCGCCCTCCAGCTCACTGAGCACCTGTTCCTCCACGAGGTCGGCCAGGGCGGCGACCGTGCGGGAGACCAGGACGTCGCGGGGGGTGAGCGTGACGCCGAAGGCGTCGTTGGCGCGGGAGGCGATGAGCAGGGCGCGCAGGGAGTCGCCGCCGAGCGCGAACCAGTCGTCCTCGGCGCCCACGGGCGTCTGGAGGACCTCCTCCCAGAGGGCCGCGAGCGCCTCCTCGGCGGGCGTGCGCGGTGCGACGTACTCGGACGGTGCGCGCTCCTCGGCCGGCGCCGGGGCGGGCAGGGCGGCCCGGTCGGTCTTGCCGTTCTCGGTGAGCGGGAAGCGGTCCAGCACCACGAACGCCGAGGGCACCATGTGGGCGGGCAGGGAGCGGGCGGCCAGCTCGCGCAGTCCGGCGGCGGTGGGCGGTTCGGCGCCCGGGGCCGTGAGCAGGTGGGCGACCAGCCGGGGCAGGCCCGGTTCGTCCTCGCGTACGGTCACCACGGCGTCCAGCACGCCCGGATGGCGGACCAGGGTGGCCTCGACCTCGCCCGCCTCGATGCGGTGGCCGCGCAGCTTCAGCTGGTGGTCGGTGCGGCCCAGGTAGTGCAGTTCGCCCGCGCTGTCGCGGCGCACGAGGTCGCCGGTGCGGTACATGCGGGTGCCGGGCGGCCCGAACGGGTCGGCGCGGAACCGGTCGGCGGTCAGCCCGGGCCGGCCGAGGTAGCCGCGGGCCAGCGCCGGCCCGGACAGCCACAGTTCACCGGTGACGCCGTCGGGGACGGGCCGCAGCCGGGTGTCGAGGACGTAGGCGCGGGTGGCGGGCAGCGGGCGGCCGATGGGCGGTGCGGCGCCGTCCGCCTGCAGGGGCGCCGACCAGGTGGCGACGACCGTGGCCTCGGTGGGGCCGTAGGAGTTGACCATGCGGTGGTGCGGTGCCCAGCGGGCGACGAGTTCGGCCCCGCACGCGTCGGCGCCGACGATCAGCGTCTTCAGGCCGGGCAGGGTGCCGGGCGTGTCGGCGGGCAGGGTGGCGAGCGCGGCCGGCGGCAGCAGGGTGTGCGTGACGCGTCCGGCCCGCAGGACGTCGGCCAGCTGGGCGCCGAGCAGCAGTCCCGGCGCCGGGACGACGAGCCGGGCGCCGTGCGGCAGGGACATGCACAGCTCCAGCACGGAGGCGTCGAAGCTCGGTGTGGCGAAGGCCAGCACCCGGTCCCCCGCGCTCACCTGGTAGTGGGCGGCCTCGGCGGCGGAGAACGCGGCGAGCCCGCGGTGGGTGACGACGACGCCCTTGGGGGTGCCGGTGGAGCCGGAGGTGTAGATGACGTAGGCCGGGTCGTCCAGGTCGAGCGGGCGGGTCCGGTCGGCGTCGCCCGGCCGGTGTGCCGGCACGTCGTCCGGCGGGGCGGCGAGCAGGTCCGCGACCTCCTTGGCGTCGAGGGTGAGGGCGGGGGCCGCGTCGCGCAGCATCAGGGCGATGCGCTCCTCCGGGTAGGCGGGGTCGACGGGCAGGAACGCGGCGCCCGCCTTGGTCACGGCGAGCTGGGCCAGCACCATGTCCGCCGAGCGGGGCAGCAGCAGCGCGACGAGGTCGCCGGGGCCGGCGCCCCGGGCGATGAGCCGGTGGGCGAGCCGGTTGGCCCGCGCCTCGGCCTCCGCGAAGGTGAGGAGGGTGCCCGGCGCGTCCAGCGCGGGCGCGGTGGGCCACCGGTCGACGGCGGCTTCCACCAGCGCGGGCAGGGTGGCGGCGGGCACCGGGGCGGGCGCCGGGCGGGCCGGACCGCGCAGCAGCCGGTCGCGCTGCCCGGGCGGCAGTACGTCGATGTCGTCCAGGCGGGCGGTGCCGTCCGAGGCGGCCAGGGCGTGGACGGTGTGCAGCAGCTGTCCGGCCAGGGACTCGGCGGTGGCCGCGTCGAAGTACCGGGGGTCGTAGCCGAGTTCGACGGCCAGCCGGTCACCGGGCGAGACGACCACGGTGAGCGGGTAGTTGGTGGCCTCCCGGGCGTCCAGGTCGCGCAGGGCGAGCCCGTGCGCACCGGCGGTCGCGTCGCCGACCGGGTAGTTCTCGAAGACCACCAGGCTGTCGAACAGCGCCTCACCGGGGGGCAGTTCACCGAGGGCGTGCAGGGTGTTGAGGGGCAGGTGGTCGTGCCGGCGGTCCTCGGACCGGGCCTCCTGCACCGCGCGCAGCCAGCCGGCGCAGTCGGCGGCGCCGTCGACGACGGTCCGGGCGGGCAGCGTGGTGATGAACAGGCCGGTGATGCCGTCGGCGCCCGGCAGGTCGGCGGGCCGCCCGGAGACGGTCGTGCCGAAGCACACCTCCCGTTCCCCGCTCCAACGGGCCAGCAGCAGCGCCCAGGCGCCCTGCACGACGGTGTTGAGGGTGAGCCGGTGCCGGCGGGCGAACTCCTGGAGCAGCCGGGTCCGTTCGGCGTCGAGCCGCTGCGACAGCCAGGTCCCGGAGCGGGCCGTGGTGCCCGGGGCGGGCCTGCGGTCGTAGGGCAGCGGGGTCGGCGTGCCGAAGCCGGCCAGGACACCGCGCCAGTGGTCCAGCGCCGGGCCGGTGTCGCGGGCGGCCAGCCAGCCCGCGTAGTCCGCGAACGGCCTGCGCTCGGGCAGCCGGGGCGGCTCGCCCCGGGTGAGGGCGGCGTGCGCGTTCATGACGTCGGACAGGACGTGGAAGACGCTCCAGCCGTCCAGCAGGACGTGGTGGAAGGTCCACACCACGCGCACCGCGTCGGGGCCGAGCCGGACCAGGGCGAGCCGCAGCAGCGGGGCCCGGTCCAGGGCGACGCCCCGGGCCCGCTCGTCGGCGAGCAGGCGCTCCAGCTCCGCGTCCCGCCGGTCCGCCGGGACCCCGCTCCAGTCGAGTTCGGTGACCGGCAGGGTCACGCTCCGGTGGACGACCTGGAGCGGCACGGGGACGCCGTGCAGCGCGACGGACGTGCGCAGCACGGGGGTGCGCTCGACGACGTGCCGCCAGGCCGCGGCCAGGGTGCCCGGGTCGCGGGCGCCGTCCGCCACGAAGGTGATCTGCTCGACGTACAGGCCGTGTTCGGCGTCGTCGAGGCCGTGCATCACCATGCCGGTCTGGGTGGGCGTGAGCGGATACACGTCGGTGACGTCGGCTCCGCTGCCGGCGAGCCGGTCGACCGCCGTCTGGTCCAGCGGTGCGAGCGGGAAGTCGGAGGGGGTGCGGCCGCCGGCGCCGGGTTCGGCGCAGTGGCGGACGATCGCGCGCAGTTCGTCGGCCAGTTCGGCCGCCAGCCGGGCGACGGTCTCGCGCCGGTGCACCTCCCGCGAGTACGACCAGGTGAACTCCAGCCGGTCGTCGGCGACCCGGCCGAGGACGTCGAGGAGGTACGGCCGGTCCGCCGAGCGGTCCATGCCGCCGGTGAGGCCGCCGTGGGGTGCGTGCAGCAGGCCGCCGGGGGCGGGCGTGCCGTCCTGCCGGCCCAGGTAGTTGAAGCAGACCGGCGGCAGGTCGGGCAGCCCGGCTCCGGCCGTGGGGCGCAGGAAGCGCAGGGCGCCGTAGCCGAGTCCGCCGTTCGGTACGGCCCGCAGGTTCTCCTTGACGGTCTTCAGCGCGGTGCCCATGCCGGCGTCCCGGGGCACGTCCAGGGCGACCGGGTACATCGCGGTGAACCAGCCGACGGTCCGGGCGAGGTCGGTGTCCTCGAACAGCTCCTCGCGGCCGTGGCCCTCCAGGGTCACCGCCACCCGGTCCCGGCCGGTCCAGCGGGCCAGGACCCGGCCCAGCGCGCACAGCAGGACGTCGTTGACGCGGGTGCGGTACACGTCCGGCACGTCCTGGAGCAGCCGGCGTGTCTCGTCGGCGTCGAGTCCCGCGGTCACGCTGTCCTCGTCGGCGACGGTGTTCGCGCCGCCGGGGTGGTCGGCGGGCAGCGCGACGGGGGCGTCCAGGCCCTGCCAGTGGGCGAGTTCGCCGTCGAAGCCGCCCGCCTCGGTGTGCGCGGCGAGCCGCCGGGCCCAGTCCCGGAACGAGGTGCTCTTGGCGCCGAGACCGGGCTGCTCGCCGTTCCGCAGGGCGCGGTGGGCGTGCTCCAGGTCCTCCAGGAGCAGCCGCCAGGACACGGCGTCCACGACGAGGTGGTGGGCGGCCAGCAGCAGCACCGGCCGGCCGCCGCCGTCGTCCGGCAGGCACAGCGCGGCCCGCAGCAGCGGCCCGCCGGCCAGGTCGAACCCGGCGCCGAGCGCGTCGGCCACCTCCTGCGGCGCGGCCCCCCGGTGCACTTCCAGGTGGACCTCCTCCCCCGGCGCGGCGCCGTACTGCCGCCGGCGACCGTCGCCGCACGGCTCGAAGCGCAGCCGCAGCGCGTCGTGGTGCTCCAGTACGGCGGCCAGGGCGGCCCGCAGCAGGTCCTCGTCCGGGTCCGTGGCCAGCTCGAAGCCGACCGTCTGGCTGAAGTGGGCGGGGTCGCCGGTGAGGGTGTCGAGGAGCCAGTGCTGTACGGGAGTGAGCGGGGCGTCGCCGGTCACCGGGCCCTGCTCGGCGGTGGCCGCGGCACCGGGGCGCCGCCCGTCCGGCGCCCGTTCGGCGACGGCGGCCAGGTCGGCGAGGGTCTGGTGGGTGAACAGGTGCCGGGGGGTCAGGACGAGCCCGGCCCGGCGGGCGGCCGAGACGACCTGGATGCCGAGGACGGAATCGCCGCCGAGCGTGAAGTAGTTGTCGTCGGCGCCGACGTCGGGCACACCGAGCACCTGGGACCAGATGTCCGCGAGGACGCGCTCGGCCTCGGTGCGCGGCGGCCGGCCCGTCTCACCGGTGGCCGTGGCGGCCCACTCGGGCGCGGGCAGCGCCCGCCGGTCGAGCTTGCCGGTGGCCCCGAGGGGCAGCCGCTCCAGCGGGACGACGAGGGCGGGCACCAGGTGGTCGGGGAGGCCGCGGGCGAGGAAGGCACGCAGTTCGGCGGGGTCCGGCAGGGCCGCCTCGCGGGGCACCGCGTAACCGACCAGGCGGCGGTGGCCGGCGTCCTCCACCACACGGGCCGCTGCCGCCGCCACGGCCGGGTGGCGGGCCAGCGCGGCCTCCACCTCGCCGAGTTCGATGCGGAACCCCCGCACCTTGACCTGATCGTCGCCCCGGCCGAGGTAGACGAGGTCGCCGTCGGCCGTCCAGCGCACCAGGTCGCCGGTGCGGTACATGCGGCTGCCGGGCGGCCCGAACGGGTCGGGCAGGAAGCGGCTCGCGGTCAGGCCCGGCCGGCGCAGATAGCCGCGGGCGACGCCGGTCCCGGCCAGGAACAGTTCGCCGGGGGCGCCGACGGGTACCGGGCGCATCCGCTCGTCCAGGACGTAGGCGCGGGCCCCGCCGAGCGGCCGGCCGATCGGCGGGTCGCGGTCGGGGTCGGCCGGGTCGCAGGTGAAGGCGGTGGCGTAGACGGTGGCCTCGGTGGGCCCGTAGATGTTGCGCACCTGGCTGCCGGGGACGGCTTCGCGCACCCGGCGCACGGTCCGGGCGGGCAGCCCCTCCCCCGCGAGGACGACGGTGTCCGCGGTGATGCGCACGGCGTCCTCCGCGAGCAGCCGGTCCAGGGCCGACGGCACCGCGCTGAGCAGTCCGGCGCGCCAGGGTCCGGGACGCTCGGCGAGGGCCAGCAGGTCGCGGACGACCTCCACGCAGCCGCCGGCCAGCAGGGGCGAGAAGATCTCGAACACCGACACGTCGAAGTTGAGCGAGGTCGAGGCCACCACGTGCGCCAGGCCCCGGCCGGTGAACTCGGCCGCCGCCCAGTCGGTCAGGGCCAGCACGGACGCGTGGCTGACGACGACGCCCTTGGGCCGGCCGGTGGAACCGGAGGTGTGGATGACGTAGGCGGGGTGTGCGGGCAGCAGCGGGCCGCGCCGTTCGCCGTCCCCGACCGGGGTGTCCGGCACTTCGTCGGCGCCCGGGCCCGCGTCCAGCAGGATGCGGGTGAACGGGCCCTCGGGCAGCCGGCCGGCGGTCTGCGTGGCCGTGATGACGGCGTCGGGGCGTACGTCCTCGAAGAGGAACGCGACGCGCTCGGCCGGGTACTGGGGGTCGACCGGGAGATAGGCCGCGCCGCTCTTCAGCACGGCGAGGAGGGCCACGACCAGGTCGGCGGTGCGGGGCAGGCACAGGGCGACGAAGCGCTCGGGTCCGGCACCGGCGGCGATGAGCCGCCGGGCCAGCCGGCTGGAGCGCGCGTCGAGTTCGCGGTAGGTGAGGCAGGTGTCGCCGTGGCGGACGGCCGGGGCGTTCGGGGTGCGCTCGGCCTGGCGCCGGAACGCCCCGGGCAGCGTGTCGCGCGGTGCCTCGGCGACCCGGCCGCAGAACCGGCCGGCCAGCGCGCGCCCCGCGGCCGGGTCCAGCAGCGGCAGGTCGGCCAGGCGGCGGCCGGGGTCGGTGGCCATGCCGGTCAGCAGGGTGCGCAGGCTCTCGCCGAGCCCTTCCACCGTCGGGGTGTCGAACGCGGCCGGGTCGTAGTCCAGGTGCACGGTCAGGGTGTCCCCTGGCTCGACGACCACGCTGAGCGGGTAGCTGGTCGGCTCCAGGTCCCGCTCCTGCTCGATGGCCAGGCCGTGCCGGGCCAGCGCGCCCTCGTCGAAGGGGTAGTTCTCGAAGACGACGATGGAGTCGAACAGGCCGGTGCCGCCGGGCACGTCGCTCCACGACTGCACCTGGGCCAGCGAGACGAAGTCGTGGCGCCTGGCCTCGGACTGGGCGGACTGCAGGTCGCGCAGCCAGTCCAGCAGCGGGCGCCGCCCGTCGACGCGGGCCCGGGCGGGCAGGGTGTTGATGAACAGGCCGACCATCGTGGTGACGCCCGGCAGGTCGGCGGGCCGCCCGGAGACGGTCGTACCGAACACGACGTCGTCGCCGCCCCCGTAGCGGGACAGCAGCAGCGCCCAGGCGCCCTGGAGGACCGTGTTGAGGGTCAGCCCGGCCCGCTGGGCGGTCTCCCGCAGGCGCGCCGAGACGTCCGGGGAGAGGGTCATCAGCACCGACCCGGAGGAGGAGGCGCGGTGGGCCTCGGCGGGCCGCCGGTCGCGCGGCAGCTCGGTGGGGGCCTGGAACCCGGCGAGGGCCTCCCGCCAGTACTGTTCGGCCGGGCCGGTGTCCCGCCCGGCCAGCCGGCGCACATGGTCGGCGAAGGGCCGGCGCTCGGGCACCTGCGGGCGGCGCCCGGAGACGAGGGCCGCGTACCGCTCGCACACCTCGTCGAAGACCTGGGCCGCGCTCCAGCCGTCCAGCAGGACGTGGTGGAACGTCCACAGCAGGCGGACCCGGTCCGCTGCCAGCCGGATCAGCGTCAGCCGCATCAGGGGCGCGGTGCCCAGGTCGATGCCGGTCCGCCGGTCCTCGGCGAGCAGCCGGTCCAGCTCGCGCGCCTCGCGGTCGGCGGGCCACCCGGACCAGTCGAGGTGGGTGACGGGCACGGTGGCCCGGTGCCGGACCACCTGGAGCGGTTCCGGGGTCTCCTGCCACACCAGGCGGGTGCGCAGCACCGGGTTGGCGTCGGCGGTGTGCTGCCACGCCTCGGCGAGCGCGTGCGGGTCGGTGACGCCGGACAGCACGAGCTGCACCTGGTTGACGTAGGTCCGGGCGGCCGGCTCCAGCAGGCTGTGGAAGAGCATGCCGGCCTGCATCGGCGTCAGCGGGTAGATGTCGGCGACGTCCCGGCCGTCCCCGGCGATCCGGTCCACGGCGGCCTGTTCGAGGCGGGCCAGCGGGAAGTCCGACGGGGTCCGGCCGCCGGCCTCGGGGCGGGCGCAGTGGGCGACGATGTCGCCGAGGGCCCGCAGCATGCCCTCGGCGAGCGCGGTGACGGTCTGCTCCCGGTGCCGTCCCGCGCTGTAGTACCAGGTGATCTCCAGCCGGTCGTCCTCGACCCGGGCCACGACGTCCAGCAGGTGCGGCCGCTCGGTGCCGGGCGCCTCCGCGCCGCCCAGGCCGCCGGGCACGGCCCCGATCAGGGTGCCGCCCTCGGCGGACCAGTCGAAGCGGCCCAGGTAGTTGAAGCTGATGCCGGGCGCGGGCGTGCCGGTGAGCGTTGCGTCGCGGGCCAGGTGGCGCAGGACGCCGTAGCCGAGTCCCCGGTCGGGTACGGCCCGCAGCTGCTCCTTCACCGACTTCAGGGCGGTGCCCCAGTCCCCGGCCGGGACGGTGAGGGCGACCGGGTGGAGCGAGGTGAACCAGCCGACCGTGCGGGACAGGTCGACGTCCTCGAAGAGCTGGTCCTCGCGGCCGTGCCCCTCCAGGCCGACGGCGACGGTGTCGCGTCCGGTCCAGTCGGCGAGGACCCGGCCCAGCGCGGTGAGCAGGACGTCGTCGACGCGGGTGCGGTAGACGCCGGGGACGCGGCGCAGGAGGGCGTCGGTGCGGTCGCGGTCCAGCCGTACGGTCACCTCCCGGGTGCCGGCCGTGGTGGTGCCGCCGTCGCCGTCCACGGGCAGCGGGACGGCGCAGGCCCGGGCGGCCTGCTCCCAGTGGGCGCGCCCGGCGGCGAAGACGTCGGCGTGCTCGCGCAGCCGGCGGGCCCACTCCTGTGCGGAGGTGGTGCGCGCGGGCAGCCGTACGGGCTGTCCGGACGCGGCCTGCCGGTAGGCGGTCTCCAGGTCCTCCAGCAGGATCCGCCAGGAGACCCCGTCGACCACCAGGTGGTGGGCGATCAGCAGCAGCCGGGCGGGGCGGGGGCCGTCGGCGGTGAAGAGGCGGGCGGTGAACAACGGGCCGGTGTCCAGGCGGAGTCCGGCGTGGGCCGCCGCCGTGACGAGTTCCTCGGCGCGGGCGTCGTGGACCTGGAGCAGGTCGGGGACCGGGCTGTCGGCGGCGGCGACGTCCTGGCGCCGGCCGGCGCCGTCGGCGTCGGCGTCGGGGAGGAACCGGGCGCGCAGGGCGTCGTGGTGGGTCCACAGCGCGGTCAGGGCGCGGCGCAGGGCGTCCTCGTCCACGGGGCCCGCCGTCTCGATGACGACGGACTGGTTGAAGAAGTCGGGGTGCGCGGGGCGGGGGTCCAGGAACCAGTGCTGGATGGGGGTGAGGTCCGCCGGTCCGGCGACCGGCCCGGTACCGGCGACGGCGGGCGCGGCACCGCCGCCGGCGGCGGCCAGTTCGGCCACCGTGGGGTGCCGGAAGAGATCGCGCGGGCTGAGCGTGAGCCCCGCGGCCCGGGCCCGGGAGACCACCTGGATGCTGAGGATGGAGTCGCCGCCCAGCATGAAGAAGTTGTCGTCGACGCCGACCTGTTCGAGGCCGAGCAGTTCGGCCCAGATCCCGGCGAGGACGCGCTCGGTCTCGGTGCGCGGTGCCCGGTGGGCCCGCTCGCCGCCTGCCGACCAGTCGGGGGCGGGCAGCCGCCGCCGGTCGACCTTGCCGTTGGCGGTCAGCGGCAGCTCGGGCACGGTGACGAACGCGGCGGGCAGCATGTAGTCGGGCAGTCCGGCCGCGAGGTGGGCGCGCAGCTCGGCGGCGGACGGCACCTCGGCGTCCCCGGCCGGCACGAGGTGGGCGGCCAGCCGCTTGCGCCCGGCGTCCTCGTACAGGGAGACGACGGCCTCCGCGACGCCGGGGTGGGCGGTGAGCCGGGCCTCGATCTCGGCGGGTTCGACGCGGAAGCCGCGGATCTTGATCTGGTCGTCGGCGCGGCCGACGAAGTGCAGCTCGCCGTCGGCGCTCCAGCGCACGACGTCGCCGGTGCGGTACATCCGGGTGCCGGGCGGGCCGAAGGGGTCGGCGACATAGCGGGCGGCGGTCGCCCCGGGCCGGCCCGCGTAGCCCCGCGCCAGTCCGGCGCCCGCGACGTACAACTCGCCTGGGACACCCGGCGGTTGCGGCTGGAGGGCGGCGTCCAGGACGTACACGCGGGTGTTGTCCAGCGGGCGTCCGATGGGCAGGACGGCGGGCAGTGGGTCGCCGGAGCGGAAGGCACGGCGGGTGGCGAAGGTGGTGGTCTCGGTGGGGCCGTAGCCGTCCACGACGGTCAGTCCGGGGCAGGCGTCCAGCACCCGGCGCACGACCGCGCCCGGCACGGCCTCGCCGCCCGTCCACACCTCACGTGCTCCGCGCAGGCAGCCGGGGTCCTCCTGCGCCAGCAGGCGGAACAGTCCCGCCGTCAGCCACAGGCAGGTGACGCCCTGCTCCGCGACGGCCCGGCGGACCAGGGCGGCGTCCAGGTCGGTGGGCGGGGCGAGCACGGCCGTACCGCCGCGCAGCAGCGGCACCCACACCTCGTAGGTGGCGGCGTCGAAGGCGTGCGGCGAGTGCACGAGGACCCGGTCGTGCCCGGCGAACGCGCGGTCCAGGGCGAGCGCGGCGACGTCCCGCTGACGCACCGCGACGCCCTTGGGGGTGCCGGTGGAGCCCGAAGTGAACATCAGGTACTGGACGTTGTCGGGGTGGACGGCGTGGGCGGGGGCCGTGGGGCCGTCGGTGCCGGAGGTGTCGTCCACGCGCAGGACGCCGTCGCCGGGCAGCGCCTCCCGGGCCGTCTCCTCCCACCCGGCGTCGGTGAGCAGCAGCCGGGCCCCGGCCTCGGTGAGCGTCCGGCGCAGCCGCTCGACGGGGGCCCGGCCGTCCAGCGGCACGTACACCCCGCCGGTGCGGACGAGCGCCAGCTGGGTGACGATCAGCTCCACGCGGCGGTCCATGAGCACCCCGACCGGGTACTCCGGACGTACGCCCAGCCCTGCCAGCCGCGCCGCCAACTCCGCTGCCCGAAGGTCGAGTTCCCGGTACGTCAGGCACTCGGCACCGGCCTCCACGGCGACCGCGCCGGGCGTACGGCGCACCTGCGCGGCGAAGAGGCCGGCGACGGTGGCGTCGGGCAGATCGGTGGCGGTGTCGTTCCAGGCGCGCAGCACCTGTGCGCGGCGGTCCCCGGTGAGCAGGGGGAGCCGGGCGGGCGGACGGGCCGAGCCGGCGGGCATCCCGGCGAGCAGGACGGTCAGGTACTCGGCCATCCGCTCGGCGGTTCCCTCGTCGAACAGCTCGGGGTCGTAGCCGAGGCGCAGGGTCAGCTCGCTGCCCGGGTAAGCGGTGAGGCTCAGCGGGTAGTTGGTGGTCTCGATGCCCTCCAGGCCGCTCAGGCGCAGTCCGTGGGCGGCGGCGAGGTCGTCGTCCACCGGGTAGTTCTCGAAGACGACGATGCTGTCGAACAGGCCGACCCGCTCGGGGAGTCCGGTGCACGCCCGCATCCGGGTCAGCGGCAGGTGGTCGAAGCGCCGGTCCTCGCTCTGGTCCTGCTGGAGCGCGCGCAGCCAGCCGAGCAGGGTGCCGGTCGCCGGGACGGTGACGCGGGTGGGCAGGGTGGTGATGAACAGGCCGGTCATGGCCTCGGCGCCGGGCAGCTCGGGCGGCCGTCCGGACACGGTGGTGCCGAACACCACCTCGTCCCGGCCCGACTGCCGGGCCAGCAGCAGCGCCCAGGCGCCCTGCACCAGGGTGTTCAGGGTCAGCCCGGAGGTCCGGGCCAGCTCCTCCAGCGCCCTGCTGGTGGCCGCGGGCAGCGTCGCCCGGACGGCGTGCGTGGACTCGGCGCGGTGGGCCTCGCGCGGCTCACGGTCGTACGGCAGCGGGGTGGCCTCGGTCAGGCCGGACAGGCGGCGCTGCCAGTGCCGTTCGGCGGCGCCCGGGTCGCGCCCGCGCAGCCAGCCGACGTAGTCGCGGTGGGGCGGGCGGTCCGGGAGGGCGCCGGCGTCGCCGCCGGCGTGGTGGGCGAAGACGTCCGAGAGCACCTGGAACAGGCTCCAGCCGTCCAGGAGCAGGTGGTGGAAGGACCACACCACGCGCACCTCGGTGCCGGAGAGGCGGGCGAGGAGCAGCCGCTGGAGCGGGGCGCGGCCGAGGTCGATGCCGTCGGCGCGGTCACGGGCCAGTACGTCGTCCAGCCGGGCGCGGCGCTCGCCGTCGGTCAGGTCGCGCCAGTCCAGGTGGGTGACCGGTACGGCCGCGTGGCGCCGCACCACCAGCAGCGGCTCGGGCACGTCCTGCCAGACGACCCCGGCGCGCAGCACCTCGGTGCGGTCGGTGATGTGCTGCCAGGCGGCGGCGAGGGCCCCCGGGTCGGGCACGCCGTCCAGGACGAAGGTCAGCTGCTGGAAGTAGACACCGCGGTCGTCCTGGGACAGACCGTGGAAGAGCATGCCCGCCTGGGTGGGCGTGAGCGGGTGCACGTCCGCCACCGCCGCCGGGTCCGCACCGGTGATCCGGTCCACGGCGGCCTGGTCGAGCCGGGCCAGCGGGAAGTCGGACGGGGTGCGCCCGGCGGCTCCGGGCCGGGCGGCGTACCGGGCCAGGTCGGCGAGCGCGTCGGCGAAGCGGCCCGCCAGCTCGGCGACCGTGTCCTCCCGGTGCAGCCGGCCGGAGTAGAACCACGTGAACTCCAGCGTGTCGCCGGTGAGCTGTCCGACGACCTCCAGGGCGTGCGGGCGCTCGGCCGCCGGGTCGGCGTCCAGCTCCAGTGGCCGCACGGTGCCCCGGTAGAGGCCGTCGGGGTCCTCCGGCAGCCCCATCCGGCCGAGGTAGTTGAAGCTGATCTGCGCCTCGGGGGTGCCCGGGGCGGTGGCGGGGTCCGTCAGGTGGCGCAGCGCGTCGTGGCCCAGGCCGTGCCGGGGTACGGCGCGCAGCTGCTCCTTGACGCGCTTCAGTACGGCGTCCCAGCCGGCGTCCTCGGGGACGGCGAGCGCGACGGGGTACCGGGTGGTGAACCAGCCGACCGTGCGGCTGATGTCGAGTTCGGGGAAGAGTTCCTCGCGGCCGTGCCCCTCGACGTCGACCACCACCCGGTCCCGGCCGCTCCAGGCGCACAGGGCCCGGCCGAGGGCGCCGAGCAGGACGTCGTTGGCCTGGGTGCGGTAGGTGTCGGGCAGGGTGCGCAGCAGGGCGGAGGTGTCCTCGGGGCTCAGGCGGACGGTGACGGCGCGCTGGGAGGCGTAGGTGTTCGCGCGGGAGTCGTCCGCGCCGGGGCCGCTCGCCGGCACCACGGGACCGGTCCGCGGGACGGCCCGGGTCCAGTAGTCCCGTTCGTCGTCGAAGCCGCCGTCCGCCGCGTGCGCGGCCAGCCGGCGGGCCCACTCCCGCAGAGCCGAGGACTTCGCGGGCAGCGCCGCCGCGCCGTCGTCGCCGGCCCGGCGGGCCCGGTAGGCACGGTCCAGGTCCTCCAGCAGCACCCGCCAGGACACCCCGTCGACCACCAGGTGGTGGACGGCGAGGTGGAGGGTCCGGGGGCGGCCGGTCGCCTCGTCGTGCAGCACGGCCCGCAGCAGCGGGCCCCGGGCGAGGTCGAAGGGGCCGAAGTGCGGGGTGTCCGTGTCCGGGCCGGTGTGGCGGGCGAGGTGGATCCGGGGCACCCGGTCCTCGATGTGCCAGCGGACGCCGGGTCCGCCGTCGCCGGTGACGAAGCGGGAGCGCAGAGCGTCGTGGTGGGCGGCCAGGTCGTTCAGCGCGTCTTCCAGCGCCGCCGGGTCCAGGTCGTCCGGCACGCGCACGGACAGCGCCTGGGCGTAGTGGCCGGCGCGTTCTGCGGCGGTCTCGAACAGCCAGTGCTGGATGGGGGTCAGGGGGGCAGGGCCGGTGGCCGCCTCCGGGGCGGGGGCGGCCTCGCGGGGGCGGGCGGCGTCCGCGCAGCGGGCGAGGGCGGCGACGGTCTGGTGCCGGTAGACGTCCCGGGAGGTCAGCGACAGCCCCTCCTGCCGGGCGCGGGCCACCACCTGGATGCTGAGGATCGAGTCGCCGCCGAGTTCGAAGAAGTTGTCGTCGACGCCGACGCGTTCCACGCGCAGCACCTCGGCCCAGATCGCGGTGAGCGTACGTTCGGTGGGCGTGCGGGGCGTGACGTGCCGTACCGCGCGCACGGCGGGGCCCGGGTCGGGGAGGCGGGCGCGGTCGAGCTTGCCGTTCGGGTTGAGCGGCAGAGCGTCGAGCACGACGACGGCCGAGGGCACCATGGAGGCGGGCAGGGTACGGCCGAGCTCCCGGCGTACGGCCTCGGGTTCGACGCGCTGCCCGGCGGCCGGGACGACGTATCCGGCCAGCCGCCGGTGGCCGTCGGCGTCGGTGGTGACGGTGGCCGCCGCCTCGGTGACGCCCGCGCAGCGGCGCAGCGCCTCCTCGACCTCGCCCAGTTCGATCCGGAAGCCGCGCACCTTGACCTGCTGGTCGATGCGGCCGACGTACTCCAGGGCGCCGTCGGCACGGCGGCGCACCAGGTCGCCGGTGCGGTACATGCGCTCCCCCGGCGCGCCGAACGGGTCGGCGACGAACCGGGCGGCGGTCAGTCCGGGCCGGTGCAGGTAACCACGGGCCAGGCCACCGCCCCCGAGATACAACTCGCCGGTCACACCGACTGGTTGGGGCCGCAGCGAGGCGTCGAGGACGTACGCCCGGGTGAGCGCCACGGGTCCGCCGATGGGCGGGGCCTGCTCGGGCAGCCGGTCACCGGCGAACCAGGCGGTGGCGTACACGGTGGCCTCGGTGGGCCCGTAGAGGTTGGCGACACGGCACTCGGGGAGGGCGGCGCGCAGGTCTCGCAGCGTCTGCTCGGGCAGCGCCTCACCGGCCAGGACGACGGTGTCCGCGCCGACGGGTGCCGTCCCGCCCGCGATCAGGCGGGAGACGACGGACGGCACGCCGCTGAGCAGCCCGGCACTCCGGGGGCCGGTGCCGTCGGCGAGGGCCGGCAGGTCGGGGACCACCTCGACGGTGCCGCCGGCCGTCAGCGGGCACAGCAGCTCGAAGACGGAGACGTCGAAGTTGAGGGAGGTGGAGGCGATCACGTGGTCCAGGCCGGCGGCCCCGAACCGCTGCTTCGTCCACGCGGCCAGCGCGGCGACCGTGCGGTGGGTGACCACGACCCCCTTGGGGCGGCCGGTGGAACCGGAGGTGTAGATCACGTACGCGGGATGGTCCGGCAGCAGCGGCCGGGGCCGGTCGGCGTCGGTGAGGTCCGTGTCGGGCACGGCCGGGTCGGCGCAGTCCTCCAGGAGCAGGTGCGCGCAGCCGGCGGGCAGGGCGGAGGCCGTCTCCCGGGTGGCGAGGACGAGGGCGGGCCGGGCGTCGTCGAGCATGAACCGGACGCGTTCGGCCGGATAGCCGGGGTCGACGGGGAGGTAGCCCGCGCCCGAGGCGAGCACGGCCCACAGCACGGGCACGAGGTCGGCGGTGCGCGGCAGGCAGAGCGCGACCAGGGTCTCCGGGCCCGCGCCGCGCGCGAGGAGCAGCCGGGCCAGCCGGTTGGCGCGCCGGGCCACCTCGGCGTAGTCCAGCCGGTCCGGGCCGCAGATCACGGCGGTACGGCCGGGGGTGCGGGCCGCCTGGGCGCGGAACAGGTCGGGCAGCGTGCCGTGGCGGGCGTCCCGGGAGCGGTGGGCGGGCGGGTTCCAGGCGTCGACCAGGGTGCGCTGCTCCTCGGCCGAGAGCATGGGCAGCTCGGCGAGCGTGCGGCCCGGTCCGTCCGCCATGCCTTCCAGCAGGCGGTGCAGATGGGCGGTCAGCCGGGCCACGGTGGCGGCGTCGAACAGGTCCGTGTTGAACTCGGCGGTCAGCACGCAGCCGCCGTCCTGGTCCGGTGAGAACTCCAGGACCAGGTCGAAGCGGGCGGCGGGGCGGGGCAGCGGGTGCTCGGTGAGCCGCAGCCCGCCGGACCGGGGCGGCACGGGCAGCGCGGTCTGCTGCACGACGAGGGCCTGCACCAGCGGGGTGCGGCTCGGGTCGCGGGGCGGTGCCAGCTCCTCGACCACCCGGTCGAACGGCACCCCGTCGTGGGCGAAGGCGTCCAGCACGGTCGTCCGCACGCTCTCCACGAACCGGTCCACGGTGGCCCGTTCGTCGACCTCGCCCCGCAGCACCACCGTGTTGGCGAAGAAGCCCGGCACGTCCTCCAGGTCACGCCGCCCGCGCCCGGTGGTGACGGTGCCGAACGCGACGTCCCGCTGGCCCGAGTAGCGGGAGAACAGCAGCGCGGAGGCGCCCGCGAAGAGGGTGAACACCGTGGTGCCGCGCCCTGCGGCCAGCTGCCGCAGCCGGGTCACCAGGTCGGCGGGGAGCGGGTGCCGGTGGGCCGCTCCGGCGGTGGTGCGCACGGCGGGACGCGGCCGGTCGGTGGGCAGCTCCAGCTGCTGCATGCCCGCCAGGTGGCGTCTCCAGTAGGCCAGGTCCTCCGTGTCGGCCCCGGTGGAGCGCTGCCGCCGCTCCCACACGGCGAAGTCCGGGTACTGCACGGCGGGTCGCGGCAGGCCGTCGGGTTCGCCGGTGGTCTCCGCGTGGTAGAGGGCGGCGAGTTCGCGGGTGAGGATGCCCACCGACCAGCCGTCGGTGACGATGTGGTGCTGGGCCAGGAGCAGCAGGTGGTCCTCGGCGGCGAGCCGGACGAGCAGCGCCCGGGTGAGCGGGCCGGCCGCCAGATCGAAGGGCCGGCCCAGCTCCTCGGTGAGCAGCGCCTCCGCCGCGTCCGCACGGCGCGCCCCGGGTACGCCGGTGAGGTCGGCCGTGCGCAGGGGCAGGTCCGGCTCCGGCGCGACACGCTGGGCGCCCTGTCCGTCGGCCGTGGTGAACGTGGTGCGCAGGGAGGCGTGGCGGGCGGCGAGGCGGTGCAGGGAGCGGCCCAGCGCGTCGGGGTCAAGGGGCCCGCGCAGCCGCAGGGACACGCCGGTGTTGTACTCGGTGCCGCCCTCGGTGAGGTCGTCGAGGTACCAGAGCCGCCGCTGCGCGCTGGACAGGGGCAGGGGGCCCTCGCCCGGCGCCGGCGGTATCGGCTCCGGCGGTGCGGCGGCCGACGGGTCGCCCAGCAGGGGGGCGAGCGCGGCGACCGTCCGTGCGGTGAAGACGTCCCGGACGGTCAGCCGGGCACCGAGCTCCTCCTGGATCCGGGTCAGCGCGCGGGCGGCGAGGATCGATTCACCGCCCAGGTCGAAGAAGTCGTCCGTCACCCCGACCGCGTCGACGCCCAGCACCTCCGCCCAGATCCGGGCGAGGGCACGCTCGCCCGCCGACCGCGGCGCGATGCGGTCCTCCGTGACGTTCCGCCCCGGCGCGGGCAGGGCCCGCCGGTCGATCTTGTGCTGCGGGGTGAGCGGCATGCGGTCGAGCACCACGACGGCGGACGGCACCATGTGGGCGGGCAGCACGGCGGCCACGGCCGAGCGCAGCGCCGCCGGGTCGAGGGGGCGCGGGGAGCCGGAGGGGGCGGGGGCGGAGGGGTCGGCAGGGTCGGTGGCGCCCTGTCCGGCGGGGGTGACGTAGCCGACGAGGCGCCGGTGGCCCGGCTCGTCCTCCCGGACCACGACCACCGCCTCGCCGACGCTCCCGGCGCCCGCGCGGCGCAACGCCGCCTCGATCTCGCCGGGTTCGATGCGGAAGCCGCGGACCTTCACCTGCCGGTCCAGCCGGCCCAGGAACTCCAGTTCCCCGTCGTCGGTCCAGCGCGCCCGGTCCCCGGTGCGGTACAGACGGGCGCCGGGCGGGCCGAAGGGGTCGGGGACGAACCGGGCCGCGGTCAGGCCCGGGCGGCCCAGGTAGCCGCGGGCCACCGCGTCGCCGCCGATGAACAGCTCGCCGTCCGCGCCGGCCGGTACGGGGCGCAGCGCGGCGTCGAGGACGTGCACCCGGGTGTGCGGCAGGGCGCCGCCGATCGTCGGCGTGCCCTGGCCGGCGGTGAGCGGCCCGGTCCAGGTGGCGACGATGGTGGCCTCGGTCGGGCCGTACGAGTTGATCATGCGGCGCCCGGGGGCCCAGCGGTCGACCAGCGTGGCGGGGCAGGCCTCCGCGCCGACGATCAGCGTGCGCAGATGGCGGCCGGTGCCCCGCGCGGGGTCCGGCAGGGTGGCCAGCGCGGCCGGCGGGATGAGGGCGTGGGTGATGCGGTGCTCGTCGAGGACCGCGGCGAGTTCGTCACCGAGCCAGGGGCCGTGCGGCGGTACGACGAGGGTGGCGCCGGACAGCAAGGAGACGAACAGCTCCAGCACGGAGGCGTCGAAGCTCGGCGAGGAGAACTGGAGCACGCGGTCGCCGGGGCCCACCGCGTACCGCTCGGCGGCGGCCGCGGTGAAGCCGCCGATGCCGCGGTGGGTGACGGTCACGCCCTTGGGGGTACCGGTGGAACCGGAGGTGTAGATGACGTAGGCGGCGTGGTCGGCGTTGGCGGGGGCTCCCGCACCGGCCTCGTGTCCCCCGCTGTCGCCGGTGTCCAGCACCTCGCGGACGCGGCGCGGGTCGTCGAGGGTGACGGCGGGCGCGGCGTCGGCGAGCATCAGCGCCCGGCGCTCGGCGGGGTAGGCCGGGTCCACGGGCAGGAACGCGGCGCCCGCCCGGGCGACGGCCAGCTCGGCCGCGATCAGCTCCATGGAGCGCGGCAGGACCAGGGCGACGATCCGGTCGGGACCGGCTCCTCTTCGGGTCAGGTGGACGGCCAACCGGTCGGCACGGGCGGCCAGTTCGCGGTAGCTCCAGGTCCGCCGGCCGTCGGTGAGCGCCGGGGCGTCCGGGGTACGGGCCACCCACGCGGTGAACAGCTCGCCGAGCGTCGGGTACGCCACGGCGGCCGCGCTCTCCGTGGCGTCGGCGGCGGGGCCGGCCTGCGGTGGCAGGGAGGACGCCGGTGCGGGCTTGTCGTGCAGGTCCGTCATGGGTGAAGTCCTTTGGAGAGCGGGACGATGCGGCGCGGACGATCCCGGCCCCACCGGGGGGCCGTGCGTGGGCTCGGGGGGACACACCGGGGGTGCGGGCGGGGCGGTGCGGTACGGCGTGCCGGGGCCGGCTGGTCGCGTGCTCCGGGGTGAGCGGAGGGCGCGCTCGGGGGCGCCGCCCGGCCGGTGCCGGCCGCCGGTCCCGGCGACCGGCGGTCGTCAGGCCACCGGGAGGAACCCGGACCGGGCGGGGGCAGGCCCGAGCCGGCCACCGGATCAGCGGCCGGACCGGAACCGGCACCGTCGCCTCACGGCCGGGGCCCCAGTGGGCCAGGGCACCGGCGCGGTGCGGCGGAAGCGGCACCACGGCCCCCGACCGGTGGGCACCCGTGCTCAGTCAGGGTCGGTGCGGCGGGCCGTGCGGCCGGAGATCTGCACCCGTTCGATCCTTCCGGTGGCCGGATCCCGGTGGAAGCGGCCCCCGGGCTCCAGGCGCCCGGTGCCGGGATCGACCAGGTCGCAGGAGAGGTCGGCGTAGCAGACCAGCGGCAGGGGCAGGTCACCGTCCACCGACAGGGCAGGCGAGCCGTCGGGGCCGGGCGCGATGTGATAGGTCGTGGTGCCGTTGCGGTAGGTGCCGGCGCACTCGGGCAGGGCGACGGGACGCCCCCGGTCTGCGACCGGGGTGCCGGTGGGCACCCGTACGCCGGTCAGCCGGCCCAGTTCCTCCGTGAGGTCGCGCCACAGCGCGGTGGCACCCCCGGCGTTGCCCGTGAAGGCGACCACCACCCCGCTCTCCGGGTCGGCCCGCAGATGGCAGGACGTGCCCTGGGCGTTGCCGTCGTGCCCGCACCAGACGCGCTCGTCCCGCTCGTAGAGGGCGAGCCCGGGGCTCCAGCCGTCGGCCAGCGTGCCCGGCCGGGCGGCGGTCTCGGGGCGGCGCATCTCCTTGGCGACGGCGGGCGGCAGCAGGTCCGCGCGGCCGGTCAGGGCGTTGCCGAACGCGACGAGGTCCCGGGCGCTCGCGAGCAGCGCTCCGGCCGGCGCCTCCAGTGGTGCCAGGTTCTGCCGGGCCGGACGGGTCTGCCCGGTCGCGGAGTTGACGGCGTGCCCGATGGCCGTGGGACGACCGGGCGCGGGGTCGCCGATGAACGCGGGCGTGACGCCGAGGGGTTCGAGGAGCAGCGCACTCACCGCCTCGTGCCAGGGCATGCCGGTGACGGTCTCCACCAGGCGTCCGGCGGCGACGTAGCCGGCGTTGGAGTAGGAGAAGTCGGTCCCCGGCGGGAACAGCGTGTCGCGGGTGGTGCACACGGCGGCGAGATAGCGGGGGGCGGTGGTCGCGGCGGCGGTGTCCGAGTCCGGTCCGGTCGGCAGACCGCCGGTGTGGCTCAGGAGCTGACGTATCGTCACGTCCGGTACGGCGCCGAGCTCGGGGAGGTGGGCGGCGGCGGGTTCGTCCAGGTCCAGGTCGCCGTCGTCGGCCAGGAGCATGACGAGCGCCGCGGTGCAGGGCTTCGTGAGCGAGCCCAGCGGGACCGCCGTGTCCTCGGTGAAGGGGCTGCCGGTCGTGACGTCGGCGGTACCGGTGTGCACGGAGATGACGTCCGTGCCGGTGTCCAGGGCCAGTTGGGCGCCGGGCACCCGGTGGGCACGGGCGAGGGCTTCGAGGCGGTCCTGTATCTCCCGGCGTAACAGGGACGGCGTCCGGGAGGCGGCCGGAGCGGTGGGGATGGTGTACGGCATGAGAAGGGGACTCCCGTTGGATGGGTCTCATGTGCGGGTGTGCCGGTCGGGGCCCGTGTCCGAGCGGGGACGGGGCCGGCCGGTGCGCTGCGCGCGCTCGGGCTACGGTCTGCGGACCTCGACGGGCAGGTGCCGCACGCCGATGATCACGGCCGGATTCTGGTAGGCGATGTCCTCGTAGGAGGGGATCGCCAGCATGCGGAATCGTTCATGCAACATCCGCAGGGCGATCCGCGCCTCCAGCCGGGCCAGGGGCGCGCCGAAACAGAAGTGGATGCCGTGCCCGAAGGTCAGATGCGGGTTGGGGTGCCGGGTCACGTCGAAGACGTCGGGCGCCTGGAAACGGGCGGGGTCCCGGTTGGCGGCGCCCAGATGGGCCATGAGCAGGGTGTCGGCCGCGATCTCGTGGCCGCCGAGGACCACGGGCCGGGTGACGCGGCGGCCCAGCTCCGGGAACGGGGGCAGCCAGCGCAGCACCTCCTCGACGGCGGCCGGGATCCGCGCGGGGTCGGCGCGCAGCGCGGCGCTCGTGCCGGGGTGCCGGTCGAAGGTGACGACGGCGTTGCCCAGCAGCGCGGTGGTGGTGATGTGCCCGGCGACCAGCAGCAGGGCCACGAAGCCGACCATCTCCTGGTCGGCGAGGCGGACGCCGTCCACCTCGGCGGCGATGAGTCTGCTGGTCAGGTCGTCACCGGGGTCGGCGCGGCGGGCACGGATGTGGTCGAGCATGTAGCCGTTCATCTCGCGCACGGTGGGCGCGATGGCCTCCAGTGCCCGTTCCAGGTCGGCCATGTCGGGCGCCTCGCCGAGCTGGTCGCCGCCGAACAGCACGCTCGCCCACTCCTGGAAGAGGCGGTGTTCCTGCGCCGGGATGCCGAGCAGTTCGGCGATGACGATGATCGGCAGCGGATAGGCCAGCGCGTCGACCAGGTCGAACCGGTCGCGGTCGGCGACGGCGTCCAGCAGCCGGGCGGTGACGGCCTCGATGCGGGGGCCGAGCCCCTGGACCACCCGGGGGGTGAACGCCTGGCTCACCAGGGCGCGGAGCTTGCGGTGCTCCGGCGGGTCCATGCCGACGAAGTTGCCCTGCCGGAAGGTCTCGAAGTCGGACTGGGTGGGTGCGAGGGAGGACATGTCGGAGGAGTACGTCGCCGGATCGGCGAGCACGGTGGCGACGGTCTCGTGGTCCAGCGCCTGGAAGACGCCCTGCGTCTCGTCGTACCGCACCGGCCCGGCCTCGCGTAAGCCACGCCAGCGGTCGGGTAACTCCTCCAGGAGGAGCCGTTCGCCCGTCGGTTGCTTGCTGATCACCTTGTCTCCTTGCTGGCGCGTGCGGGCATGGAGGAGTCATGCGTGCAGGGAAGGCCGTGGACCGCCGCCGGCCACAGGCCGGGCGGGTTCGGGGCACGGCTGCGCCCCCGCCTGCGGGACATCCGGACGGGAAGACGGGTAGAGCGTGACCCCCGTGTCCTCCTCGGGCGCGGCGGCATCGGCCGCCGTCGGACTGGTGTCCGGGTGGGCCGGGGACCCTCCGCGTCTGCGACGAGGTCTCGGCCCGCGTGGCGGGACCCGGCCCCCGCGACCCGTGGGGTGGGCCTCAGCCCGAGCGGGGCAGGCCCGGCACCGGCGACGAGGTCTCCGCCCGTGCGGCGCGGCCCCCGGACATGTGGCGCGTCCTCAGCACATCCGGCGTAGGACGTGGCCGCTGCGCGGCCGGCCACGGCCCCGTAGCGAGCGCTGTCGTGCGGCGCGCCGATCCGACATAACAGATCCCCCTCGGCGATAGCTCCCGCGCAGGCTCACGCGGGACCCTCCCGGCTAGTGAGGTGTGAGAATACGCAGTCGCAGCGCGTGCCGCCCCACGATTGGCATGATGCGTACCCCGAGACACCTTCGTTTCGATGGAACTCGGCCACAGTCTTCACGGCGAGTCACACACAAGCAACCCCCTGAAGTCGAACGGAGAGTACTCTGGCGGTGCTTTTGCGTCACTGTCCGGCCACTGCGCCGGGCCTCCGCGCACACGAGACCCCCGGCCGGTTCGTCGCCCCCGCGTGTGCCCCGGCGTCTCCCCCGCAAACCGAGCACACGCAGAAAATCTGTCATCGATCGCCGGAGGCCGGGTCGTGCGGGCCGCGC
This sequence comes from Streptomyces sp. NPDC047841, assembly GCF_040704085.1. Taxonomy (NCBI): domain Bacteria; kingdom Bacillati; phylum Actinomycetota; class Actinomycetes; order Kitasatosporales; family Streptomycetaceae; genus Streptomyces; species Streptomyces sp. NPDC047841. Next base: position 66,661 of record NZ_JBEYRP010000003.1, read on the forward strand.
CCGCACACGGGCCGGTGTGCCGCCCCTCCGTGAGACCCGGTGGCCGGACTGCCCCTGATCAGGGGTGATGATTCGGCCAGCGGGGACCGCGGGCGCCGCAGGGCGACGGCGGCGACACGCGCGGCGCGCCGCACCGGCCCACCGCCGACACGCCCGGCGGTCACCCGTCCCGCCGCCCCGCACGCGACCGCTCGGGCACCGCGCGGGGCTAGAACCGGTGCCGATGCGCATCATTTCGGCCATCCGGGCGCGGCGGGGGCGCACACAAGAAGCCCGAACACCACCCGTGCTTCCCGCCCACCGCCGGGCGCCGCCCCGGAACGCCGGCCGGTCCCTCGGAACGGCACGCTCGCCCGCCGTTCTCCCGTCCGCGGCACGTCCGCCCCTTCGTCCGCGGCCGACCCTCCCCTTACGCGCCGGCGCATGGAGAAGGCCGGGCGGGGTATTCGGAGCCATCCGGTCCGCGCGGGCGCGGAGGGAGCCCCGTGAGCGTTCACCGTGCGCGGGGCGCCGCCGCGAGGGAGTCTTGTGGCCGGGATGCGACGCGCGGCCGTACGAGGAGGTGGTCGGCGTGTCCGACGGGCCGGAGCCGGGACGGGCACCGGCGGCCGGCACGGCGCCGGCCCGGCAGCCGGTGCTGTCGCTGGCGCTGGCCACCCTGCTGGAGCGGGTGCAGGCGCACTCCGGCGCCGTCTACCTGCTCAGGCCCGACGAGACGGTCCTGGAGATGGCGGTCATGGCGGGCATGCCCCGCGCCTTCGCGGCCCCGTGGGAGCGGGTCGGGCTGAGCGCGCCGATCCCGGTCGCGGACGCTGCGCGGGAGAGACGGCTGGTGTGGGTGGGCGGCGAGGCGGAGATGGCCCGCAGCTACCCGAGGATCTCGGTGGTGCTGCCGTACCCGTTCGCGCTGGCCGCCGCGCCCGTGGCGACGGAGCGCACGGTGTACGGCGCGGTGTTCGTGACCTGGCCGGGCACGCGCGCGGAGCTGTCGGACCGGGAGCGGGAGCATCTGACGGCGGCCTGCGCAGAGCTGGCGCTGCGGCTGGAACGGGCCGCGCGGGAGGACCGCCCCCCCGGGAACGAGCCGGACGTGCTCGCGGCACCGGCGTCGTTCGTGGCGGAAACGCTGGGCTCGGTCGAGGCCGCGCGGATGGTGTCCCGGCTGCCGTACGGACTGGTCTCCCTGGATCTGCGCGGCCGCATCGGCTTCCTGAACGCGGCCGCCGCCGAACTGCTCGGCCTGCCCGCCGGGGAACTGCTGGGCACGGTGCCCTGGGTGTCGGTGCCCTGGCTGAACGACCCGATGTACGAGGACCGTTACCGGGCGGCGCTGATGAGCCAGCAGGTGACGTCGTTCGTGGCGCTGCGCCCGCCCGGTGAGTGGCTGTCGTTCCGGATGTATCCGAGCACGACCGGGCTGAGCGTGCGCGTCACCCGCGCCCGGGCGGTGGCGGAGATGACGGGCGTGGCCCCGCAGGCGGGCCCGGGGCCGTCCCGGCTCGTGACGATCTCCCAGCTGCTGAGTCTGGCGGGCGCGCTGACCGTGGCGGCCGGGGTGCGGGACGTGGTGCAGCTGGTGTGGGACGAGGTGGTCCCGGCCGTCGGCAGCCAGGCGCTGGCGCTGCTGCGGGCGCAAGGCGGGCGGCTGCACGTGCTGGGGCACCGGGGCTATCGGGACCCGCACGTCGTGGAACGGTTCGACGGGCTGCCGCTGTCCGAGCGCACCCCGGGCACGCACGTCCTGAGCAACGGCGTGCCCGCCTTCTTCGACTCCCGCGAGCAGCTGGAACGGCTGTATCCGAGCCGGCACCACACCCCCGACGGTTTCGCGGCCTGGGCGTACCTGCCGCTGATCGCGTCCGGGCGGCCGGTCGGCACCTGTGTGCTGGCCTACAGCGCGCCGCACGTCTTCCCCGCCGACGAGCGGGCGGTGCTGACCTCGCTCGGCGGGCTGATCGCACAGGCCCTGGAGCGGGCCCTGCTCTACGACGCCAAGCACCGCCTCGCGCACGGCCTGCAACAGGCGCTGCTGCCGCACTCGCTGGCGCCCCCGCCCGGCATCGAGGCGGCGGCCCGCTATCTGCCCGCCACCCACGGCATGGAGATCGGCGGCGACTTCTACGACCTGGTGCCGACCCGGCCGCTGGCGGCGGCGGTGATCGGTGACGTCCAGGGGCACAACGTGACCGCGGCCGGCCTGATGGGCCAGATCCGCACCGGGGTCCGCGCGTACACCACGGTGGGGCAGGCCCCGCACGAGGTGATGAGCAGCACCAACCGGCTGCTCATCGACCTCGGTTCCGAACTGTTCGCCAGCTGTCTGTATCTGCGGCTGGACCCGGCGCGCGGGCGGGCCGTCATGGCGCGGGCGGGTCATCCGCCGCCGCTGCTGCGCCGGCCGGACGGACGGGTGCGGGTGCTGGACCTGGCCGGGGGCCCGCTCCTCGGGATCGACGCCTCGGCCCGGTATCCGACGACCGAGGTCGCCCTGGTCCCCGGCTCGGTGCTCCTGCTGTACACCGACGGCCTGGTGGAGTCCCCGGGCATCGACATCGAGGACGCGCTGGTCGGCCTCGGCGGGCTGCTCGCGGAGATCGGCGACCAGCCGCTGGAGAGCCTGGCGGACGAGGTGGTCCGGCACAGCGCGGGGGCCCGGGGGCGGGTGGACGACGTCGCGGTGCTGCTGCTGCGCGCACGCGACGACGGCTGACACGCGACCGGTCCGGCCCTCCCGCCGGAGGGCCGGACCGTCAGCGGGAGGGCGGGTCAGTGGGAGCCGGTGGGGGACGACGACCCGTCGTCGGCCGCGCCGGCACCGGACGGATCGGCGCCGCCGATCTGGTCACCGCCGGCACCGGCCTGGTCACCGGCGCCCGCCTGGTCGCCCGCTCCATTGCCACCGCCAGCGCCGGCGCCGCCGTCGCCGAGCGTCGCGCCGGTGGCCTGGAGGGCGGTGGTCACCGGCTGGAAGAAGGTCTCACCGCCGCTGGTGCAGTCGCCGCTGCCACCGGAGGTGAGGCCGAGGGCGCTGCCGTCCTGGGTGAACAGGGAGCCGCCGCTGTCGCCGGCCTCGGCGCAGACGTCGGTCTGGATGAGGCCGGTGACGGTGTCGACGCCGTTCGGGTCGGTCTCGCTCTGGAAGTTGACGGTGGCGTCGAGGCCGGTGACCTGGCCGTCGTGCAACCCGGTGGTGGAGCCCATCCGGAACACGGCCTCACCGACGGTGGCGTCGGCGGCCTGCTTGATCTGGACGGTCTGGCCGTTGCCGGCGTTGACCTCGCTGGGCGCCTGGGTGTTCGGGTCGTCGTACTTGACGAGGGAGAAGTCGCCCTCGCCGGGGAAGGTCGCCTGGTCGACGGTGGCGATGGGCTGCCCGGTCGCGGAGTCGGACCACTGCTTGGCGGCGACCCCGCAGTGACCGGCCGTCAGGAACGCGGGGCTGCCGTCGGAGGCGGTGACGTTGAAGCCGAGGGAGCAGCGGACGCCGCCGCCCTGTACCTGGGAGAAGATGGCGTCGCCGCCGGAGACGAGGGTCTTGAAGGTGCCGGAGGACTTCTTCAGGGTCGCCATGCCGGTGCCGAGGCCGCGCACCGCCGACCGGAGCCTGTTCCAGTCGGCGCCGGTCACGGTGGAGTCGGCGGTGACCTGGACCTTGTTGGTGCGCGGGTCGACGGCCCAGGAGGTGCCGGGGATGGTCGCCCTGGCCTTCAGCGTCCGTGCGGCGGCCTGGAGTTCGGCGGCGCTGTTGTCGACCTTGCGGACCACCGCTCCGGCCTTCTTCGCCTGCACGATGACGTTGTCGTCGCCGCTGACGACGTTGACGACGAGCTGCTGCTTGCCGCTGTCGTAGTACGACCCGGCGAAGGCGTCGCCGAGGACCTTCTGGAGCCGGCCGGCAAGGCCCGAGGCGTCCGTGGCCTTCAGGGTCTTCACGTCCGCCGTGCCGCCCGCGGTCGTGTCGTCCTGGTCCTGGGAGGCGTTGGCGTTGGGCAGCAGGAGGGCCGCCGCCCCGAGCGCCGCGACACCGCCCACCGCTATCGCGGCCTTGCGCTTGGGCATTCGCTTGTGACTCAAACTTCTCGACCTCCACGGGGTCTGCCGCTCACGGGCAGTGCGTATCGGGTGCGTACCGGGGCGCCTGGATGGCCGTACGTACGCACCGGCCGCGCGGTGTGTTCAATTCCGCTTCCGCGCGGTCGCACCGGCGCGGGGATCCGGCCGTGCTCCGCGTGCCGTGGCGGGCGGCCGGGGAACAATCCCCCCTATGACGATGACCACCGTCGATGCCGGCAAGATCCTCGCCGCCAACTTCGCCCCCTGGGTACTCGATCTGGGCCTGTCCGTCGAAGCGGTGGGCGAGGACCGGGCCGTGCTGCGTCTGCCCTGGTCGGACCGGCTGGCGCGGGAGGGCGGCGGGCTGTCGGGACAGGCGCTGATGGCGGCGGCCGACACGGCGACGGTGATCGCCATCTCGGCCGCCCGGGGCGGGTTCGTGCCGATGACGACGGTGCAGCAGTCGACCTCGTTCCAGCGGGCGGTGAGCGGCGCGGACGTCCTGATCGAGGCGGTGCTCACCAAACTGGGCCGCCGGATGGCCTTCGCGGACGTCACGCTGAGCGACGCCGCCTCGGGCGCGCTGGCGGCCCGGGCGAACACGGTCTACGCGATCCTCGGCTGACACGACGCCGGCCGACGCCCGTCAGCCCACAGGACGCCGCTGACACCGCGTCGGCTGACACGGTCCCGCACCGACACGGTCAGCATTCGTGCCGATGACGACGGTGCATCAGTCGACCTCGTTCCAGCGGGCGGTGAGCGGCGCGGATGTCCTGATCGAGGCGGTGCTCACCAAACTGGGCCGCCGGATGGCCTTCGCGGACGTCACGCTGAGCGACGCCGCCTCGGGCGCGCTGGCGGCCCGGGCGAACACGGTCTACGCGATCCTCGGCTGACACGACGCCGGCCGACGCATAGCCGGCGGATGCCCCGTCAGCCCAACATGACGCCGGCTGACACCGCGTCGGCTGACACGGTTCCGCACAGACACGGTCAGCAACCGATCAGTAACGCTCGGCTGCGAACGCGAAGCGGAATCCACCCTTCAGGGAATCTGCACACCGAATACCCAGCCGCGTCACGGCCGCACGGAGATCTGCACATCCGCGCGCCCCCCGGCACGTCTTTGGCGAGGAGTGCCGGATTCGCGATCCCAGGGGCAAGGCACCCGGCGCGACGATGCCGTGCGGCATGTGAAGGAGTCGCCGACATGCCGTGCGCACACCTGCACGGTTGGACCCCTCTCATGCCGCAAATCCCCAGGTGGGAGCCGTGGTTGATTGGAAGCGCGGCCCGCGTGCGTGCTTTGATCCATCGCACCGCGGGGGTCCGGCGGGCCTCCGGAAACGGGTGCCCGGCGCCTGCGGCCGCGGCCGTCCGTCTGTCCCCAGAGGGGGCCGCTCCCCCCTTGTGAGATATCCATATGAAGGGAAGTTCCATCATGAACTCCACCCCCCAGGTCGAGACCGTCGAGATCTCGGACGCCGAGCTGGACAACGTCTCCGGCGGTCTGTCCGTGAACACCCTCAACAGCACCCTGGGCACCGTGAACGCGGTGGCCCCGGGCGTCACCGGCCTGGTCAACACGGTCGTCGGCACCGTCGAGGGCGTCTCCGGCCTGAACGTCGCCCCGGTCAACGGCCTGGTCGCCGGTCTCTGATCGCACCCCCGGTGTGACCGACGTCCCGGAGCCGTCCCACGGCTCCGGGGCTCATCGGTGCCCTGAAACACCCGCGTCTCTCCCACAGGTGAGGGAAGTTCCGTGCAGTTCCGCCAACAGGCCCTCGCCAGGCTCCAGTCGCCGGAGGAGCTGGACCTCCCGGTGCGGCTGGCCCGCCCGCAGGGCTGGCTCGCGCTCGGGGTCACCCTCGTCGTCATGGCCGCCGCCTCCGTCTGGGCGGTGACCGGCTCGGTCGCCTCCACCGTGAGCGCGCCCGCCGTCCTCACCCACGGGCAGGGCAGCTACGTGCTGCAGAGCCCGGTGGCCGGACAGGTGACGGCCGTCCTCGCCCGGCAGGGCCAGCGGCTGCCCGCGAACGCGCCCCTGCTCAAGGTCCGTACGGGCAACGGCGACACCGTGGTGCGGACGGTCGCCGCCGGACGCGTCACCACGCTCGCCGCCACCCTCGGCCAGATCGTCCGGACCGGCACCGACGTCGCCGCGGTCGAGAAGGTCGCCCACGCCTCCGACCCGCTGTACGCGACCGTGTACGTACCGGCCGAGAACGCCGCCGCCATCCCGGCGCACGCCCCGGTCGACCTGACCGTGTCCTCCGTACCGACGCAGCGGTACGGCGTGCTGCGCGGCGAGGTGAAGTCGGTGGACCGCACGGCGCAGTCCGCCCAGTCGATCTCCGCGTTCCTCGGCGACAGCCAGCTAGGCGAGCAGTTCACCCGCAAGGGCCGTCCGGTGGCCGTCCTGGTGGAACTGGCCGCGTCCTCCTCGACCAGGAGCGGTTACCGCTGGTCGTCCAAGGACGGACCGCCGTTCCGGCTCGACTCCATGACGCTCGCCACCGGCTCCGTCCGGCTCGCCGACCAGCATCCCGTCGATTGGCTGCTCCCGTGACCACCGCCCAGGAGACCCGAGGCCGCAGACGCGCGGCCCCCGCCAAGCGCCCGGTCCCCACGTCCCGTACCGGCACGGTCCGTACGTCCACCGTCCTCCAGATGGAGGCCGTCGAGTGCGGCGCCGCCTCCCTCGCGATGGTGCTCGGCCACTACGGCCGGCACGTCCCGCTGGAGGAGCTGCGCATCGCCTGCGGTGTCTCCCGCGACGGCTCCCGCGCCTCCAACCTGCTGAAGGCGGCCCGCGCTTACGGCCTGACCGCCAAGGGCATGCAGATGGACCTGGCGGCCCTCGCCGAGGTGCGGGCCCCGGCCATCCTCTTCTGGGAGTTCAACCACTACGTCGTCTACGACGGCATGGGCCGCCGCTTCGGCCGGCGCGGGGTGTACGTCAACGACCCCGCCAAGGGCCGCCGTTTCGTGCCCATGGAGGAGTTCGACGGCAGCTTCACCGGTGTCGTGCTGGTGCTGGAACCCGGCGAGGGCTTCACCAGGGGCGGCCGCAGACCCGGTGTGCTCGGCGCGATGCCGGCCCGGCTGCGCGGCACCGCGGGCACGCTGCCCGCCGCCGTGCTGGCCAGCCTGCTGCTGGTGGCGGTCGGCGCGGCCGTACCCGCGCTCAGCCGCACCTACATCGACATGTTCCTCATCGGCGGGCAGACCTCGCTGCTGGGCGTCCTGTTCGCCTCGATGGCCGCCTGTGTGCTGCTCACGCTGGTGCTGACCTGGCTCCAGCAGGCCAACCTGCTGCACGGCCGGATCATCTCCTCCACCCTCTCCAGCGCCCGCTTCCTGCGCCATCTGCTGCGGCTGCCGGTGACGTTCTTCGCCCAGCGCTCCCCCGCCGACCTGGTGCAGCGCCTGCAGTCCAACGACCAGGTCGCCGAGACCCTGGCCCGCGACCTCGCGGCGGCCGGCGTCGACGCGATCGTGGTCGTCCTCTACGCGGTCCTGCTCTACACCTACGACCCGCAGCTGACCTTCGTCGGCATCGGCGTGGCCCTGCTGAACGTGGTCGCCATGCGGCTCGTCGTACGGCTGCGCGCGACCCGGACGGCGAAGCTGCGCGCGGACACCGCGCGGCTGACCAACACGTCGTACACCGGCCTGCAGCTGATCGAGACGCTCAAGGCGACCGGCGGCGAGGACGGCTACTTCCGCAAGTGGGCCGGGCAGCACGCCACCACGCTGGAGGAGCAGCAGCGGCTCGGTGTGCCGAGCGCCTGGCTCGGCGTGGTCGCGCCGACGCTCGCCACCTTCAACAGCGCGCTCATCCTGTGGATCGGCGGGATGCGCGCGGTCGAGGGGCACATCTCGGTCGGTCTGCTGGTCGCCTTCCAGGCGCTGGTCACCCGGTTCACCGCGCCGCTGACCCGGCTCAACGGCGTGGCGGGCCGCATCCAGGACTTCGCGGCCGACGTGGCCCGGCTGAAGGACGTGGAGAACTTCCAGGCCGACCCGCTCTACTCCCGCCCCGGCGGCGGCGACTCGACCCGGCGGCTGCACGGGCACGTCGAGCTGGAGAACGTCACCTTCGGCTACAGCCCGCTGGACCAGCCGCTGCTGACCGGGTTCGACCTGACCGTCGGCCCCGGACAGCAGGTGGCGCTGGTGGGCGGCTCGGGCAGCGGCAAGTCCACGGTCTCCCGGCTGATCTCGGGGCTGTACACGCCGTGGGACGGGGTGATCCGCATCGACGGCCGCCGGCTGGAGGACATCCCGCGCGGCGCGCTCGCCGCCTCCGTCTCCTTCGTCGACCAGGACGTCTTCCTCTTCGAGGGCTCGGTCCGCGACAACGTGGCCCTGTGGGACCCGTCGATCCCGGACGAGGCCGTGGTGGAGGCGCTGAAGGACGCGGCGCTGTACGACGTGGTGATGCGCCGGCCCGGCGGCATCCACAGCAGGGTCGAGCAGGACGGCCGGAACTTCTCCGGCGGGCAGCGCCAGCGCCTGGAGATCGCGCGGGCGCTGGTGCGCCGGCCGAGCATCCTCGTGCTGGACGAGGTGACCAGCGCGCTGGACGCGGAGACCGAGCAGGTCGTGATGGACAACCTGCGGCGGCGCGGCTGCGCCTGCGTGGTGATCGCGCACCGGCTGAGCACGGTCCGCGACAGCGACGAGATCGTCGTCCTCCAGCACGGCACGGTCGTGGAGCGCGGGCGGCACGGGGAGCTGGTGGCGCGCGGCGGCGCGTACGCGGCGCTGGTCAGGGAGCGGTGAGATGACCTCCGTAGACGAAGGCGACCTCGTCCTGGGCGCGCTCGGCTCGCTCGGCACGCGGCTCGACTGCGCCGGTACGGGCCGCCTGGACCTGGAGGGTCCGCAGGTGCTGTGGCTGGTCGCGGCCGGGGCCCTGGACCTGTACGCGGTGGACGCCGCCCAGCAGGGCCACTGGCACCACCTCGGCCGGCTGGAGGCGGGCACGCTGCTGCTCGGCCCGGTCGCCGGCCCCCAGCACACCCTGGTGGCCCGGCCGGTCCGGGACTGCGTGGTGCACCGCGTCAACCTGCGCGAGCTGTACCAGCCGGCGCAGACCCAGACCTGGTCGTACGACGAGTACGGCACCCCGCAGTACGTGCCGCCGACGTCGAGCCCGCTGGAGTACGCGCTCGCCCTCGGTGTCGGCCGCGGCCTGTCCGTCCTCTTCCAGGCCCCGCTGGCCGAGGAGCGGGCGGCGGCCCCCGCGGACGACGACGTGTTCTGGATGCAGGTCCCGCCGGGCAGCGTGCAGTACGGCTCGCTGTACGGCGCGGAGGCCGCCGCCGATCTGCTGGTGGACCCGGCGCTGTGGCAGAGCATGGTGGACCAGCAGTACCGGCTGCTGACCGCGCTCGACCGGTGGATCGAGCAGCTGGAGCGCACCCACGAGACGCGGACGGCCGCCGGCATCAAGGCCGGTGAGGCCGTGCGCGCGCAGGCCGACCGGACCCTGCTGGCCTCCATCGGCAAGCGCTCCTCGCGCCGTACGACCGCCGCCGACGCCGACGCCACCTACGCGGCCTGCAAGCTGGTCGCCGGGGCGGCCGGCATCCGGCTGGCCGAGCCCGCGCAGAGCGGCACGGAAAGCGACCGGCTGGACCCGGTGGAGCGGGTGGCGCTGGCCTCCCGGGTCCGCACGCGGGCCGTCCGGCTGGACGGGCGCTGGTGGCGGGAGAACGTGGGCCCGCTCGTCGGCCACCGGGCGCTGTCCGGGGCACCGGTCGCGCTGCTGTGGCGGCGCGGCGGCTACGTCGCCGTCCACCCCGGCACGGGGCGCGAGACACCCGTGGAGAAGGCGAACGCGGAGGAGTTCGAGCCGCGCGCGGTGATGTTCTACCGGCCGCTGCCCGACAAGCGGCTCGGGCCGCTCGGGCTGCTGCGGTTCAGCCTGCGCGGCACCCGCGCCGACCTGCTGAACCTGCTCCTCGCGGGGCTGGTGACGGTGGCGATCGGCGCGCTGGTGCCGATCGCGACCGGCAAAGTGCTCGGCGAGTACGTGCCGAGGGCGCGGGAGGACCTGATCGTCCAGGTGTGTCTGGCGGTCATGGTGAGCGGGGTGGTCGCGGCGGCGTTCACGCTGCTGGAGAACCTGTCCATCCTGCGCCTCGAGGGCCGGATCGAGGCGGCGCTGCAACCCGCCGTCTGGGACCGGCTGCTGCGGCTGCCCACCCGTTTCTTCACCCAGCGCTCCACGGGTGAGCTGGCCAGCGCCGCGATGGGCATCAGCACGATCCGCCGGCTGCTGGCGGGCGTCGGACCGGTCGTCGCCCAGTCGGTGACCGTCGGCACGATGAACCTCGCCCTGCTCTTCTGGTACAGCCCGGCGATGGCGACGGCCGCGATCGGGATGCTCGTCGTCATCGCGGCGGTGTTCGGCGGGCTCGGGCTGTGGCAGGTGCGCTGGCAGCGGCGCCTGGTGGTGCTCGGCAACAAGCTGAACAACCAGGCGTTCCAGACCCTGCGCGGGCTGCCGAAGCTGCGGGTGGCGGCGGCCGAGAACTACGCCTACGCGGCCTGGGCGCGCCAGTTCGCGCACAGCCGGGAGCTCCAGCAGAAGGCCGGCCGGATCAAGAACCTCACCACGGTCCTCGGCGCGGTCTACCTGCCGGTGTGCACCCTGCTGATGTTCATGCTGCTGGCGGGCCCGGCCAGGGGGGCGATGTCGGCGGCGGACTTCCTCGCCTTCAGCACGTCGGTGACCATGGTGCTGACCTCGGTCACCCAGCTGACCGGCGCGTTCGTGTCGGCGGTGGCGGCACTGCCGCTGTTCGAGGAGATCAAGCCGGTGCTGGAGGCCACGCCCGAGGTGCGCACGGCGAGCACCCGCCCCGGCCCGCTGTCCGGCGCGGTGGAGGCCCGCCGGCTGTCCTTCCGGTACGCCGACGACGGCCCGCTCGTGCTGGACGACGTGTCCTTCGCCGTACGGCCGGGCGAGTTCGTGGCGGTCGTCGGCCCGAGCGGCTGCGGCAAGTCCACGCTGCTGCGCCTGCTCATCGGCTTCGACCGGCCGGTCTCCGGCAGCGTCCTGTACGACGGGCAGGACCTGGCGGCGCTCGACCAGTCCGCGGTGCGCCGCCAGTGCGGGGTCGTCCTCCAGCACGCGCAGCCGTTCACCGGCTCGATCATGGACGTCATCTGCGGCACCGAGCCGTACACGCCGGAGGAGGCGATGGCGGCGGCCGAGCTGGCGGGGCTCGCCGAGGACATCCAGCGGATGCCGATGGGGCTGCACACGATCGTCGCGGGCAGCGGCGCGATCTCCGGCGGCCAGCGGCAGCGCCTGATGATCGCCCAGGCCCTCATCAGGCGCCCGCGCATCCTCTTCTTCGACGAGGCGACCAGCGCCCTGGACAACGACACCCAGCGCGTCGTCATCGACAGCACCCGCAAGCTGAACGCCACCCGGATCGTCATCGCCCACCGGTTGTCGACCGTCATGGACGCCGACCGGGTCATCGTGATGGAGGACGGCAAGGTCGTCCAGCAGGGCACCCCGGCCGAACTGCTCGCGGACACCGGGGGCCGACTGCACGAACTGGTCCGCCGGCAGCTGGCCTAGCACTCCTCCTCGCCGTCCGGCGGAGCCGGCTCGTCGTGGTGGTGGGACGGCACCCAGTGGTGCTGGGTGAACCAGCGGCCGAACAGGGCACCGCCGTAGATGACGAAGCCGACGCCGATGAGCCAGGACTCGACGACGAGCACGGTGCCGACGGCGCCGTAGCTCAGGGCGTTGGTGACGATGAGCGGGGTGAAGACGAGGTAGGAGAAGGCGCGCAGGCCGGCCAGGCCGACGACCGTGGCGAGCGCGCCGGGCAGAAGTGAGCGCCAGTGGATCTGCCCGCCGAGCAGGAAGCGCTGCCCCCACCAGAAGAACAGCACGCCGCTCAGCGCGGAGAACGCGATCCGCTGCGTCCCGTACAGCGTCGACTTCGTCGCGACCTCCTGGTAGAGGTACGCCGTCAGCACCACCAGCCAGGTCGCCTGCCGCCACACCCGGTGCCAGGGCCCGGAGGCCAGTCCCCAGATCCGCTCGTAGGCGTTCTGCACGCTGCCGCCGAAGGAGATGCCGAACACGGCGAGCAGGACGCCGCTCCACACGCTGGTGGTGCCGATGACCTTGCGCGGGGGGCTGATGACGTCGGTGATGACGTGGGCGGACCGGCCGGACAGGCCCATGCCGTCGGTGAGCCAGGAGGCGAAGCCGCCCCGTACCAGCGGATCGGCCGCGGCGACCACGATCAGCAGCGGGGCCAGCGTGACCAGCGCCAGGGTGGCGAAGCCCATGGCCCGGTGCATCAGCTCCAGTTCCCGGCCGTGCTCGATCAGGGCCTGGACCCGCAGCCACCGCCACGCGCGGTGCAGGCCGCGCCGCAACCGCCTCACGGCTCCTCCCGCCGCTCGCCGCCCACCACACGCTCTCCCGTGCCGATTCATCCAGCCTGGCACGCGCCGCGCGACTCGCAGCCGGAGGGCGGGCCCCGGCCCGGCGCGCTGCTGCGCACGGGTGAGCGTCCGGCCGGCGACACGGCCGGCGGTGCGGTTTGCGCGGCACGGCGGCGGAGAATCGGACTCCGTGCCTACCACCGAGGACGCGCCGGACGGCCGGCGGCGCATGCTGATCCTGAGCGCGAGCATGGGAGCCGGTCACGACACCGTGGCCGCCGAGCTGGCGCGGCGGGCGGCCGGCCGGGGCCACGAGGCCCGGGTGGCCGACGTGCTGGCGCTGCTGCCGTACGGCCTGGGCACGGGGCTGCGCCGCGGCTACCAGGCGTCGGTACGGCACCTGCCCTGGCTGTACGGCGGGGTCTACGGCGCGTTCCTGCGCGGCGGGCCCGGCCGGCGGCCCAGCGGGGTGCCGCTCGCCCGGCTGGCCGGGGACCGGCTGACGGAGCTGGTGGACCGGACGGGCGCCGACGTGGTGGTGTCCGTCTTCCACCTGGCCGCGCAGCTGACCGGGCATCTGCGGGAGCGGGGCGGGCTGCGGGTGCCGAGCGCCGTGTTCCTGCTGGACTTCGCGGTGCACCGGCAGTGGCTGCATCCGGGCAACGACCGGTATCTGTGCCTCACGGACGCGGCGGCGGCGGACGTACGCCGGTATCTGACCGTGCCGGTGGTCACGACCGGCCCGGTGGTCGCGCCCGCCTTCCGCGCGCCGGCCGCCGGGGAGGCCCGCTGGCGGGAGCGGTTCGCCCGGCGGGCGCCCGGCCGGCCCCCGGTGCTGCTGTCCGCCGGCGCCTGGGGCGCGGCGTCCCGCCCGGCCGCCACCGCCCGGCTGCTGGCGGCGGCCGGCTATCTGCCGGTGGTGCTGTGCGGCCGCAACGAGCGGCTGCGTGCCCGGGTCTCCCGGGAGCCGGCGGCGCTGGTCCTGGGCTGGGTCGACGACATGCCGGGCCTGCTGGGCGCGTGCTACGCCCTGGTGGACAACGCGGCCGGCCAGACCGCCGTCCAGGCCCTCGCCGCGGGCCTGCCCGTGATCGCCCACCGTCCGCTCCCCGGCCACGGCACGGACGGCGTGCGCCGCATGACCGAGCTGGGCCTGTCCGAACCGGCCCCGGACGCCCCCGCGCTGCTGGCGGCACTCGGGCGGCTCGGGGAGCACACCCGGGAACGCACGGACCGGGTGGCCCGTGGGCGCGCCCTGTTCCGGACGGACGCGCTGGACCGCGTGACGGACCTGGCGACGGGTGCGTGAGCGCGCCCGGCGCGCACACCGCGGGCTGGGACCGCACCCGGGGCGGGCCGGCCTCCACGTCGGCGGCGGAGCCGGCCCGTGCTCGCCGGGCATCCCGCGGTCAGCTCACCGGAACGGCCGAACCGTTCTCCCGGCCCCCGGAGGCCCTCGTCACTCCCCCACCAGCCCGGCCGGCGCCGGCGCCCCGCAGTGGACCGGAACCGGAACCGTCCCGTGGTCGCGCAGGGGTCCCACCGTCCACCCCGCCTCCCGGCAGTCCAGGACGACCGGCGGCAGCGCGGCCAGGGTCGCCCGCCAGCAGCCGGGGGCCGCGTGGCGGTCGGAGTCGTGGAGCAGGACGGTGCCGCCGCCGCGCAGGTCCGCGGCGACCCGGGCCCGAACGGACGCGGCTGTCGCGTCGGCGGTCCAGTCCCTGCCCCAGGCCGACCACAGCACCGTGCGCAGTCCGGCCCGCCGGGCGGCCAGCCAGCGGCTCGTGGTGAGGATGCCGTACGGCGGGCGGTACCACCGGGGGCGGTGGCCGGTGAGGCCGTGCACCGCGCGGACGGTCCGGGCGACCTCCTCGGCGTCCCGGGCGAACGCCGGCCACCAGGGCCGGTCGTGGGTCCAGCCGTGCACGCCGAGCTCGTGCCCGCGCCGTACCGTCTCGCGGACCAGCGCGGGATGGCGGACCGCCTGCTCGCCGAGGACGAAGAACGTGGCCCGCACCCCGAGCTCGTCGAGCGCTTCGAGGAAGCGCGGGGTCGACGCCGGGTCGGGTCCGTCGTCGAAGGTGAGCGCGATGTGCCTGCCGGGACCGGTACCGGCGAGCCCGGGGAAGAGCGGCAGCCGTACGCCCGGGAGCCAGGTGGCCGCCGGGCCGATGTGGGCCGCGGCGACCGCGGCGGGCAGCAGCACGGCGGCCGTGCGTACGGCGCGGCCGGACACGAGGGACATGGGTGACCTACCTCCTGGGGGTGCGCGGGAGAGGGGTGGTGGAGCCGGGGGACTCCTCCGGGTCCGTGGCGTCCCACTCCCCGCCGACGGACGGCGAGTGGACCAGGCCGATGCTGCCCGCGCCGATGAGGGCGACGCCGATCGCCTCCGGCAGCAGGCTGAGGCCCAGGTGGATCGTCTCGCCGAACAGCACCCAGCCGAGCACGACGCTGGTGAGGGCGTCGCCGAGGGTGAGGGCGGGCTGGGAGGCCGTCAGCGAGCCGGCGCCGAGCGCGCCCTGGAGCAGCAGGAACGCGACGAGTCCGGCGGCGCCCGTGGCGTACAGCGACCAGTGTCCGAACATCTGCGCGGGTCCCTGCTCGAGGCGTCCCACGGCCTCCTTCAGCAGCGCCGCGGTCGTGGCGAAGGACACGGCGGAGGCGAGGCCGAGCAGCGCGGCCCGGGACGCGCCCCGGGCCGGGCGCGCGACCGCGACCAGCAGGACGACGACGCCGAGCGCCCCGCCGCCGCCCAGCAGCCAGTCCCCCGGCCGCGCGGTGGGCCGGCCGGCGGAGGGCGCCGCCGCCAGCAGGAACAGGGCAAGTCCGCCGGCGAGGGCGACGAACGCGAGCCAGGTGCGGGCCTGCGGGCGGCGCCGGAAGACGACGCTGCCCACGGCCAGCGTGAACAGCAGTTCGGCGGCGAGCAGGGGCTGGACCAGGGACAGGCTGCCCACGGCCAGCGCCCCGGCCTGCAACAGGCTGGACAGCCCCAGCAGCCCGGCGCCCGCCAGCCAGGAGGGTCTGCGCAGCAGATGGGCGAACCGGCGCACCACGGACTCGGTCCCGCCCTCCTGGTCCGGCTGCTCCTGCACGGCGGCCCGGCGTTGCAGCACCGACGCGGACGCGTTGGACAGGGCCGCGAGCAGGGCGAGCAGGACGGTCAGCGCCATCATGACCGCTCACCCGAAGCGGGCGGCGAGCCGCCGGTAGACCCCGGGCGCGGCCCCACGCACCCGCGCGGGCAGCCGCAGGGCTGCTCCTGCACGGCCACCAGGCGTCGTAGCACCGACGCGGACGCGTTGGACAGGGCCGCGAGCAGGGCGAGCAGGACGGTCAGCGCCATCATGACCGCTCACCCGAAGCGGGCGGCGAGCCGCCGGTAGACCCCGGGCGCGGCCCCACGCACCCGCGCGGGCAGCCGCAGCCACCCGGGGACGTACACCTCGTCCCGGCCGTGCAGGACGGCGGCGCAGACCGCGTCGGCCACACGTTCGGCGGACACGGGCCTCGGCCAGGACCGCGCGTACGGGGTGCCCCGCCGGTCGAAGAAGGGGGTGGCGACCACGCCGGGGATGACGTGGCTGACGCCCACCCCGGTGCCGCGGAGCTCGTAGCGCAGGCAGTCGGCGAAGGTGGCCAGCGCGGCCTTCGCGGCGGAGTAGACGGCCTCGCCGCGCACGCCCACGCTGCCGGCGAGCGATCCGATGAGCACGACGCGTCCGGATCCGGCGGCGACCATGTGCGGCAGGACGGTCCGCACCAGGTGCACGGTGGCCAGCAGGTCGACCCCCACGATCTCGTCGATCCGCGCGGCCGGCATGCCGGCGAAGTCCCCGGCCCAGCCGACGCCGGCGCCCGCGACGAGCAGGTCCAGCCGTCCGAGGCGGTCCAGCGCGAGGCCGGCGAGCCGGCGGTCGGCGCCGGGCCGGGTCAGGTCGGCGGGCAGCGCGACCGCACCGGCCTGTGCGGCGACCTGCTCCAGTCGGGTGACGTCGCGTCCGTTCAGGGCCAGCCGCCAGCCGCCCTCGGCGGCCAGCCGGCGGGCCACGGCCGCGCCGATGCCCGAGGAGGCGCCCGTCACCAGGGCGGCACCGCCCCGGCCGGGGCGCGGGGCGGTCCTGGCCCTTCCGGCCGGGGCCGGGAGCGGCCGGGTCTCGTTCGACGGTCCTGCGGGGGACGGGGCATGGGACATGGTGACGACCTCACTGCGACGGCATTGCACGGGCTCGCGAACTCCGGGGCCGAACCTTCGCGGTGTATCCAGGGCGCCACACACTGAAACACCGCGCACGGCGAAGTGGGCCGCCATAAAGAAACGTTGCCGTTTCGCTCGAGGTGGCTTAGGCTCTCGGTGTACGAAACAGTTTCGTTTACGAGCTGTTCGCCTCGTCGTACCCCTGTGCCGTCCCGTACCCGAACGACTTCCCTGGAGTGGTTCCGCATGCCCGAGAAGACCCTGGCCGAGAGCTCCCGTGCGGGAGCCGCGGCGCCGGAGCACGCCGAGGCCTCGCCCAAGCGGTGGTGGATCCTCGCGGTCATCGCGACGGCTCAGCTGATGGTGGTGCTCGACGCCACGATCGTGAACATCGCCCTGCCGTCCGCCCAGAGCGACCTGGGCTTCTCCGACGGCAACCGGCAGTGGATCGTCACCGCCTACGCCCTGGCCTTCGCCTCCCTGCTGCTGCTCGGCGGCCGGATCGCCGACATGTTCGGCCGCAAGACCGCCTTCCTCATCGGCGTCGTCGGCTTCGCCGCGGTCTCCGCGCTCGGCGGCGCCGCGAACGGCTTCACCATGCTGGTCGTCGCCCGCGCCCTCCAGGGCGTCTTCGGCGCGCTGCTCGCGCCCGCCGCGCTCTCGCTGCTCAACACCACGTTCACCGACGCGCGGGAGCGGGCACGCGCGTTCAGCGTCTACGGCGCGATCGCCGGCGCGGGCGGTGCGTTCGGTCTGCTGCTCGGCGGTGTGCTGACCGACGCCCTGGACTGGCGCTGGACGCTGTACGTGAACGTGGCCATCGCGGTCGTCGCCTTCGCGGGCGGCTGGCTGCTGCTGGGCAACCACCGCGACGCGGCGCACGCCAAGCTCGACGTCCCTGGCACGGTCCTGGTCGCCGCCGGCCTGTTTTCCCTGGTCTACGGCTTCTCCAACGCCGAGACCCACGACTGGGACTCGCCGCTGACCTGGGGCTTCCTGATCGCGGGCGTCGTGCTGCTGACGGCCTTCGCCTGGTGGCAGACCCGGACCGCGCACCCGCTGCTGCCGCTGCGCATCCTGCTCGACCGCGACCGCGCGGCCTCGTTCCTCGCGGTGCTGATCGCCGCCGGCGGCATGTTCGGCGTGTTCCTCTTCCTGACCTACTACCTCCAGCTCAACCTCGGCTTCAGCCCCACGAAGACCGGCGTGGCGTTCCTGCCGATGGTCGGCGCGCTGATGGTGACCGCGCAGGTGGGCACCACGGTCCTGCTGCCCCGGACCGGCCCCAAGGTCGTCATCCCGCTGGGCTTCGCGGTCGCCACGGCCGGCATGGCCTGGCTGACCGGCATCGGCCTCGGCTCCCACTACCTCGGCGCGGTGCTCCCGCAGCTCGTCGTGATCGGCGTGGGCCTCGGCCTCGTCATGCCGACGGCCATGCAGCTGGCCACCGGCGGGGTCGCGGCCGAGGACGCCGGCGTGGCCTCCGCGACCGTCAACGCCATGCAGCAGGTGGGCGGCTCGATCGGCACGGCCCTGCTGAACACCCTCGCGGCGAGCGCGGCCACCGACTACCTGGCCGGCCGGGACGCCACCAGCAAGCTGGTGCAGGGGCAGGCCACGATCGAGAGCTACACCACCGCCTTCTGGTGGTCGGCGGTCCTCTTCGGCGCCGGCGCGGTCATCGCCTTCGTCTGCTACCGGCGCGGGGTGCCGCGGCAGGACGCCGGCGCCGCACCCGTCGTCCACATGTGACAGCCGTAGCGGTCCGGGCCCGAGGGGCCGCCGTCAGCAGGGAGACGGCGGCCCCTCGCCCCGTCCGGGGGACGCTTGGGACGCCTCGCTCGGGTAACCCGCCAAGGAGATCACCTCGCCGACGGAAGGAGACGGCATGCCTGGCGGGAACGGCCACGACGACCACGAGGACCGGCCGGACACGGCCCTGGAGGAGGTCCTCCGGGAGGTCGAGGACGCCGAGAAGCGCGACGAGGACCCGTCCGCCTCGGGTGAGGCCGGGGACACCATCACCCCGAGCCCCACGGCGCAGGAGCAGGCGAAGGGCGACTGAGGTCAGCCGGGCGGGGCGCCCACGGGGCGCTCCGCCGGCACCCGGGCCGGGACGGCGGGCCGGAGCGCAGCCGATCACTGGTGCTTTCCCGCGCGGCGGGTACCCGATGCCCATGAACCACCATGTGCGAGGACCCCTGCTGCCCCCGCCCCGGGGCCCGCTCTCCGCCGCGGTCACCGCGTACCTGCGCGGCACGGGCCCGCTTCCCGATCCCGCGGACGCCGGGGCCGCCGATCCGTACGGCGACGACCTCCAGCTCGCCCTGTACCTCTGCTACGAGCTGCACTACCGCGGCTTCGCCGGTGTCCCGCCGGAGACCGAGTGGGACCCCGGGCTGCTGCGCGTCAGGGCCGCGCTGGAACACCGCTTCGGCGCCGCCCTGCGCGCCGACACCCCGGTCCACGACAGCCTGGACGACGCGCTGGCCGCCCTCCTCGTCGAGCCGGCCGAGGGCACGGGGGTCACCCACTTCCTGTCTGCCGAGGGCGAGCTGTGGCAGCTGCGGGAGTACGCCGCGCTGCGCTCGCTGTACCACCTGAAGGAGGCCGACCCGCACGCCTGGGTGCTGCCGCGGCTGTGGGGCCGGGCCAAGGCGGCGATGGCCGCGGTGGAGTACGACGAGTTCGGCGGCGGCCGGGCCGACCGGGTGCACGCGCGCCTGTTCGCCGACCTGATGACGGACCTGGGCCTGGACACCGCGTACGGCCGTCACCTGGACGCGGCCCCGGCCGAGATGCTGGCCGTCGTCAACCTGATGTCCCTGTTCGGCCTGCACCGCGACCTGCGCGGCGCGCTGGTGGGCCACTTCGCCGAGGTGGAGATCACCTCCTCGCCCGGCTCCCGCCGGCTGGCCGAGGCGATGCGCCGCACCGGCGCCGGCCCGGCCGCGGAGTTCTTCTACGACGAGCACGTGGAGGCGGACGCGGTGCACGAGCAGGTCGTCCGGCACGAGGTGATCGGCGGACTGCTCGACGAGGAACCGGAGCTGGCGCCGGACATCGCCTTCGGGATCGACGCGACCGAGTACCTGGAGGACCGGCTGGCGCGGCGGCTGCTGGACGCCTGGCGCGCGGGACGGTCGTCCCTGCGGACCCCCCTGGACTCCCCCGTGCGCACGGCCCCCGGAGCCCTCGTGGAGACACCCGTGAAACAGGGGGTTTCCCATACATCCTGATTCCCGGGGTACCCGCGCGATGTGATCGCTATGGTGCTTCCGGGTGTGTACGCCCCGCAGGACGATACGGAGCTGCTGGCCGAGGCCCTCCACGAAGAGGCGCCGCCGCCCGGCGCACGGGTGCTGGACGTCGGCACCGGGAGCGGGGCGCTGGCCCTGGAGGCGGCCCGCCGGGGCGCGGCCGTGACAGCGGTCGACGTGTCCCGGCGGGCGGTGTGGACGGCCCGGCTGAACGCGTGGCTGAGGCGGCTGCCGGTGCGCATCCGGCGCGGCAACCTCTTCGCACCGGTGCGCGGCCGGACGTACGACCTCATCCTGGCGAACCCGCCCTACGTCCCGGCGCCCGACGCCGGCCGCGGGCCGCACGGCCGGGCCCGGGCCTGGGACGCCGGGTGCGACGGGCGGCTGCTGCTGGACCGGATCTGCCGGGACGCGCCGGCGCTGCTGCGCCCCGGAGGGGTGCTGCTGATGGTGCACTCGGCGCTGAGCGGTCCCGACCGCACCCTGGAGCTGCTGCGGGCGGCGGGCCTGAAGGCGTCGGTGGTCCGGCGCCGCTGGATCGCCTTCGGCCCGGTGCTGCGTTCCCGGGAGGACTGGCTGCGCCGGCGCGGGCTGCTCGCGCCGGCCGACGACAGGGAAGAGCTGGTGGTCATCCGTGCCGAACGACCCTGCTGACGCCGTGGACGCCGTGGACGCCGTGGACTCCGAGGTGGGCTCCGAGGTGGGCTCCGCCGGCTCCCCGGCGGACGCCGCCCCCGCCGGTCCGGCGGCCAGGGCCTCGGCCGACCGGGCGCGGCGGATCACCATGCAGCGGCGCGGGCCCCTCCTCGTGGAAGGGCCCGTGGAGATCGAACTGGAGGACGGGACCACGGTCTGCTCGGACCGCTTCCGCGTCGCTCTGTGTACCTGCCGACGCAGCCGCCGCTACCCTTGGTGTGACACAAGTCACCGGCGCAAGGCCTGAACGGCTGGTTGAAACGGATTGTTTTTCGCCGCTCCCCGGGCGGTCCCCCACGGACCGGCCCGGGGAGCGGCTGTGTGCCCGGGCCCGGCGGGCGGCCCCACTCCGCCCGCCGGCCCCGGCGCGAGATCGCAGGTTCCCCGCTCCAGGGGCCGCACTCCCCAGTTGCGGGCCTGATCCGGTGTCCACGGGGACCCGTGCGATCCCGGTCCTAGAAGGCGAACACAGCGCCGCCCGCGGCATCCCTCGTGCACGCGTTGCCGAAGGTGCGCTCGTAGGAGACGCGCTTGCCCTGCCAGACGCCCTGGACGGTGACGACGACGGGGTCGTAGACCTTCGTGCACATCACGTCGCCGGCCGGCTTCAGGGCCTCCGGTTCGCCGCCGGCGAGGCGCAGTTCGGCGCAGGCCTGGGCGGCGGCCGGGTGGGTGCCGGAGGCGGTGGGGGCGCAGGTGAGGGTGACGGCGCGCTCCGGAGTGGCCGTGGCCGCGTCGGTGCCGTGGCCGGTGGTGAGCACCAGGGCCGAGGGGGCGTAGAGCGACGACGGGGCGGCGCCCGGTGCAGCGACGGCGGCCCCGGTCAGGGGTCCGCAAACGGCGGCGGCCGTGAGGCCGAGGGCCGCTGCCCAGCGCGCGGTGTTCCGCATTGTGTGCATCCTTCCGCTCGAACAGTCGGGTCGCCGGCTCCGGCCCGGTCGGGTGCCGGAGCGGCGAGCGCCACTCTGCCGACTCCGTCGCGGAAACTCACATCGAACCCACGGGTTTCAGTAACCTTTCGTGTTGAATCAGTGGCGGGAAGTCACGGAATTCGAACGTCACGCCCCCGGAACCAGGCGGGTCCCCCGCTGCGGCAGCGGCCGGATGGCCGAAAAACAGCTCTTCGTTAATCGTCCTGAAACATTCCGGCTCCGACCGCGCCGCGCCCCTTCATGACTCCTCGTGTTCATGAAGTGATCACCAGACGGAGGGGCCTCCGCCGCCCCACCGATGGGCGATTCATCCATCGGCGGCGCGAAAGTTGGACGAACCGTCCTCTGGATCACACGGTTCCGCCCGCCGTACCGTCAGCGCACCCCGCTGCCGTCCTTGCTGGAGCGCCCGTGTCCGACCAGCCCGCACCGCCCGCCGCGTCCGCCTCCCCGTCCGGACCCGCCCTCACCGAGGTCGAGGCCCACGGCGTGGAGCGCATCCCCGACGCCGACCGCACCGCGACCCCGCTGGACCTGTTCCGGCTCGCCTTCGGCGGCGCCAACACCTTCTCCACCTGCGTCCTCGGCGCCTTCCCCATCCTGTTCGGGCTCTCCTTCTGGCAGGGCCTCGCGGCCACCGTGCTCGGTGTCCTCGCGGGCGCGCTGATCCTGTGCCCGATGGCGGTGTTCGGCCCGGTCAACGGCACCAACAACGCCGTGTCGTCCTCGGCGCACCTCGGTGTGCACGGCCGGGTGGTCGGTTCGTTCCTGTCCCTGCTGACGGCCGTCGCGTTCTTCTCGCTGTCGGTGTGGAGCTCCGGCGACGCCCTGGTCGGCGGCGCGCACCGGCTGTTCGGCCTGGAGCGCGGCGACCTGTCGTACGTCGTCGCGTACGCGCTCTTCGCCGGTCTGGTGCTCGCGGTCTGCGTCTACGGCTTCCGGTTCATGCTGTTCGTCAACAAGATCGCGGTGACCTCGGCGAGCGTGCTCTTCCTGCTCGGCGCGGTCGCGTTCGCCGGTGACTTCGACCCGTCGTACGCCGGGGTGTTCACCGCCTCGGCGGACGCGTCGACGCGGTCGATGTTCTGGCCGTCCTTCATCGGCGCGACGCTGATCGTGCTGTCCAACCCGGTGTCCTTCGGCGCGTTCCTCGGCGACTGGTCGCGCTACATCCCGGCCGCCACCCCGCGCCGCCGGGTGGTCGGGGCCGCGTTCCTGTCCCAGTTCGCGACGCTGCTGCCGTTCGTGTTCGGTCTGGCGACGGCCAGCATCGTGGCGACGAAGGCGCCGCACTACGTCGACCCGGCCGCGCCGGACTTCGTGGGCGGGCTGCTGGCGATCTCACCGAGCTGGTTCTTCCTGCCGGTGTGCCTGCTGGCGCTGATCGGCGGCATGTCCACGGGCACGACCTCGTTGTACGGCACGGGCCTCGACTTCTCCTCGGTGTTCCCGAGGCTGTCGCGGGTCCAGGCGACGCTGCTGGTCGGCGTGTTGTCGATCGCGTTCATCTTCGCCGGCCGGTTCGGCCTGGACCTGGTGCAGTCCATCTCCACCTTCGCCACGATGATCGTCACCTGCACCACGCCCTGGATGGTCGTGATGACGCTGGGCTTCTGGACGCGGCGCGGCTGGTACGACCCGGACGCGCTCCAGGTTTTCAACCGCCGTCAGCGCGGCGGCCGTTACTGGTTCGCGCACGGCTGGAACTGGCGCGGCATGACCGCGTGGTGGGTGTCGGCGCTCATCGGTGTGCTGTTCACGAACATCCCGGGCCAGTTCGTGGGTCCGCTGGGCGATCTGGCGCACGGCGTCGACATCAGCCTGCCGCTGTCGCTGGCCACGGCCGCGGTGCTCTTCCTGGCCCTGCTGTGGCTGTTCCCCGAACCCCGTGCCGCGTACGGCCCCGAGGGCGCGCGGCTGGTCCGTACGGTCGAGGTCCCGGTGCCGCCGATCACCGGCCCGGGAGCCGTCGCCGACGCCCCGGCGCCCGTGCCGGCGGGCGGGGCCGGCTGACGTGGTCCCGCGGCGCTCCGTCCGACGTACCGGTCGGTATCGTCGGGGTGCATGCGGCCGACGACACGCGGGAGTTGACGGATGGCACAGCACTGGGCGGACTTCCAGTACGAGATCTACCTGAACGGGATGACCGGGGCCGTGCCCCGGCTCCCCACCGACCTGACCCGGCTGGAGGAACTGGCCGAACACCGGCTCGGCCCGGGCCCGGTGGGCTACGTGGCGGGCAGCGCGGGCGACGGCGGCACGGCCCGCGCCAACCGGGCGGCCCTGGCCCGGCGCCGGATCGTGCCGCGCATGCTGCGGGACGTGCACGAACGCGACCTCACCACCGAGGTGCTCGGGCGGACCCTGCCCGCACCGCTCGCCCTCGCTCCCGTCGGCGTGCTGTCGATCATGCACCCGGACGCCGAGACGGCCGCCGCCCGGGCCGCCGCCGCACAGGGCGTGCCGTACGTCCTGTCGTCGGCTTCGAGCACGCCGATGGAGCAGGTCGCGGAGGCGATGGGGGACGCCGAGCGGTGGTTCCAGCTGTACTGGGGCAAGGACCGCGAGGTGACCCGGAGTTTCCTCGCCCGGGCCCGGGCGGCCGGCTTCTCGGTGCTCGTCGTCACGCTGGACACCCCGCTGCTGGCGTGGCGGCCCCGTGATCTGGACCAGGCCTACCTGCCGTTCGTGCACGGCGTGGGCACCGCCAACTACTTCACCGACCCGGCGTTCCGCGCGGGCCTCGCCAAGCCGGTGCACGAGGACCCGAACGCGGCGGTGCTGCACTTCCTCGGTCTGTTCGGGGACGCGAGCCACACCTGGCCCGACCTGGCCTTCCTGCGGGAGAACTGGGACGGGCCGATCGTCCTCAAGGGCGTGCTGCACCCGGACGACGCCCGGCTCGCCGCCGACGCCGGGATGGACGGCGTGGTGGTCTCCAACCACGGCGGCCGGCAGGTGGCCGGTTCGGTCGCGGCGGCCGACGCGCTGCCCCGGGTCGCGGACGCGGTGGGCGACCGGCTGACGGTGCTGTTCGACAGCGGGGTGCGCACCGGCGACGACGTCTTCAAGGCCCTGGCCCTGGGCGCGCGTGCGGTCCTGCTCGGGCGTCCGTACGTCTACGGCCTCGGCCTGGACGGCCAGGCGGGCGTGGAGCACGTCATCCGCTGCCTCCTCGCGGAGTTCGACCTGACCCTGGCCCTGTCGGGCCACGCACGCCCGGGTACGGTGACGCGGTCGGACCTGGAAACGGACGGCACCGCGGCCTGTTGAGGGACGCGGGGCGGATCCGGCGTGCGGCTCTAGCCGGGCCACGGACGGCGGTTCCGCCACCGGGGCCTGACCGGGGCCGCCCATCCGCCGCCACACGGGCGGCCGGCCGCCATCGAGCCCTGGCCCGTCGGACCTCGGGCCTCGGGCCTCGGGCCTCGGGCCATGGAACCCTGACCCACCGAGGCCCTGGCCCACCGAGCCCTGGCCCATCGGCCCTGCCCGCCGGACCGGCCGAGGCCCTGACCGGGGCCGCCCGGACGCCCCTGACCGCCGGGGGCGTCCGGGCCGTCGGGCAGCCGCGGGGCGCCGTTCGGCAGCCGGGCCGGAGCGCCCATGACGCCACGCACTCCGCCGCCGCGGCGGCCCGCGCATCCCGGCGAGCACCGCAGCGCCGGAACCGCGCACGCCCCGCCGCCGGTCCGCGACTGACCGGCCGACCGGCCGACCGGCTGACCGGCTGACCGGCAGCAGGGGCGGCGTCCTGCCGCCGCCCTACGATGAGCCGCCGGAGAGCCACCGCTGGCCGGGGGACCCGTCCCGGACCTTGACGACGAGGTCGGCCCCCGCCTGGTCGCCGCCGGGTGCGAGCGCGAGCGTCCGGTCCCACCGCGGCAGCAACTCGCCCCGGGGAGTCAGGTCGTAGCGCACGTCGTCGCCCCGCTCCGCCCCGGCGCCGGCGCAGCGGCCGAGGAGCACCACGCCGGCGTCGGCGTGCGAGTCCAGGCACAGACCGGTGCCGGCGGCACTGCGCAGCAGCCCGTCGGTGCCGTACGTCCACCGCTGTGTGGCCGAGCCGGAGCAGTCGGCGAGCACCGCACTCGCTCCCTCCTCCGGCGTGCCCTTGACGTCCAGGCACCGGCCGGCGGCGTTGCGCAGCGGACCGGGCCGGCCGGCGGCGGGCAGGCCCGGGGTGCCCGACGGGGCCGACGCGCCGGGGGTGGCGCTGGTGGCGACGGGGGCGGTGCCGTCGTCGCCGTCCGGCCACATCCCGACCGCGAGGACGGTGGCGAGCAGCCCGGCCGAGGCCACACCGACCCCGGTCAGCAGCGTCCTGGACGACCACGCGGTGCCGGGGGCGCGGTGCGCGGACACCCCGGCGAGGAACCGGGCCGGCAGCCCTCTTCCGTCCTCCTCGGCACCGCGCCGGGAGCCGCCGCGCCGGCGTCCGCCCGCCCGCCGGGAGCCGCCGCGGGCGGGGCCGGGCCGGCGGCCGGGGCGCGATTCGAGGTAGCGGCGGGCGCCCCAGCCGAGCACGGCCTCGGCGAGCAGCACGCCCAACGCCGCGTCGGTGTGGCCGAGTTGCTCGGCCGCGTGCCGGCAGTAGGGGCAGCCGGCCAGATGCTCCTGGACGTCGGGCAGCAGCGCGCCGCCCCGACGGATCGGAACGTCGAGCAGGCGGTTGTAGTAACGGCACTCCTTGCCGGGCGCGAGTTCGCGGTGGGCGCGCACCAGGCCCTCGCGGAATTTCTCCCTGGCCTGTTCGAGTGCGGCGGTCGCGTTCCGGAGGTCCACGCCGAGCAGTCCCGCGGGCACGTCCACCGGTTCGGCCTCGACCTCGGCGTGCCACAACAGGGCCTGTTCCAGGCGGGAGAGGCCGTGGAAGGAACGGTCGGACAGGGCGCGGTTCTCGGGTACGAGCGGTTGCGCGGCGCGCATTCCGCGTCCCCCGGCGGGTTTGCCGAGCCCGGGGAGCACGGCGGTGATCCGGTCGGTGCCGGACCAGTTCAGGACCGTGTCACGCACGGCTACCAGCAGGCGGGGCCGCAGCGCGTCGGCGGCTTCGCCGAGCGCCAGCCTGCCCAGGACCTGGTGGAAGGCGGTCGCGGTGACCATGTGGGCGAGGGGTCCGGAGGCGGCCAGGCAGATGACCGCGTACTCCTGGGTCGGCTGCCAGTGCCGGGCCATCAGCAGGGCGGCCGACCGGGATGCCTCCGCGTCGGAGCCGGCCCGCAGCGGGCCGGCGAGGAACTCGTCGCATTCCCCGGGATCGGCGCCGGACGGCGGATAGGGAGGACGAGGGGGGTGGGGGGTGAGCACGGAGCGGATTCCTTCTGGCGCGTGTGCGAGCGGGAAATTCACCGCGTTTGAACCCTTGCACAAGTGCCACAGGGGCAACAAGGCGCACGGAGGACATCGGCCTTATTGAAAGAAAGTCAAAATCGCGGATCCGGCCGGTGGTTGCAGCGAAAGCGGCCGGATTTCCCATGCGCCCCGTGTGAAGCGCGTGCACGCGTCCGCCGGACGCGCACGCTCCCGCGGCGGGCGGCCCGGTGGTGGACTGGGCACCGGTCCACCTCGGAAAGGCCCGCTCCCGGCCGGCGGCTCCCGGCGGCTTCCCCCGCCGGCCGGGAGCGGGACGGCCCCGGCGGCCTCAGATCTGCCAGGAGCGGAGCCGGTCGGCGGCGCCGTACACGTCGGTCTTGCCGGAGATCAGGTCGCGGGCCAGGTCGACGAGGGCGCCGTAGGGCGGGTCGATGCCGACGCCGCTGACGAACATGTAGGCCACCGCGGTCGCGCAGGCGAAGCGGGCGTTGGCCGCGGGCAGCGGCTTGAGCACGGCGAGGGTGTGCAGCAGCGCGGCGGCGCGCCAGGCGGCGTCGGAGTCCACACCGAGCCGGGGCGGGTCCACCCGGTGCCGGGCGACGGCCGCGACCAGCGCGGAGAAGTCGTCCACGGCGGGCTGGTCGGGCAGGACCTCCTCGTGCCGCTGGAGCAGCCAGGGGACGTCGATATGGATGACGGAGGGCATCGCTCAGGCGGCCGCGCCCCTGGTGGGGCGCTCGTCGTCGGGGAAGGCCGCCGCGAACTCCTCGGCATGGCCGGCGAAGAAGCGGCGGAACGCCTCGGCGCCCTCCTGAAGGGCCCGGTGGCGCGCGATGTCGGCGGCGGCGGCCTCGCGCACGAGGGCCTTCATCGAGGTACCGCGCTCCTTGGCGATCTGCCGCAGGTCCTCTAGTTCCCGTTCGCTGAACTCCACGTTGAGAGCTGGCATGCCCTCACGGTACCGCGCGGGTACTCACGCGTAAATACGCGCAGGTCAAGATGGGTTGAGTGCGGTACCGGCCGGGGGTGAGGGCCATGTCCGATTCCCGCCGGTGACACGGCCTGTGGCGCAGCAGACTCGACAGCGCGGGAAGCAGCCGGCGACCCGGGGAGACACATAGGAGCACCGATGGAGACGTACACCGCGCACACCCTGCACCCCAGCCCGCTGGGCGACCTGCTGCTGACCGGGTCCGTGTCCCCGGCCGGCCGCCTCGCCCTCGTCTCGCTGTCGCTGCCCGGGCAGCGGGGAGCCCCGGCGGTCCGGCCCGGGGACCGCGACGACCGGCCGTTCACCGAGGCGCACCGGCAGCTGGAGGCGTACTTCGCGGGCCGCCGGACCCGCTTCGACCTGCCGCTCTCCCCCACCGGCAGCCCGTTCCAGCGGGCCGTGTGGCAGGCGCTGGACGACCTGCCGTACGGAACGACGACCACGTACGGCGAGCTGGCCGTCCGGGCCGGCGTCCCCCGGTCGGAACTGCGCGCGCTGGGCCGGGCCCTGGGCGCCAACCCCCATCTGCTGGTCCGCCCGTGCCACCGGGTGATCGGCGCGGACGGCTCGCTGCGCGGGTACGCGGGCGGGGTCGAGCACAAGCGGTGGCTGCTGGCGCACGAGGGCGCGCTGCGGCCGGCGCTGTGGTGACGGGAGCACCCATGACGCTCACCCGGGCCGAGGCCCACCGCCGGACGGCCCGCACCGACTGGGCCGCGCTCGCCGCCGAGCTGGACGAGCACGGCAGCGCGTCCACGGGCCCGCTGCTGACGCCCGCCGAGTGTGCGGACCTGGCGGCGCTGTACGACGAGCCGGAGCTCTTCCGCACCACGGTCGACCTGGGCCGGCACCGGTTCGGCTCCGGCGAGTACCGCTACTTCACGCACGACCTGCCCGCGCCGGTCGCCGCGCTGCGGGCGGCGCTGTACCCGCGCCTGCTGCCGGTCGCCCGGGACTGGGCGGCCCGCCTGGACCGCCCGGCGCCCTGGCCCGACTCGCTCGACGCGTGGCTGGCGCGCTGTCACGCGGCCGGCCAGGACCGGTCGGCGCAGATCCTGCTCAGCTACGGTCCGGGCGACTGGAACGCGCTGCACCGGGACGTGTTCGGGGAGCTGGTCTTCCCGCTCCAGGTGGTGATCGCGCTGGACGCGTACGGCACCGACTACACCGGCGGCGAGTTCCTGCTGGTCGAGCAGCGCCCGCGCGCCCAGTCGCGGGGCACGGCGAGCGTCCTGCGGCAGGGGCACGGGCTGGTGTTCACCACCCGGGACCGCCCCGTGCGCACCCGCCGCGGCTGGTCGGCCGGGGCGACGCGGCACGGGGTGAGCACGGTGCGGTCGGGACGGCGACGCACCCTGGGCCTGGTCTTCCACGACGCCGCCTGACCGCCCCCGGGCGATGCCCGCGCCGCCGCACTGCCAGCCGCCCGGCCCCGGCGGCACGGCACCCCGTCCCGCCTCGGCCCCGACGGCACCGCCCCCCGCGGCGGCACGAGGTGCTGCCGCACGGTCACACCTCCAGCCGGCTGAGCCCCGCTGGCACACGCCCATCCGCTGATCCACTCCGCGCCCGGCAGCGGTCACGAGGTGCGGGCCGGCCGCCCACGGCGGCCCCGAACCCCCGGCCCAGCGGCGGGAGCGCGGAGCGCACGCCGTACCGTCACACCTCCAGCCGGCTGATCCGCACCGCTCCCTTCGGCTGGCCCGGGTACGCGCTGGTGAGCGTCAGGCGCAGCCGGGAGCCGCGTACCGCGTCGAAGGTGATGACCGTCGGGCTGTCGGAGGCGGTGGCCCACTCCGTCCTCGTCCCGGTCACCGGGACCCAGGCGTGGCCGTCCCACACCGCCACCTCGGCCCGTTCGGGCAGGGTGTGGCCGGTGTCGACGGTGAAGGAGACCGCCACCCGGTCGACGCTCCGGGTGCGCCCGAAGTCGAGCGACACCCAGTCCTTCGGCCGGGCCCCGCCGAACGCGGGCAGCAGCGCGGTAGCCGCCTTGACGAAGGCGTTGGACCAGCCGGTGGCCGGGTCGCCGTCCAGCATGGCGGCGGGCAGGGTGTCCGGACGGCCGGAGTAACTGGCGTCCGCGTGCGGGTAGCCGGGCGGCGCCGGGTGGCCGGGCCGGAAGCCGGCGGGTGCGGTCGTCGAGGCCGAGCGGGCCGGGCTCGTGACCAGGCGGGCGGTGTCCGCGCGCAGGCCGTCCACCCGGGCGGTGACCTTGAGGGCGCCGGGCCTGGTGCCGGAGCGGACGATCGCGAGGGCCTTGCCGTGGAAGGCGGTGCGGGTGCTCGCCTGGTAGCGCTCGGCGCTCTCCTCGCGGCCGTTGTCGACACCGGCCAGGGAGCCGCCGGAGACGTCGAAGGCGATGAGGTGGTCCGCGTCGGGCACGACCACGCCGTGGGCGTCGACGATCTCGGCGGTGACGAAGGCCAGCGAACGGCCGTCGGCGGCGAGGGACGCGCGGTCGGCGGTGAGCCGTACGGCGTGCGGGGCGCCGGCCGTGCGCAGCACGTCGGTGGCGACGGCCTTGCCGTCGCGCCGGGCCACCGCCTTCAGCTCGCCCGGCCGGTACGGCACCTTCCAGGTCAGGTGCAGCTTGCCCGCGCTGCCGTTGGGGCTGGTGTAACTGCCCGGGTAGGGGCCGTCGGCGAAGGTCTTGTCGTCACCGGTGGGTTCGGTGGTCTCCAGGTAACCGCGGCCGTCGGCCGTCCGCTTGGCGTCGAACTCCCGCACGCCCAGGGACTCCCCGTTGAGGAAGAGCTCGACGGCGGGCACGTTGGCGTACGCCCAGACCTCGACGGTGTCGCCCTCCTCGTGGTTCCAGGTCATCGGCAGCAGGTGGACCATCGGTTCGTCCGTCCACTGGCTCCTGAAGAGGTGGTACATGTCCTTGGGGAAGCCGGCGGTGTCGACGGCGCCGAAGAAGGACGCCTTGACCGGGAAGACGTCGTACGGCGTCGGTTCGCCGATGTAGTCGATGCCGGACCACAGGAACTGGCCCGCGAACCACTTCCGGTCCCGGTCCTTCTTGTGCCCGTACTCGCCGCTCATCGTCCAGGAGGCGAGGTTGTTGTCGTACGAGGAGACCTCCCGCCTGCCGGGCGTGTGGTTCTCCCCCGTGTTCAGGTGCTCCGGCTCCTGATAGGTGCCGCGGGTCGAGGTCTCCGAGGAGGACTCGGACTCGAAGAGGAACAGGTGCGGGTAGGCCGCGTGCAGGGCGTCCACCGACTTGGCCGTGTTGTAGTTGAGGCCCAGGCCGTCCAGTTTGGCGAGCATCAGGTCGGCCGCCGAGCCCTTGGCCGGTACGCGCCGGTACTTGTCGGAGCCGATGACGAGCGGCCGGGTGTCGTCGGCGGCCCTGACGGCGGCGATGATCCGGTCCGCCATGGCGAGTCCGGCGGTGGAGGTCGAGTCGGGGATCTCGTTGCCGATGGACCACAGCACCACGGCGGGCGAGTTGCGGGCGGCCAGGACCATCTCGGTGGCGTCCCGTTCGCACCACTCGTCGAAGAACCGGCCGTAGTCGTACGTCGTCTTGCCGGTGCGCCAGCAGTCGAAGGCCTCCACCATCATCACGATGCCCAGCTCCTCGCAGACCTGGATCATCTGCGGCGAGGGCGGGTTGTGGGAGGTGCGGAAGGCGTTGACGCCCATCGACTTCATGATCCGCATCTGCCGGCGCACGGCGTCGACGCTGATCGCGGCGCCGAGCGCGCCCTGGTCGTGGTGGAGGTCGACGCCCTTGATCTTGGTGTACGCGCCGTTGAGGGAGAAGCCCTCGTCGGGGTCGAAGCGGAAGGTGCGGATGCCGAAGGGCGTGCGGTGGGTGTCGGTGGTGCGGCCCCCGACGCGCAGCTCGGTGTGCAGGGTGTAGCGGTGCTCCGGGGTCGCGAAGTCCCACAGGAGGGGCTCGGGGACGGTCAGTTCGTGGGTCGCGGTGGCCTCGTCCGGGACGGCGGCGGTGGTGGCCGCGCGGGCGACGGTCCGGCCGTCCGGGGCGACGACGCGGGAGCGTACCTCCACGTCCGCGCCGGCGCCGGAGGCGTTGCGCACGGTGGTCCGCACCCGGACCAGCGCCCGGTCGGCGGAGACCTCCGGCGTGGTGACGTACGTGCCCCAGCGGGCCACGTGCACCGGCTCGGTGACGACCAGCCGGGCTTCGCGGTAGATGCCGCTGCCGGAGTACCAGCGGCTGCTGGGCAGTTGGTTGTGGACCTTGACCGCGAGCGCGTCGGCGGTGGTGCCGTCGGTGTGGACGAGGTCGGTGAGGTCGAAGGCGAAACCGGTGTAGCCGTAGGGGTGGCGGCCCACCTCGGTGCCGTTGCAGTAGACGTGGGCGTCCATGTAGACGCCGTCGAACTCGACCGAGATCCGCTTGCCGGCCCAGTCGCGCGGGAGGGTGAAGGCGAGCCGGTACCAGCCGAGCCCGCCCGGGAAGAAGCCGGTGCCGCTGGTGGTCCCGTGGTCGGTCGTGGGCGTCTGCTCGATGCTCCAGTCGTGGGGTACGGCGACCCGGCGCCAGGCCGAGTCGTCGTAGCCCGGCTCGGCGGCCCGGGCGTAGGCACCGGCGGGGTCGGTGATGCCGTCCGGGTCGGCCAGGGCGAAGCGCCAGCCGTCCCTGAGGGGCACGGTGCGGCGTCCCCCGGCGGCGTGCGCGTCGGCGGCGAGGGCGGCCGGAGCCGCGGAGAGGTTCAGGAGCGTTCCGGCCGCGGGCGCCGCCGTGGCGGCGGCCAGGACCGATCTGCGTGTGACCGACATGGGGCGGCTCTCCCTCATCAGGGGCCAGAAGTACTCACAACTGATCGCGAACAAACAGATTCTGACGTCCTGCCACACTCGATCGTCAAGGGTCCGGAACCGCAGGAGTACCGCCGACGGCACATCGGCCGGATGTCCCCCTTGACCGTTCCCCCGACGTGTTCGACGGGTCGGCCCGGCGGCCCGGATCGGCGCTCATGGGCGGGCGCGAAGCACTAGGCTGGTACGCGAGTGGTGCCACCTGTTCACTGTGAGTGTGCGCTTGGGAGCGGCGACGATGAGCCGGGTCTATCCGTTCGACGATGCGGCGACGGCCCGGGCTGTCATCGGCCCCGACGGAACGCTGGTGGAGTGGAACGAGGGCGCCCGCCGCCTGCTCGGCCACCCCGCCGGCGCCGTCCTGGGCCGCCCCGCCACCGAGCTGCTGGCCGGCGCCGGCACCCCGGTGCCGCCCACGGGCCCCCGCTGGGCGGGAACGGTCGGATTGCGCCACCGGGACGGCCGTACCGTCCCCGTCTGGCTGCTCGCCCACCACCGTCCGGCGCACGACGAGCACCCGGGTGACTGGCTCGTGGTCACCCCGCTCACCGGCACCGGTCCGCCCGGCGGGGACGACCCGCTCACCGGGGCGGCCCTCGTCCAGTCGCCGTGCCCGGTCGCCGTGTACGACGACCGGCTGCGGCTGTGCCGGATGAACGAGGCGATGGCCGACGTCGTCGGGCTGCCCGAGGAACGGGTACGGGGGCTGCGGCTCGCCGAGATCGGCGGCGGACCGCAGAGCGAGGAGCTGGAGGAGGACATGCTCCGGGTGCTGACCTCGGGCCGGCCCCTGGACGTGCAGACCTTCATGCGGACCGGCGGCGAGGACCGGGCCCACGCCTGGCTCGCCAGCATGGCGCCGGTCCGGGACCCGGCCGGCCGGATCCGGGGCGTGTGCCTGGCCGCGCACGACATCACCGACAACCACCGCGCCCGGCAGCGGCTGCAACTGCTCAACGAGGCCGGCGTGCGCATCGGGACCACGCTCGACGTCACCCGTACCGCGCAGGAGCTGGCCGACGTGTGCGTCCCCGCGCTCGCCGACTTCGTCACCATCGATCTGCTGGACCCGCAGGAGTACGGCGGTGAGCCCCCGGCCCGCATCACCACGCCGGTGCGGCTGCGCCGCGCCGCCCACCAGTCGGTGCTGCCGGGCCTGCCGGAGGTGGTGGTCCGGCCCGGGACGACGGAGGCGTACCCGGCCCTCTCCCCGCAGGCCGACTCGCTGACCGCGGGCCGCACGATCACCGCCAGCGTGTCCGCCGGTGACATGGACCGGTGGCTGACCTGGCACCCGGAGCGCGGCGAGCGGGTGCGGCGGTTCCGCATCCACTCCTCGATGTCGGTGCCGATCCAGGCACGCGGACTCACCCTCGGGGTCGCGGTGTTCACCCGGCACCGCCGCCCCGACCCCTTCACCGCGGACGACGTGCTGCTGGCCGAGGAGATCACCGCGCGCGCGGCCGTCTCCATCGACAACGCCCGCCGCTACTCGCGCGAGCGGGAGACGGCGCTCGCGCTCCAGCGCAGCCTGCTGCCCCGCTCGCTGCCGCGCACGGCCGCGCTGGAGGCGTCCTCCCGCTATCTGCCGGCGGCGCGCGCCGGCGTCGGCGGGGACTGGTTCGACGTGATCCCGCTGTCCGGGATGCGGGTCGCCATGGTCGTCGGGGACGTCGTCGGGCACGGCATCCAGGCCTCGGCCACCATGGGCCGGCTCCGCACCGCCGTGCGCACCCTCGCCGACATCGACCTGGCCCCGGACGAGCTGCTCACCCACCTGGACGACCTGGTGCTGCGGCTGTCGGAGGACGCCGGCGCGGAGGGCAGCCCGGGCGAGGTCGGCGCGACCTGCCTGTACGCCGTCTACGATCCGGTGTCCCGCCGCTGCGCGCTGGCCCGCGCCGGGCACCCGCCGCCCGTGCTGCTGCGGCCGGGCGGCCGGCCGCAGCTGCTCGACCTGCCCGCCGGCCCCCCGCTCGGCCTCGGCGGGCTGCCGTTCGAGTCCACCGAGGTGGACCTGCCCGAGGGCACCGTCATCGCCCTGTACACGGACGGTCTGGTGCAGTCCCGGGAGCGGGACCCGGACGCCAGCCGCGAGCTGCTGTACCGGGCGCTGGGGCAGGACGCGGCCTCCCTGGACGAGGCTTGCGACTGCGTGCTGCACGCCCTGCTGCCGGGCGGGGCCGCACCGGACGACGTGGCGCTGCTGCTGGCCCGCACCCGGGGCCTGCCCGCCTCGCAGGTGGCGACCTGGGACATCCCCGCCGACCCGGCGCTGGTCGCGCCGATCCGCAAGCAGGTCGTGGACCAGCTGGACGCCTGGTCGCTGAGCGAGGCGACGTTCACGGCGGAGCTGGTGGTCAGCGAGCTGGTCACCAACGCCATCCGGTACGGGGCGCGGCCGATCCGGCTCCGTCTGATCCACGACACGACCACGCTGATCTGCGAGGTCTCCGACACCAGCCACACCGCGCCGCACCTGCGCCGGGCGAAGACGTTCGACGAGGGCGGCCGGGGCCTGCTGCTGGTCGCCCAGCTCACCCAGCGCTGGGGCAGCCGGCACACCCCGGAGGGCAAGACGATCTGGGCCGAGCTGCCGCTGTACGAGGAGGACCAGTAGGCGCGGGGACGTTCCTCAGGAGGCGGCCAGCCAGGGCCGTACCTGCTTGCGGGCCTCGTGCAGGCGGGACTTGAGGGTGCCGAGCGGGATGCCCGCGCGCTCGGCGGCCTCGGCGTAGTCCAGCTGGCAGATGTCCCGGTAGACCAGCGGCGCCACCAGGTGCGGATGCTCGCGCTCCAGCCGGTCCAGGGCCTCCAGCAGGTCCACCCGGGAGCCGGCGATGACGCTGGTGGTGCGCGGGTCGACGGCGTGTGCGGGCTCGATGGGCGCGGGCTGTTCGGCGGCCCGCCGTTTCAGCTCCCGGTACTTCTGCCGGCAGCAGTTGGCGACGACGGTGTACAGCCAGGTGCCGAAGCGGCTGCGGCCCTGGAAGCCGGTGATGTGCCGGGCGACCTGGAGCAGCACGTCCTGCGCGGCCTCCTCGGCGTCCTCCCGGCAGGGCAGGAAGCGCGCGCAGCGGCGCACCACCTCGGGCCGGATCCCGCTCAGCAGCCGGTCCAGGGCCTCGCTGTCGCCGGCGGCGGCGCGCCGGGCGAGGTCTTCCGTCGGCGCCTGGTCCTGCACGGACGGGCTCCCCTCCACGTCGGTCCCAGGCCAGGCATGATAGTCGTATGCACCCCCTGGAGCGGATCGGCCGCCACCGCCTCGAACGGCCGCTGGGCAGCGGCGCCTTCGCCACGGTGTGGCTCGCGCACGACCCCGAGCTCCAGGCCCCGGTGGCGGTCAAGGTCCTCGCCGAGAACTGGTCGCACCGGCTCGACATCAGGGAGCGCTTCCTGTCCGAGGCGCGGCTGCTGCGCCGGGCCGGGTCGAGCCGGGTGGTGCAGGTCTACGACATCGGTGAACTCCCGGACGGCAGGCCGTACTTCGTGATGGAGTACGCCGCCGGGGGGACCCTCGCCGATCTGCCGGCGGACGGCCCGCTGCCGGTGCGGGAGGCGCTCGCGCTGACCGCCGAGGCGGCGCGCGGTGCCGCCGCGCTGCACGAGGCGGGGATAGTCCACCGCGACATCAAGCCGACCAACGTGCTGCTGCACACCGCTCCGGACGGCACCCGGCGGGTGCTGCTGGCCGACCTGGGGCTGGCCAAGAGCCTCGCGCAGGCGTCGGTGCTGACCCTGGCGGCCGGTTCGGCGGGCTACCAGCCGCCGGAGCAGGCCGAGCCCGGCGAGGGCATCGACGAGCGGGCCGACGTCTACAGCCTGGGCGCGGTCGGTTACGAACTGCTCACCGGGACCGTGCCGGGCCCACCGGGGAAGGTGGTTCCGCCCCGGCGGCTGCGGCCGGACCTCGGCGCGGACGTGGAGCGGGTGCTGCTGCGCGCGCTGGAGCCGGACCGGGCGCGGCGCTGGCCGGGCGCGCTGGCGTTCGCCGGGGAGCTGGACCGGCTGGCCGCGGGTCCGTCGGGGCGGCCGGCGCGGCCCCTGGACGGGGTGCGCGGACGGCTCGGCACCGTGACGCTGGCCGTGGCCGCGCTCCTCGCCGCCACCGCCGCCGCGGCGACGGTGACCGTGGCGCTGCACCGGGACGGCGGCGCGGACGACGGGGTGCGTGTCGCGGACGCCACCGGGCGGGTGACCCTCAAGGTGCCCGCCGGCTGGGGCCGCGAGCTGCGCGACTCCGGCTGGGACCCGCACGCGCTCGGGCTGGCGGCGGGGCACGAACCGGGTCTCGTGGTGGCCGACGACCTGTCCCGCTGGTCCGATCCGGAGGCGGCCGTGGACGGGGTGTTCGTCGGCGCCGGCGGGCAGGGCGACGTCACCGCGAAGGTGAGGGCGCTCGCGCACCCCGGCTGCCGCTACGCGGGCGCCCACAGCTTCACGGACGCCGACTGGCACGGGCTGGTCCGGGCCTGGCGGCGCTGCCCGGACGGCGGCTCGATCACCGAGTCCGCGCTGGTCCCGGCGGGCGGGGCGGCGCGGCCGCAGGTGTACGTACAGGTGCGCGAGCGGGGCGCCGGCGACGGGACCGACGGCGTGCTCCGTTCGCTGCGGGTGGCCTGAACAGGGGGCTTCCGGGGGGCGGAGCGGGGAAGAGAATCCGACAGAACCCGGCGCGTCCCGAACTTTTCCGGCGGTCCGTGCATCGGACGGAGAGGACGGCGCACCCGGCGCCGCAGGCGCGCGTTCCCGTCGCGTGCCGTGACCTCCAGGAGTGTTGAGCGACATGGTGTACACCCCCCGGCCCGTCCCCCGGTCCGCGCGGCGCGGGGCCCTGCTCGTGGGCACGGCCGCCGTGCTGGGCCTGCTGACCGCCTGCGGCAACGGCACGAACGCGCACGGCGAGGCCCCGGCCACCGTCCCGGGTACGGCCGCCCCTGCGACGGACGGCACGACGAGCCCGGCGCCGCCCGCCACGGCCTCCTCCGCCACCGGCACCGGCACCGGCTCGCCGGACGCCCCCCGGACGACGGCGTCCCCGGGCGGTGGCGCGGCCACGACCACCCCGGCCGCGGCGACCACCCGCTGCCACACCTCCGAGCTGCGCGCCTCCGTGGGCCGCAACGACCCGGGCGCCGGCCAGGAGAACTTCCCCGTGGTCCTCACCAACACCTCCGCCCGGACCTGCACCCTGCACGGCTATCCGGGCGCGGCCTTCGTGGGCGGCTCCGGCGGCCGGCTCGGTCCGGACCCGCAGCGGTCCCCGGGCACCCCGGTGACCGTCAGGCTCGGGCCCGGGCAGAGCGCCTGGGCGGGCCTGACCTTCTCCAACCCGGGGGTCAGCGGGGCGAAGACGGCCACGCCGGCCACGCTGCTGGTGACCCCGCCGGACGAGCGGGACCAGCTGAAGGTGGCCTGGAAGGGCGGGCCGGTACCGGTCTCCGGGAACTCCTCGACCGTCCGTCTGACGGTGTTCAGCCCCGGCGCCGGGCCCTCCTGACCCGGCGTCCCCGCGCGCGGACCCCGCTGCCACTCCCCCGGGCCGGCGGGGTCCGTCATGCCGGGGCGGCCTCGTTCGTCCTGTCGGCGCCACGACTGTCACAGGACGGCAACAGCCGCCGCGGGCCGCGATCTTTTCCCGCCCCCCGGTCATCGAACCCGGTCGACCGCACAGCGAAGTGGCCCCACCAGGGGCCCGACCAGGGAATCGGGGAGAAGATGAGCGGGATCTCACGCAGGCGGGTGCTGACGGCGGGGGCGGCGGCGGGCGCCCTCGGCACACTGGCCGCCTGCTCCACCGGCACCGGCCTCAGGACCGGCGGACCGGACCCGGCGGACGGGAAGGGCACCGCGCAGGCCCGGCCGGTGAAGCCGATCGGCGACGGCTCCACCGCCGACACCGGCGCCCAGCCGCACCAGCCGAAGCCGGAGCGGCTGCGTCCGGGCCGGCGGCCCCCGCAGTTCGTGGTGTTCTCGTGGGACGGCGCGGGCGAGCTGAGCAACAAGCTGTTCTCCCGGTTCCGCAAGGTGGCCGCCGACCACGGCGCCGCGATGACGTTCTTCCTCAGCGGCATCTACACGCTGCCCGAGTCCAAGAAGCACCTGTACCGGCCGCCGCAGCACCCGGTCGGCGCCTCCGCGATCGGCTACCTCGCCGACCGGCACATCCACGCCACGCTCCAGCAGGTGCGCGCGGCCTGGCTGGAGGGACACGAGATCGGCACCCACTTCAACGGGCACTTCTGCGGCGCGACCGGTGTGCGCAACTGGTCCCCGGCCGAGTGGCGCAGCGAGATCGACCAGGCGGTGGACTTCGTGACGAAGTGGAAGACCAACACCGGGTTCACCGACCTCGACCCCTTGCCCTTCGACTACCGCAAGGAGCTGATCGGTGGCCGCACCCCCTGTCTGGAGGGCCAGGCCCGGCTGCTGCCCACCGCCGCCGCGCTCGGCTGGAAGTACGACGCCAGCTCCCCCGGCGGCCTCCAGGTCTGGCCGGGCAAGGTGCAGGGCGGCAGACTCTGGGACTTCCCGCTCCAGTCCATACCGTTCGCCGGCCACTCCTTCCAGGTCCTCTCGATGGACTACAACATGATGTTCAACCAGTCCGGCGGCAACCCGCTCGGCGACCGCGCGCGGTACGACACCTGGCGCGTCCAGGCCCGCGACACCTACCTGGCCGGTTTCCGGCGGGCCTACGAGTCCAACCGCGCGCCCCTCTTCGTCGGCAACCACTTCGAACGCTGGAACGGCGGCATCTACATGGACGCCGTCGAGGAGGCGATCGGGAGGATGGCCGCCTACGACGACGTGCGGTTCGTGTCCTTCAGACAGCTCGTGGCCTGGCTGGAGGCGCAGGACCCGGCGGTGCTGCGCACGCTGCGCACGCTGGCGCCCGGACAGTCCCCGCAAGGCGGCTGGGCGGAGTTCCTGGGCGCGGCGGGCGCCGGGGCGTCGTAACCGGCTCAGGAACATCTGTTTTCATGGGCGGGCACCCGCACAACCACTCCGGAAGGACCCGCCCTGAACACCGCGCTCGCCGAGGCGTTGTCCGCCGTCCTGCTGGTCGCCGTGCTGGCCTGGGCCGTCGTACGGCCCTTCGGATGGCCGGAGGCGGTCATGGCCGTGCCCGCCGCCGGCATCGCCGTCGCGACCGGCGCGATCTCCCTCGGCCACGCGCGGGCCGAGGCGGAGCGGCTCGGCCCGGTGGTCGGGTTCCTGGCGGCGGTACTGGTGCTCGCCCACTTCTGTGACGTGGAGGGGCTGTTCCAGGCGTGCGGGGCGTGGACGGCGCGGTGGGCGGCGGGCCGTCCGGTGCGGCTGCTGACGGCGGTGTTCGCGCTGGCCTCGCTCATCACCGCCGTCCTCAGCCTGGACGCGACGATCGTGCTGCTCACGCCGGTGGTCTTCGCCACGGCCGCGCGGACCGGCGTCCGGCCCAAGCCGCACGTCTACGCCTGTACGCACCTGTCGAACACGGCGTCACTGCTGCTGCCGGTGTCCAATCTGACGAACCTGCTGGCGTTCGCGGCGAGCGGGCTGAGCTTCACCCGGTTCGCGGCGCTGATGGCGCTGCCATGGCTGGCCGCGATCGGCGTCGAGTACCTGGTGTTCCGGCGGTTCTTCGCCCGGGACCTGGCGGCGGCGGCCCCGGCGGACCGGGACACCGGTGAGCCGCCCGAGCTGCCCCTGTTCGCGCTGGTGACCGTGGGCTGCACGCTGGCCGGGTTCGTGGTGGCCTCGGCGTTCGGCGTGGAGCCCGCGTGGGTGGCCGCGGCGGGCGCGCTGGTGCTGGCCGGGCGTGCGCTGGTGCGCCGGAAGGCGGGTCCGCTGACCGTCGTACGGGCGGCGGCCCCGGCCTTCCTCGCGTTCGTGCTGGCGCTGGGCATCGTGGTGCGGGCGGTGGTCGACAACGGGCTCGCGGACGTGCTCGGGCGGGTGGTGCCGGGCGGCACCGATCTGCCCGCGCTGCTCGGGATCGCCGCGCTGGCCGCCCTGCTGGCCAACCTGATCAACAACCTGCCCGCCGTGCTGGTCCTGCTGCCACTGGCGGCGCCCGCCGGACCGGGGGCCGTCCTGGCCGTGCTGCTCGGCGTGAACATCGGCCCCAACCTCACCTACGCCGGGTCGCTGGCGACGCTGCTGTGGCGGCGCATCGTCCACCAGCACGAGCACGACGTGGACCTGCGGGAGTTCACCCGGCTCGGACTGCTCGCCGTGCCCTCCTCCCTCGCCGTGGCGGTGGTGGCACTGTGGGGGTCGCTGCGCATCATGTGAGGGGCAGTGAGCGACAGGAGGCCGAATGCGCGTGATCGCCTGGCTCGTGGAAGGCACCTGGCCCGCCTGCGTGGACGCGGTGCGCGCCCACGCACCGCGGGACGCCGAGGTGGTGCTGCTCCATGTGAGCGGACCGGACGTGCCGGCGGTGGCGCACGGTGCCTTCGCCGGACTGCTCGGGCGGCGCGGCCACGACCCGGGCGACCGCCTCGAAGCGCTCGGCGGCACGTCGGCGACCGCCCTGCTCGGCGCGGCGGCCGAACGGCTGGGCCGGCCCTGCGTGCGCGAGGAGCGGTCGGGCCGGGTCGAACGGGAGGTCGTGGCCGCCGCCGAGGGTGCCGGGCTGCTCGTGCTGGCGCGGGACGGGGACCGCTCCCGGCTGGGTCCGCGGAGCCTCGGCCCCGCCGTCCGCTTCGCCGTCGACCACGCGCCCTGCCCGGTCCTGCTGGTCTGGCCGGAACCGGCCCCGCGCCTGGACACGATCCCGCCGCCGCCGCACCACCCCTGAGTCAGCCGCGGTGGCTGCCTGCGGGGCCGCCCGCCGTCACGGCCGGTACGGCGTCCGGGTCGGGACCGGCGTCCTGCCGCCGTCCCAGTCGACGTTCTCCATCCGCAGGTCCGGGTGGGCGGTGTCGATGGCCCAGCGCTGGGCGGTGCCCGCGACGCGGGTCTTGAGCACGAGGGCGCCGGAGCCGTCGGTGGCGGCCGGGGTGAGGGCCAGCTCCTGGTCGGAGCGCGGTACCAGGGCTCCGTGGGGGGTGAAGTCGTAGTGGAGGTCGCGGGCGGCCTCGCCGGTGGCCGTGCAGGGGGCGAGGCGCACGGAGTAGCCGAGGCGGGAGTCCAGGCACAGGTCGCGGGCGGCGGCGCTGCGCAGCAGACCGTCGGTCTCGTACGTCCACTGCTGGGCCGGGGCGGCGGAGCAGTCGGCGAGTGCCGTCTCGGCGCCCCGGACGGCCTTGTCGCCGACGACTCCGACGCACAGGCCGGAGGCGAGGCTGCGCAGCCGGCCCCGCAGGGCGCCCTGGCCCTGGGTGTGCCGGCCGGCCCAGGAGGGGCCCGGGGACGCGGCGTTCCCGCCCGGCGCGCGGGAGGGCGTCCCGGCGGCACCGGACGCCGCCGGCACGTCGTCGGAGCCGAGCGCCGACCACAGCGCCAGGGGGACGACGACCAGGCCGCTGACGGTGAGGACGGCCAGCGCGAGGTTCCGGCGCCGGGCCCGGCGGGCGGCGCGCTGGACGGAACGGCGGGAGGCGGGTCCGGCGCCGTCCGTGCCGGGGGCGGTGACGGGGCCGGCGGGCGTGCGGCGCCGGGCGCTGCGCGCGCCGGAGACGGCGGCCACCAGGCGCTCGACGCCTTCGGCGGCGGCCGAGGAGGCTCGGTCTCGGCGGCGGACAGGGAACGCGTCACGACCCGCGGCCCGCGCGCCCGGTTCGCCCGGTTCGGTATACCCGGTGCCGTCCGCCACAGCGGAGGAGGCCCCTCGTCCCCGCCGCACACGCGACGCACCACGCCCCGCCGACCGCCGGGCGCCGCCCGCACCCGGGACCCCCGCGCCGGCGTCGTCCGTGCCCTCGGCAACGGTGGACCGTGCTCCTCCCGGACGGCGGCCGGACGACGCGCGGCGGTGGGCCGGACGGCCGGGGACGGACCCCCCGCCCGGTGCGGCGGAGCCGGCCTGGGCGAAGTCCTCCCCGGCCCGGGGGCGCGCGGGCGCGACGGTGGCGGCGGCCGGGGCCGGCGGCTCCTCCGTGTCCGCCGCCCGGGACTCCAGGTAGCCGGCGGCTCCCCAGCCGAGGACCGCCTCGGCGAGTGCGAGGGCCAGGCCGTCGTTGA
The DNA here is from genome assembly GCF_040704085.1 of Streptomyces sp. NPDC047841. Classification (NCBI taxonomy): domain Bacteria; kingdom Bacillati; phylum Actinomycetota; class Actinomycetes; order Kitasatosporales; family Streptomycetaceae; genus Streptomyces; species Streptomyces sp. NPDC047841. Next base: position 109,447 of record NZ_JBEYRP010000003.1, read on the forward strand.
AGCGGGCGAGCTGGTCGGCGGTCCGGGCGCAGTGGGAGCAGCCGGCCAGGTGCTGTCGCAGGTCGGGGTCGACGTCGGTGCCGCCGCGCCGGAAGGTCACGTCGAGCATGCGCACATAGCGCTGGCAGTCGTCCTCGGGCGCGAGTTCGCGGTGCGCCTGGAGGCATTCCTCCCGCAACCGCTCGCGGGCCCGGCGCAGTTCGACGCGGGCGCCGTCCTCGTCCAGGCCGAGCAGCGCGGCGGGCACGGCCAGCGGTTCGGCCTCGGCCTCGGTGTGCCACAGCAGGGCGCGGGAGGTCTCGGGGACCCGCTGGAACGCGCGGGACAGCAGCCGCCGGCCCGAGGGCGGCAGCAGCCGGGCCGAGGCCGGCTCGCCGGTGCCGTGCCCGGAGCGCAGGGCCGGGTGCAGCAGCTCCCGGCGGCCGTCGGTGTCCCACTCGGCCGCGATCCGGCGGACGGCGACCAGGACATGGGGCCGCCAGGCGGCGGTCGGGCCGGACTGCCGGAGGGAGGCGCCGAAGAGCCGGGTGAAGGCGGCGGTGGTGAGCATGCCGGCGGCACGCGGTCCGTCGGTGCACAGCCGGGCGTAGGCGAAGGCCGCCGCCCAGTGCCGGTCGAGGAGTTCACCGACGGGGTGCGGGGCGGGCGACGCTCCCGTCCACTTTCTAAGTTCGGCACTGAGCTGCTCGTCCGACAGCACTGCGTCGGTCACGGCCGAATTCCTCCAGGGCATTACCGGAAATAGTCCGTACCAGACGGTACGGCGAGGTCATGGCAGCTCGACGTCCGCCTGAGGCGGCACTTTCGCACAGCCGGAGACACCGGAACAAGCGATCTCCCGATTCTCGGGATTTCCCACCCGGCTTTTCCTCTGTTGACATTTCGTCAAAGGCCGCCATTTCCTCCCTCTACCGCTGATCACCCGCCCGACAGGCCCCGGACCGCACCGCACCGACCCGTCAGTGGCCGCTGATCTCGTGCGGCGTGTACGGCCGCTCCAGTTCCTCGATCTCCTTCTCGCTGAGCTTCAGTTCGACGGCGGCCACCGCGTCCTCGATGTGGTGCGGCTTGGCGGCGCCGACGATCGGTGCCGCCACGGTGTCCTGGTGCAGCAGCCAGGCGAGGGCCACCTGGGCGCGCGGTACACCCCGTTCGCCGGCGATCCGGGTGACGGCCTCGACGATCGCGCGGTCGCTCTCCAGATAGAGCCGGCTGCCGAAGTCGTCGTGCTCGCTGCGCTCGGTCACCGCGCCCCAGTCACGGGTGAGCCGGCCACGGGCTAGCGGGCTCCACGGCAGCACGCCGACGCCCTGGTCGGCGCAGAGGGGCAACATCTCCCGCTCCTCCTCGCGGTAGAGCAGGTTGTAGTGGTTCTGCATGGACACGAACTTGGTCCAGCCGTGCCGCTCGGCGGTGTACTGCGCCTTGGAGAACTCCCACGCGTACATCGAACTCGCGCCGATGTAGCGGACCTTGCCCGCCTTCACCAGGTCGTGCAGCGCCTCCATCGTCTCCTCGATGGGGGTCGCGTGGTCGTAGCGGTGGATCTGGTACAGGTCGACGTAGTCGGTGCCGAGGCGGCGCAGGCTGTGGTCGATCTCGCTCATGATGGCCTTGCGGGACAGGCCGGCCCCGTTGGGACCCGGCCGCATCCGGCCGTGCACCTTGGTGGCGAGCACGATCTCGTCGCGGTGGGCGAAGTCCCGCAGCGCCTTGCCGACGATCTCCTCGCTGGTGCCGTCGGAGTAGACGTTCGCGGTGTCGAAGAAGGTGACGCCCGCCTCCAGCGCCTGCCGGATCAGCGGGCGGGACGCCTCCTCGTCCAGGGTCCACTCGTGCGTGCCGCGGTCCGGCACTCCGTAGGTCATGCAGCCCAGACAGATCCGCGAGACGTCCAGGCCGGTGGAACCGAGCTTCACGTACTGCATCGTTGCTGCTCCTGCCTTCGGGACGATGGTCACGGCCGAGCCTACGGCCTGCGGCCGGGGCCGACTTGACGTCCGGAGCGTACGGGCGATGTGATCCTTTCACGTCCGCGCCGCCCGGCGCGGGCAGGACGGAGCGGACGTGCCCCTGACACGTGTTCACGGCGCGACGGGTGCGCGCACGGCCCTGGGCGCCCTGGCGGCGGCCCTGGTCGTCGCGGTGACGGCGCTGTCCGGGTGCGCCTCCGGCGAGCAGCGGGAGGGGGACGGGGCGCCCCGCACCACGCTGCGGCTGCCCCCGCGGCACGCCGGGTTCGACTACCAGATCGGCGGTGCCTATCCCCCGCCCGCGGGCGTGCGGATCGTCAGCCGCGACCGGTCGGACTCCCCCGCGCGGGGCCTGTACAACATCTGCTACGTCAACGCCTTCCAGGCCCAGCCCGCCGAGCGCTCCTCCTGGCCGGCCGGCCTGCTGCTGCGCGACGCGCGGGGCCGGGCCGTCGTCGACGAGGACTGGAACGAGCCGCTGCTCGACATCGGCACCCCAGCCAAGCGGGAGCGGGTCGCACGGCGGGTGAACGACTGGATCGACGCCTGCGCGGACAAGGGCTTCGACGCCGTCGAGCCCGACAACTACGACAGCTACACCCGCTCCCACGGACTGCTCACCGCGTCCGACGCGACGGCCTTCATGCGCCTGCTGTCCCGGCACGCGCACACCCGGCGGCTGGCCGTCGGGCAGAAGAACACCGCGGAGCTGGCCGGCCGGCGCGCGCGGGCCGGTCTGGACTTCGCGGTGACGGAGGAGTGCGGGCAGTACGACGAGTGCGAGGTGTACGCGAAGGCGTTCGACGACCGGGTGGTGGACATCGAGTACACCGACGCCGGGCTGCGCGCGGCCCGCGCCCGCTGGGGCAAGCGGCTGAGCATCGTCCGCCGGGACCGGGACGTGTCCACGCCGGGCAGCGCGGGGTACGTCCGCGAGGTGCGCTGGCACGGCGGTCGCCGCGGCGGTGGCCGTCCGGCGGTACGGCGGCCCGTCGGTCCGGGCGCCGTACCGCCGAGCGGTCGTCAGCCGGTGTTGTCCTGGACGGTGATCGCGCTGACCGGGCAGGCGCGGGCCGCCGCCCGGACCATGGGGTCGCCCCCGCCGTCCTCGTGTCCGGGCACGAGTGTGCTGTAGCCGTCGTCGTCCTGGGTGAAGACGCCCGGCGCGGCCAGCGCGCACTGCCCGGCGCCGATACAGACGTCCTTGTCGATGTCGATGTGCATGAGCAGAGCCTCTTACCAGGTCACGGGGAGTTCCAGCATTCCTTGGATCGTGTCGCCGGGTTTGAAGGGAATCTCCTCGGCCGGCGCGGCCAGCCGCAGCTCCGGCAGCCGGGTGAACAGGCTGCCGAGGGCGATCTCCAGTTCCGCGCGGGCCAGGTTCTGGCCCAGGCACTGGTGGATGCCGAAACCGAAGGCGACGTGGTGGCGGTCGGAACGGTGGAAGTCCAGGGCGTCGGGGTCGTCGTACACGGACGTGTCGCGGTTGATCACGGACGTCCCGAAGAGCACGCCGTCACCGGCCCGGATCGTGGTGCCGTCGATCTCGATGTCCTCCAGCGCCACCCGCTGGAGCCCCTCCGCGATGGACAGCATCCGCATCAGCTCCTCCACGACGGCGGGCAGCAGCGCCGGGTCGGCGCGCAGCTCGGCCAGCCGGCCGGGGTGCCGGAGCAGGGTGTAGGTGCCGAGGGAGATCATGTTGGCGGTGGTCTCGTGGCCGGCGACCAGCAGGATCATGGCCAGCGACAGGACGTCGGCGCGGTCCAGCTCCCCCGTGCGCAGCCGGTCGTGGACCAGCTCGTCGAGGATGCCGTCACCGGGCTCGGCCTCTCCCGCCTTGGCGTCGATCAGTCCGCCGAGGTAGTCCTCCAGCCGGTTGCGGGCCTCAACCGTGTCGGCGGCGGTCGGACCGCGCAGCAGCCGGCGGGACTGCTCCTCGAAGAACTCGTGGTCGGCGTACGGCACGCCGAGCAGGCCGCAGATCACCATCGACGGCACGGGCAGCGCGAAGGCGGAGACCAGCTCGGCGGGCGGCCCCTGGGCGACCATCGCGTCCAGCAGTTCGTCCACGATCCGCTGGATCCAGGGGCGCAGCGCCGCCGCGCGTTTGACGGTGAACGACGGGATCAGCATCCGCCGCTGCCGGTGGTGCTCGGGGTCGTCCACCCCGAGCAGGGCCACCCTGCGGTCGCGGCCGGCCTCGAAGCGGGGCGTGGGCATGGGGAAGCCCGGGCGGCGGCGCTCGGTGGACAGGCGGGGGTCGGCGAGCAGGGCGCGGGCGGTGGAGTAGCCGGTGACCAGCCAGACCTCGCGGCCGTCGTAGAGGGTGACGCGGGACAGGGGGCGCCCGTCGCGCAGCGAGCCGTAGCCGGTGGGCGGATGGTAGGGGCAGGTGCGGTCCTGGGGGAAGGCGACGGGGGCGGGCGGGGCAGCCGGGCCGGTGGTGTCCGTCAGTTCCGTCATGGAAAGACCTCGCAGACGAAGAGGTGCGTCGTGCCGATCTTCATTAGATGCCCCAGGCACCTATGGGTCGACGCCAAGTTCGGCCACATGGGTGACCTTCGTCATCTGGCCGAAGTACCCGGGGTCCGACCGGCGGAAACCGGCCACGGCCGCGCGCACGCACGGGTGCCGCGGCCGGTGTCCGCCTCGTCGCGCCTGGTCACGGCACCCGGACGGCGCGGTCCGCGGGGGCGAAGGCACGGGCGACGGCGAGGCTGTCCTCGTACACGTGGTGCCGTACGACCAGGCCCTCGCGGACGGTGAGGTGCAGGGCGAACCGGGCGACGTAGGCGCGTCCCGTCGGGGCGGCGGTCTGGCGGATGACGCCGAGCACGACCGCGTCCTCGCCGTCGGCCAGGACGCGCTCGACCGTGGTGCCGGCCTCCTCGGGCACGTGGTGGGCGGCCAGCTCACGGTAGTGGGCGGCGGCGTCGGCGCGGGTGGAGCGGTGCCGGATCCACGGGGTGTCGGCGCGGCCGTGCTCCTCCTCGGGCCAGTCCAGCCGCCAGTCGCAGCCCTCCGCGTACAGCTCGGCGATCCGCTCGGGATCGCCCTGGCCGATCCTGTCGAGCAGTTCCAGGACGACGGCGCGGGTCGCGGCGGTGCGGTCTGCGGACATGGGTGGTTCCCTCCCGGGGTGGGCAGTGATCGGGACGCGGACCACTGTGCCGTGCGCGGCGGCGCTGCGCGATGACCTCGGAGGTCATCACCGCGGCCGCAGAGGTGATCAGCGAGGGACGGCGGTCACCCCGTCGGCGCAGTCGGAGCGCGGTACGGATGATTCGCGGCGTCACCGGCGTTGTCACGGTGGCAGGCACTGTTTGGACCGACGAAGGGAACGGAATCCCATGCCTCTTGAGGGCGAGTACGAGCCCAGCCCGACGCAGTGGGTGCGCGAGCAGGTCGAGTTGTACGAGAGCTCGGGCGGGACGAAGGGGACGACGCTGCTCGACACCGGGCTGCCGGTGATCGTGCTGACCACGCGGGGCGCGAAGAGCGGGAAGATCCGCAAGACGCCGCTGATGCGGGTGGAGCACGAGGGCAGGTACGCGGCGGTCGCTTCCCTCGGCGGCGCGCCCAAGCATCCGGTCTGGTACTTCAACGTGAAGTCCGACCCGCACGTCGAGTTGCAGGACGGCCCGGTCAAGCGGGACATGCGGGCCCGGGAGGTCACCGGGGCCGAGAAGGATCAGTGGTGGGAGCGCGCGGTGGCCGCGTACCCGGCGTACGCGGAGTACCAGACGAAGACGTCCCGGGAGATCCCGCTCTTCGTGCTGGAGCCGCTCGACGAGAGCTGATTCAGGCCGGGAACCCCCCGGATTCAGAAAAATCTGTTCCGGGGAGGTGTGAACCGGCCTCCGGACGGGCACTCGTGCGTCAGGCCCCGCCGCGTTCCCCCGTCGCGGCGGGGCTCTCCGCTGCCTCGCCCGCCGGCCGGTCGGTCACGTCGAAGAAGATCTGGTCGGCCTCGGGGAACGTCCGGGCGAGGGACCGCTTGATGCGCACGGCGACCTCCTCGACGCGCTCGCTGTCCATGCCCGGCGCCAGGTCGACGCGGGCGGCGACCAGCGTGGAGTCGAGGCCCATCTTCATCGTGAACAGCGCCTCCACACTGTCGATCTCCGGCTGCGCCCGCAGCAGCGCGCGGATCCTGCCGCTCAGCTCCGGGTCGGCGGCCTCCCCGATCAGCTGGGCGCGGGCGTCGCGGCCGAGCCGGTAGGCGACGTAGACGAGGAGCACGCCGATCGCCAGCGAGGCGGACGCCTCCCACACGACCTGCCCGGTCACCATGTGCAGCGCCATGCCGATCATGGCGAGGGTCACGCCGAGCACCGCCGTGCCGTCCTCGGCGACCACCGTGCGCAGCGCCGGGTCGCGCAGCGCGCCGAGGCCGCCGCCCTGCCGCCGCACCTGGTGCAGGGCCCGCAGCAGTGACAGGCCCTCGGCGAGCAGGGCCACGCCCAGCACGATCAGGCCCGCCACATAGCCGCTGAACTTCTCCTCGGCGCCGTTGCGCAGCGCCTCGACGCCCTGGAAGAAGGAGAAGCAGCCGCCCATGACGAAGATGCCCACGGCGGCCAGCAGCGACCAGAAGAAGCGCTCCTTGCCGTAGCCGAAGGGGTGCCGGGCGTCGGCGGGGCGGCGGCTGCGGCGCAGGGCGGCCAGCAGGAAGACCTCGTTGAGGCTGTCGGCGACCGAGTGCGCGGCCTCCGACAGCAGCGCGGGCGAGCCCGCGAGGACGCCGCCCACCGCCTTGGCGACGGCGATCACCAGATTGGCGGCGAGCGCCACGAGGACGGTGATCTTGGTGTGCCGGTCGCCCTTGGCACCGGCCCGCCCGTCGTGACCGCCACCGTCGTCACCGCGCGCGGCACCGGGTTCGCCGTCCTGGGCGTGTGCCGCCGACGCATCCGCGTGCGACGCGTGGGACGGCGACGCCGTCCGGTCGGTGGCGCGGTTCGTGGGTTCCGTGGCGTTAACCCCCCGCTGCGCGCCCCCTGCGGCCTCTGCCCGCACCCGCACGCCGTCCGGAGCCTCAGCCCGTACTGGCACGCCACCCGGGGCGTGTTCCCGTTGCGGCGCGCCGTCCGGAGCCGGGGCCCGTGCCGGTACGCCGTCCGGGGTCTGCCCCAGCGCTGGCGCGCGATCCGATGTCCGCACCCGCGCCGGGCTGCCGTCCCGAGCCTCAGCCCGTGCCGGTACGCCGCCCGGGGCATGCGCCCGCGCCGGGCTGCCGTCCGGGGTGTCGGACGGGGGTGTTCTGTTGTCCTCGGCCGTTCGTGCGGCCGGCTCGTGTTCCGAGGATGTCCCGCTCATCTCTCGCCGGTTGCCCCCGACCGGGCCGCTCACACCGTGCCGGTCGGCTGAAACGGGGAACGCGGTGGCCAGGACCACCCGTTCGGCGAGGAGGAGACATGAGCGGCGACGGCAACCGTGCCTACGGACACCGGACCTTCAGCCGGTCCAGGAGCCACTTCCAGGACCGGATCACCGCCGACGGCCGGGACGGCTGGCCGGTCGAGGCGGGCCGCTACCGGCTGGTGGTCTCCCGCGCCTGTCCGTGGGCGAGCCGCGCGGTGATCTCGCGCCGGCTGCTGGGTCTGGAGGACGCGCTCTCGATGGCGGTCACCGATCCGGTCCAGGACGACCGCAGCTGGCGGTTCACCCTGGACCCGGACGGCCGGGACCCGGTGCTCGGCATCCGGTTCCTCAGCGAGGCCTACGACAAGCGCGAGACCGGCTACCCCGGCGGGGTGAGCGTGCCCGCGCTCGTGGACGTCCCCAGCGGGCGGCTGGTCACCAACGACTACCAGCGCATCACCCTGGACCTGGCCACCGAGTGGACGGCCCTGCACCGCGCCGGCGCGCCGGACCTGTACCCGGCCGGCCGGCGCGACGAGATCGACGAGGTGATGGCCGAGGTCTACGAGGACGTGAACAACGGGGTGTACCGGGCCGGGTTCGCCACGCACCAGAAGGAGTACGACGAGGCGTGCACGGCGGTGTTCCGGCGGCTGGAACTGCTCGGCGAGCGGCTGTCCGGACAGCGGTATCTGGTCGGTGACACCCTCACGGAAGCGGACATCCGGCTGTTCACCACGCTGGTGCGGTTCGACGCGGTCTACCACGGCCACTTCAAGTGCAACCGCTGGAAGCTTGCGGAGCACCCGGTGCTGTGGGCGTACGCCAGGGACCTGTTCCAGACGCCGGGGTTCGGTGACACCGTGGACTTCGACCACATCAAGCGGCACTACTACCAGGTGCACACCGGTATCAACCCGACCGGCATCGTGCCGCTCGGCCCGGACCTCGGCGGCTGGCTGAGCCCGCACGGCCGCGCCGAGCTGGGCGGCCGGCCGTTCGGTGACGGCACACCGCCGGGTCCGGTGCCCCCGGGCGAACGGGTGGCCCCGCAGGGTCGGCCCGCATGAGGGCCGGATGACGAGGAAGTAGTCACACATGGCCAAGAACAAGAAGAAGAAGCTCCCTCTCGCCTATCAGCCGGTGGGATTCGTACTCAGCTGGGCGGGCGGCGCGCTGGCCGGTATGGCCTTCCGCAAGGCGTGGATGGCGATCCGGCACGAGGAGGACGCCCCCGACGCCCTGGACCAGGACCGCGGCTGGGGCGAGATCCTGCTGGCCGCCGCGGTCCAGGGCGCCATCTTCGCGGTGGTGCGCAGCGCCGTGGACCGCACCGGCGCGAAGGCCATCGCCCGGACCACAGGCGTGTGGCCGGCGACCGACAAGGGCGGCCGGGACTGACCGGCCACCCCCCGCCCCGGCGTCCCGGCCGGCCACGGCCGCGGCGCCGGGGCGCACCCCTGCCCCGGCACCACCGCGGCCGGTCCGCCCTGCTTCGCCTCGGTCAGCCCTGCTTCGGCGCCGTCGGCGGCAGCAGGCGCAGGGTGAAGGAGTGGCCGGCCGGGTCGGCGTAGCCCCGTTCCTCGTACGGGCCCGCCGCGTCCCTCGTCTCGATCGGCCGGCCGCCGAGTCCCACCACGCGTCGCTCGGCCTCGTCCAAGTCCTCGACGAGGAAGTCCAGATGGGCCTGGAGGGAGTTCTCCGGGCGCGGCCAGCTGGGCGGGGTCGCGTTGACGTCGCGCCGGAAGGCCAGCCGCACGCCGTCGGCGCCCCTGATCTCCACGAGGTTGGCGGACGCGCTGACCCGCTCCCCCTCCAGCAACTCACGGTAGAACTCGGCGAGTTTCTCGGGCTCGGCGCAGTCCAGCACGACCACGCCCGTTTTCACCAGTGTCATGGGTCCTCCCGGGATGTGTCCTCTTCCCAGCGGATATCCCCGGCCGCCGGATTCAGTCGGCGGGCAGCCACTGTCCGTCGCGCATCAACTCCCGCCCGTGCAGCTCGTTCTCCTCGCGCCAGGCCTGGATCCGCTCCGGGAAGACCCTGAAGTACAGGTAGCGGGCGGCCAGTCGGCGCGGGTCGAAGCCGGTCTTCCCGGCGAAGACCTCGGCGTCCTCCTCGGGCAGGTCCTCGGGGGTCACCGCGCGGACGCCGCCGTCGACCAGGACGACGTCCCGGGTGGGGCCGATGCCGAGGCGGGCGCGGCCGGTGGCCACGAGGTTGCGGCCGGTGGGGCTGTCCGCCGGGGTGGCGATCAGCAGGCAGCTGCCGTCCCACACGAACGACAGCGGCACGAGGTACGGCGCCGCACCGTCGGGGCCGGCGGTGGCGACCCAGGCGTCCACGTCGTGCTCCAGTCGGTGCAGGGTGTCCTTCTTGCGCTGTCCGGGGGTGCGGGCGGGGGGCGGGGTCATGGCGTACGGCCTCCTCGGCGTGATGGTCCCGATCAGTGTGGCCGTGGGCCCCGGTCCCCGCACGGAGTCGCCCGGGGCGTGTCCGGGCGGGCCGGAGCGGATCGGCGAGTCGGCCGTTCCCGGCCGGTCAGTCGCACCCCACGCCCCGCTTCACCCGCGGCCACGCCTCCACCCCGTGGCCCGTGCGGACGTACGCCGTGTCCTCGTCCGCCGTCAGCCACAGCCGCCGTTCGCGGAAGTGGTACCCGGTGTCCCGGGCATCGGCGGGCATGCGGACCTTCGCGCGGTAGGGCGCCCGGAGCAGTCCGTCCCGGCCCAGCACGCCCTCGGGGTCGCGTGCGTAGGTCCGGCCGTCCAGGGCGAGGAAGTCGGCGGACTGCCAGCCGCAGTGCTCCGGCCCCGGCGAGCCGTGCAGCCGGGACACCGGCACCCTGCGGCCCGCGCGGTCGGTCCAGATCTGCCAGTCCGTGGTGGCGGTGAAGCTCTCGGGGAGTTCGGCCGGGTCGCAGGAGGCGTACGTCTCCGGGCCCCAGCCGGGCCGCCCCTTCTGGTCCCTGGCCACCACGACCGCCACTTTGGTGCGGCCGTCCACGTCGTAGGAGTACAGGACCCGGTCCGTCTCCTCGCGTTCCACGCGGTATCCGTGGTCGGGCACTTCGGGCTGGACCATGCGGAAGTACAGGGCCAGCCCCTCCTGCGGGGTGTCCCCGCCGTCGGACCCGCTCCACCCGTCGGGTCCGGCGCCCTCGAAGATCTGCCCGTCGCACTCCAGTGCCCGGCCGGCCGCCCCGGAGGCCAGGCGCAGTGCCCGGGGTGTGCTCTCGTCGAGTTGCCTGGTGGGGATGGAGAGCGGACCGCTGTAGGGGGTCGCCGGAGGGCTGCCCTGCACCACCAGGCCGGGCCGGGGCCCGTCGTCACACCCCGCCACCGCCCCCACCGTCACGGCCGTCAGTACCGCCGTCGCCACCAGCCCTGCGCGCATTGCCGCCCCTGTTCTCCCGTGCTCTGTGCGGTCCTTCGACGCCGGAGCCGGACGGAACGTTCAGCGGGCCCGCTGGAAGGTCCTGCGGTAGGCCTGCGGGGACACCCCGATCGCCGCGTGCAGGTGCTGGCGCAGCGAGGCGCCGGTGGCGAAGCCCACCTCGGCGGCGATCCGGTCCACCGGCAGGTCGCTGGCCTCCAGCAGGTGCCGGGCGCGGGCCACCCGCTGCTGGATCAGCCAGCGGCCGGGACTGAGGCCGACCTCGTCGCCGAAGCGGCGGGCGAAGGTGCGCAGGCTCATCCGGGCGTGCCCGGCGAGGTCGGCCAGGGTGAGCGGTTGGTCCAGCCGTTCCAGCGCCCAGGCGCGGGTCGCGGCCGTGCCGGCGGCGCCGTTCTCGGGGACCGGCTGCTCGATGTACTGGGCCTGGCCGCCGTCCCGGAACGGGGGCACGACACAGCGGCGGGCGACGGCGTTCGCCAGTTCGCTGCCGTGGTCGGTGCGGACGATGTGCAGGCAGACGTCGACGCCGGAGGCGGCGCCCGCGGAGGTGAGGATGCGGCCGTCGTCGACGAAGAGGACGTCCGGGTCGAGGTCCACCTGGGGGTAGCGGCGGCGGAACAGGCCGGCCACCTGCCAGTGGGTGGTCGCCCGGCGGCCGTCGAGCAGTCCGGCCTCGGCGAGGACGAAGGCGGCCGTGCAGATGGAGACGATGCGGGCGTCCGGGCGGATGAGGCCGAGTGCGGCGGCGACCTCCGCCGGCAGCTCGGTGGGGATGTGGGCGGGCGCCATCGAGGCGACGACCACCGTGCCGGCCGTCCGGAGGATCTCGGGGCCGTGGGCGACACCGATGGTGAAGTCGGCGTTGGTGCGCACCGGGCGGCCGTCGACCGAGCAGGTGAACACCTCGTAGTGGCCGTCGGCGGCACCGAAGATGCGGCTGGGGATGCCCAGCTCGAAGGGGTAGACGCCGTCGAGGGCCAGGACGACCACGCGTTCGGGACTCGGTGTGCCACGCATGGCACGATCCTATCGAAGGTTGGCATTCATGCCATTTCCCGGCCGGGCGGACTTGGGCAGGCTGGGTGACCATGAGCGATGTGAACACGATGCGAGCCATCAGCCAGGACGTCCTCGGCGGTCCCGAGGTCCTGAGGGAAGTGCGGGTCGAGCGGCCGAAGCCGCGTCCGAACGAGGTGCTGGTCCGGGTGCGGGCCGCCGGGGTGAACCCCACCGACTGGAAGCACCGGGCCACCGGCGGGTTCCTGGGCCGGCCCCCGTTCGTCCTCGGCTGGGACGTCTCCGGCGAGGTCGCGGAGACGGGGATCGGCGTGGCCGCGTTCCGGCCCGGCGACGAGGTCTTCGGCATGGTGCCCTACCCCTTCGGCCACGGCTCGCACGCCGAGTACGTCACGGTCCCGGCCCGGGCGCTGGTGCACAAGCCGGCCTCCCTCGACCACGTGCGGGCGGGCGCGCTGCCGCTGGTGTCCCTGACCGCCTGGCAGGCGCTGACCGAGCACGCGGACGTCAGGCCGGGGCAGCGGGTGCTGATCCACGCGGCGGCCGGCGGCGTCGGCCATGTGGCCGTGCAGATCGCCAAGGCGCGCGGGGCCCACGTGATCGGGACGGCGAGCGCGGGCAAGCACGACTTCCTGCGCGAGATCGGTGTGGACGAGCCGGTCGACTACCACACGACGGACGTCACGGAGGCGGTGCGGGACGTCGACGTCGTCCTGGACACCCTCGGCGGCGAGACCTCCGTGCGCTCGCTGCGGGTGCTGCGGCCGGGCGGGGTCGTGGTGTCGATCGTGCCGGTGGGCTCCGCGGAGTTCCACGAAGAGGCCGAGCGGCTCGGGGTGCGGGCGGTGCGGATGCTGGTCGACGCCGACCGGGCCGGGATGCGGGCGGTCGCGGAGCTGGCGGAGTCCGGCCGGCTGAAGGCGACGATCGCCGGGACGTTCCCGCTGGCCGACGCGGCGAAGGCGCACGAGCTGGGCGAGACCGGGCGCACGACGGGGAAGCTGGTGCTGCTGGTGGACTGAGGTGCGGCGCGCCGAGACGCCGCAAACTCGAAGACATATGTCAATCGAACATGCTCAAATTCCTTCCATCGAGGGTAACTTGACGATCGGGAAACGACGTCCGGGCGCGGGTGGGAGGTGGTGGCGAGGTGCGACACGAACCCGTGCCTCTCCCCCGGCAACTGGGCATGTACGCGTACCGCGGGCACACGGTGCTGGAGTTCCGGGGTGAGATCGACATCGTCTCGGCGACGGAGATCGCCCCGTTCGTCGACCGGGCCACCGACCGGCCCGGGGCCCGGGTCGTGATCGACCTGCGGCCCGTGGAGTTCTTCGACTGCTCGGGGCTGCGGCTGCTGTACCGGGCGCGCGCCCGGGTGCTGGAGCGTGGCGGGCGGCTGCACCTCGTGTGCACGCACCCGTTGACGCTGCGCGTGTTCCGGGTCACCGGTCTGACCCGGCTGCTGCCCGCACACCCGAGCCTGGACGCGGCCCTGGCCCGCTCCGGGGCCGCGTCCGGCTCGCTGTGACACCGGTCTGCCGCCGGCCGCCCAGTCCGGCCGGGGCGTCGGGCGGCCGGTCCACCGCCCTCGCCTCTCCGGCGCGGTCGCCCCGGCGCTGACCGCCGCGCCTACGTCATGCGCACGATTCGGCCGACGCGCCGGTCTGCTCCGGCTGTTGGCGGGCATGCGGTCAACAGGAAGGAGGACCGTCGCGATGACGACTTCCGTGAGACGCCTGCCGGGGTGGGCGAAGGCCGTGGCGGCGCTCGTGCTGGTGCTCGCCGTACTGTTCGCCGGCATCCGGCTGGCCGTACTGCCCGGCATCAAGGACCTGTTCGGCACCGAGACCCACGACCGCTCCGGCCCGGCCCTGCTCAAGTCCATCCAGGACATGAGCCGTTACGACGCCGCGTCGGGCAACTTCCAGGTCGTCGTGGACCTGGACAAGGACGCGAAGTTCCTGCCCGACGCGATCCGCGGCACCCGCACCCTGTACGTCGGCGCGGGCACCGTGGACGCCTACGTCGACCTGGGCCGGGTCGGCGAGAAGGACGTGACGGTCAATGACGACCGTACGTCCGCAACCATCCGGCTGCCGCACGCGCGGCTCGGCAAACCGGCCCTCGACCCCGACCACTCCTACGCCGTGTCCAAGCAGCGCGGGCTGCTGGACCGGCTCGGTGACCTGTTCTCCGACAACCCCAACAGCGAGCAGGCCGTGCAGAAACTCGCCGTCCGGCACATCGGGGACGCGGCGCGCACCAGCGGGCTGACCGCGCGGGCCGAGCACAACACCACCGGTATGCTCCAGGGCCTGCTGCGCTCCCTCGGCTTCACGGAGGTGCGCGTCACGTACGGAACCTGATCAGGAACCCAGGATGCCCGGCAGGGCCAGCGCCCCCAGCAGGGTCGCGCCCACCAGCAGCCAGGCCACGTAGTCGCCGACGTGCCCGGACTGCAGGCGCCTGAGGGGTGTGGCCCAGCCGGGCGCGGCCACCCAGCCCGGGCGGGTGACGGCGAGGCCGGCCAGGGCCACGGCCAGCACGGTGGAGGCCACGCCCAGCAGGACGCCGGTCAGGGTCCAGTGCGCCGGGGCGTACGCGCCGCCCGAGCCGGCCTCGTTGACGGAGCGGGCGACCAGGGCCCCGAAGCCGGGGGTCACCCCGAGGCGAGGGCGGCGGCGAGCAGCACGGCGGGCACGGTGGTCATGGTGTCCGGGACGCGGCGCAGCGGGCCGGACGTCTCGGGTTCCTCGCCGGAGCCGCTGGTCTCGAACTCGGCGTCCCGGGGGCGCGGTCCGAGGCCCAGGAAGACGCGGGCGGTGACCCGCAGGACCGCGCCGGCGGTGATCGCGGAAGCGGCCACGTACACCACGGTGAGCGGGCCGCCGACCGCCTCCTCGGTGATCGACTTGCCCAGCGCCGTACCGAACGGCGGCAGGCCGGCCAGGCCGAGGGCGCCGACGGCGAACATCACGCCGGGGGCGCGCAGTTGTCCCCGGGCGCGGCCGTGCAGCGCGTGCTCGTCGACGCTGCCGAACCGGTCCAGCAGGACGCCCGCGCAGGCGAACAGCGCGGCCTTCACGCCGGCGTGGCCGAGGAGGTACAGGGCCGCCCCGTCGTCGCCCCCGGGGGTGAGGACGCCCAGGCCGACGAGGAACAGGCCGGTGTGGGCGACGGTGGAGCAGGCCAGGAGCCGTTTGACGTGCCGCTGGTACCAGCACATGACGGCGCCGGTCACGGCCGTGAGGGTGCCGAGGGCGACCAGGGCGCGGGTCAGGTCGGCGGCGGGGATGCCGCCGGGTCCGGCGAAGACGGTGCCGTACACCCGCCACGCGCCGTAGGCGCCGAGTTCCACCATGACGCCGGACAGGAGCATGCAGACCGGGGTGGGGGCGACGGCGTGCGCGTCCGGGAGCCAGAAGTGGAACGGCACGGCCGCCGCCTTCACCAACAGCCCGGTCAGCACCAGCACGAAGGAGGCGAGGACCAGCGCGTCCGGGCCGCCCTGCCCGGCGGCGGCGTCGAGCCCGCGGCCGATCTTCACCATGGCCAGCTCGCCGGTACGGGCGTACAGCAGGGCGATGCCCGTCAGCATCGCGTACCCGCCGAGGGAGTTGACGATCCCGAAGGCCAGGGCGCCCTGCACCGCCTTGGCCTCGTCGATGCGGTAGCCGGTCAGGGCGTAGGCGACCACGCTCATCAGCTCGAAGAACACGAACGCGTTGAACAGGTCGCCGGCGACGGCGAAGCCGCACATGGCGCCCTGGAAGACCAGCATCAGCGCGGTGAAGGAGCCGGTGCGGTCGCGCGGGGGCTCGTCGAAGTAGCGCCAGGAGTAGGCGAGCGCGGCCAGGGTGAGCAGTGAGGCCAGCGCCGCCATGCCGAGCGCCGGGCCGTCCCCGACCACCAGGATGCCGACGCTCTCGCCGTCGACGGGCAGCCAGCCACCGACCCACTCGGTCATCGGCGGGGACGAGTTCAGCAGCAGCACGAGCGCGAGGGCGGCCGTACCGCCGGAGAAGACGAATCCGGTGATCTCGGCGGCGATCCGGGGCAGGCGGCGGCCCGTGGCCACGAGCAGGGCGGCGCCGAGCAGCGGGACCGCGGCGAGCAGCGGGATCAGGTGGTGCATCAGCCGCGCAGCTCCCGCAGTTCGTCGGGGTCGACCGTGCCGTGCCGTTTGGCGATCTGCAGGACGAGGGCGAGCAGCAGCGCGGTGACGGTGGCGCCGACGACGATGTCGGTGAGGGTGAGCGCCTGCACCACCGGGTCGACCACCGGCCGGGAGCCGGGCTTCAGGTCGGAGAAGACGGGCGCGGTGCCGCCGTCGCGGTAGCCGACCGCCAGCAGCAGGACGTAGGTGGCGCACTGGCAGACCGCGAGGCAGCCGACGGCGTGGATGAGGTTCCGGCTGGTGGCGAGGCCGTAGCAGCCCGTCAGGAAGACGTAGGCGCCGACCAGGTACGGAAGGACGTGCATCACGGGGTTCCCCTCCCGGGCTCTTCCTCGATCTCCACGGCCTGGTCCAGGAAGTGGGCGAGCAGGACGACGACCGCGCTCGCCACCTCCATGCCGATGGCCGCGTTCAGCAGGGGTACCGCGCCGCCGGACGACAGCGTGTTGAACGTGCCGTACGGCAGCAGGGTGTTGGCCAGGAACGCGGTGCCGGCCAGGACTCCGGCGGCGCCGAGCACGAGGTAGGAGGAGACGGCGAGCGCGTCGGTGGTCTCGTAGACGCCGAGCGGGCGGACGCGTTCCAGCGCGTGGTAGTCGGCGCCGAGGTAGAGCAGGTGCAGGGCGGTCGCGGCGACGACCCCGCCCTGGAAGCCGCCGCCGGGACTGAGCTGGCCGTGGGCGATGACGTACAGGCCGGTGACCAGGGCGACGGGCAGCACGAGCAGGGCGTAGCGGCGGACCGGACGGGCCACCTCGGTGGGTTCGGGCCGCGCCCGGTGCTCGTCGCGGGCCTCGCGCAGCAGCACCACGCAGCCGAGGACGGCGGCGAACAGGATGCTCATCTCGCCGAGGGTGTCGTAGGCCCGCTGGTCGAAGTTGACGGAGGCGATGGTGTTGGCGGTGTGCCGGGAGAGGGAGGCGTGGAGGGCGCGGTCGCCGTACGGGTGGCGGGACCCGCCGAAGCCGGGCAGTCCGAGGCAGGCGGCGGTGAGCAGGGCCGCCAGGCCCGTGCCGCCGACGGCCAGCAGCCACAGCCGCAGCCGGTTCACTCGGCGCCCTCCTTCGAGCGGCCCCGGCGTCTGACCTTGCGCACCGACAGCATGATCAGCAGCGGGGTGAGGACGGAGCCGACGGCGAGCTGGGACAGGCCGACGTCCGGGGCCTGGAGCACGGTGAACAGCGCGGCCAGCAGCACGCCGAGGTAGGACAGCACGAGCGCCTGGCGGGCGGGGTCGCGCTGGGCCACGGCCGCGGTGGCGGAACCCGCCACGAGCAGCAGGGCGACGACGATCAGTGCGTCGGACACGCGGCACCCGCCTTCTCCGTACGGGCCGGCGCGCGCCCGTCGCACGGGGCGTACCGGCCACCGGCCGCACCCGGCGTCCCGTCAGCCACCCCGCACCCCCTGGAATCCGCCCGCCAGGGCGCGGGAGGCGATCAGGTTGCCGCTGATCAGCAGGGCGCCGATCACCAGGAGCTTCACCGTCGCCCGGCCCGGCGTGCCGGCCACGCACAGGGCGAGCACGACCGCCGCGCCCAGGCCCGCCGCCGCCCAGGTCAGCGGCCACGCGCTCGGCCGTTGCCCGGCCAGGTCGTCGGCGAGCAGCCGGGCGAAGACGAGGGTGCCGACCGGGCCGAGCAGGGCCAGCAGCAGGGCGAGGTCGAGGTAGGAGGGGCGGCCGTAGCCCTGGGCGAGGAGCAGCAGGGCCGGGCAGACGGCGGAGGTGGTCATGTTCTGGGCGACGACCCGGCGGGCCGGCGGGCCGGTGGTCACGCCCCACAGGGCGGCCGCGCCTCCCCCGCCCAGCTCGACGGTCGCCGCGAGGATCCAGCCGTTCACCACCACGTCACCGCCCGCCGCCCGGCCCGGGCGAGGACCGCGCCCACGACGGCGCAGCTCGCGCCGACGATCCGTTCCAGGGTGTCGACCGTGCTGATCAGCACCAGCCACAGCAGTGCGAGCGCCGCCCACCAGGCGAGGAGTTCACCGGCGGCAAGGAGAATGGCGCGGGCTGCCGTACGACGGGTCATGCGGCACCTCCTCGGTCCGCCCTGCTCGGATGTGCGGCGATGTGTCCGTAATGCCGCTGGGGGCATCCAAGCACCACCGGAGCCGGGCGGGAGCGGCGGCACGCGGTTCCGCGCCCGGAGCGCCCCTCAGGCGTGAACGGAAACCCTGGGAGGGGCCGGGCGGCGGGAATCCCGGGCCGCGACGCGGGTAACCGACGTTCACGACGCGGAAGATGACGAGTGGAGGACCACATGGCCCGTACCGTGCAGCGCCTGCCGGGCATCCTGCGCGCCCCCCGGAAACAGCAGCCGGCCGAGGAGGTCCGCCCCGCCCGGGAGCAGCAGCCGGCCGACGAGGTCCGTCCCCGCTCCGCCCGGAGGTGGTGGCCGGCCGGCAGGCCGCGCCCCGGATTTGCCCCCGACCGGCAGCCGGCCGCGGAGGGCCGCCCCCGGCACGTGTGGCCGCTGCCCGCCCGGCTGCTGGCGATCCTCATCGCCTTCGCGTGCATGGTCGCGTTCGCCGTCGCCCTGGCCCGCATCACGCTCCAGCCGTCGCCCGCGTCGGTGCCGCTGACGCACAGCAACCTGCACCCGGGCCGCTCGCTCAGGGCCTACCTGGAGGATGCGTCGATGCGGGACGCGCTCCGGCAGCTGGGCGGAAACGTGCTGCTCGGCGTGCCGTTCGGGGTGCTGGTGCCGGTCCTCGCGCCGCGTGCCCGGGGCGTGCTCCAGGTGCTCGGGCTGACGGCCCTCGTGATGCTGATGGTGGAGCTGGTCCAGGGGGCGCTGGTCACCGGGCGGGCCTTCGACATCGACGACGTCATCCTCAACACGACCGGGGCGCTGCTGGGCTGGCTGCTGCTGGGGCGGCGGCTGGGCCGGGGCGTGCACCGGCGCGTGCGCGAGCCTTCCGCCGGCTGAGCGTCGGCGGAGGGCAGGTGCCGGGTGGGTGGCGAGCCGTCAGCAGCAGGTCCGTACCAGAGTATTGACGGGCCCTTATCTCACTCCTTAAATCAAGAGGCGCACCGCTCACGCCCCCACATGAACGGAGAGCCATGGCCTCCCCACGCCTGCTCCGCAGATGTCTCCTCGCCGCCCTGTCCGCGGCACTGATCGGCTCCGCCGCCGTCGGCCCGGCCCAGGCCGGCACCACCGCCCCCGCGGCGGCGGCCGTCACCACCTTCTCCGACACCTTCGACGGGCCCGCGGGCGCCGCGGTCGACTCCTCGAAGTGGACGCTGGAGACCGGCGACAACGTCAACAACCACGAGCGGCAGTACTACACCTCGGGCACGAAGAACGCGGCCCTGGACGGCCAGGGCCACCTGGTGATCACGGCCCGCAAGGAGAACCCGGCCGGCTACCAGTGCTGGTACGGCAGCTGCCAGTACACCTCGGCCCGGCTGAACACCGCCGGGAAGTTCAACGCCCAGTACGGCCACGTGGAGGCGCGGATGAAGATCCCGCGCGGCCAGGGCATGTGGCCCGCGTTCTGGATGCTCGGCACGCCGGTGAACTGGCCGGACTCCGGCGAGATCGACGTGATGGAGAACGTCGGCTTTGAACCCTCCACCGTGCACGGCACCATCCACGGCCCCGGCTACTCCGGCTCGGGCGGCATAGGCGCCCCCTACTCGCTGCCGAACGGGCAGGCCTTCGCGGACGCCTTCCACACCTTCGCCGTCGACTGGGCGCCCGACTCGATCACCTGGTCGGTGGACGGCAACGTCTACCAGCGGCGGACCCCGGCCGACCTGGGCGGGAAGACCTGGGTGTTCAACAAGCCGTTCTTCCTGATCCTGAACCTCGCGGTCGGCGGCTACTGGCCGGGCGACCCCGACGGCTCCACGCAGTTCCCGCAGACGCTGGTGGTGGACTCGGTGTCGGTGACGACGAGCGACAGCGCCGCCGACGTCCCGATCCGCGGTCTGGCGGGCAAGTGCGTGGACGTAGCCGGCGCGAACACCGCGAACGGCACCCCGGTGCAGCTCTACGACTGCAACGGCACGGCCGCCCAGTCGTGGACGGTGGGCTCGGACGGCACGCTCCGCGCGCTCGGCAAGTGCCTGGACGTCAGCGGCGGCGGCACCGCCGACGGCACGCCCGTCCAGCTGTGGGACTGCAACGGCAGCGCCGCCCAGAAGTGGGCCCTCCCGGCGGCCCGCGACATCGTCAACCCGCAGGCGAACAAGTGCCTGGACGTGACCGGGAACAACTCGGCCAACGGGACCCGGTTGCAGATCTGGACCTGCACGGGCGGCGCCAACCAGAAGTGGACGGTCGGCTGAGCCTGCCCCGCCGACGGGTCAGTGCAGCGTCCAGGTGTATTTGTCGCCGCCCACCCAGCGGACCGCGTCCGGGTCGTCCAGGTCGTGGATGGGGATGCCGTAGGAGGCGGCCGTCTCCAGCACGTCCGTGATGGTCCTGGCCTCACCGACCACCTCACCGTCGATCTCCATGATCCGGAAGGGCGGTTCGCCGTGCCGGCCCGGGCACACACCGAGGACCAGGATCCGCGGGCGGGAGATGTAGGGAGCTGCTTGTTCGGTCATGCAATCGAGGGTAGAACGCAACCCGCGCCGACGGGTCGTCCACCGGAGCCCGCGAGGAGATCCAGTACGGCCGCCTCGACGGCTCCCTGCGTGGCCGGACGCCCGAACTCCCCGTGTTCGCCCAGCCGGGTGAGCACGGGGGCGACGGTCACGCCCCGCTCGAACAGCTCGAAGACCTTCGGGTCGATGTACGACGCCCGGCACACCGCGGGCGTGTTCCCCAGGTAGTGGCTCACCTCGCGCACCGCCCGGGCGATCTGCCGGCGCCGGGCGGCCTCGGTCGCCCGGGCGCCCGGCGTGGTCACGGAGACCGCCACGGCGGCCAGCACGGTGGCGTGCCAGGTGCGGAAGTCCTTGGCGGTGACGTCGGTGCCGGACAGCCGGCGCAGGGCCTCGTTGAGGTCGTCGCCGTGCAGGTCGTGCCAGGCGCCGCGGTCCCAGTAGGCGAGGAAGCGGTCGCCGCCGCGCGGCCGGCGCAGCAGGGACCGGGCGACCGCGTGCACCTGGTCGTCGACGAGGGCGCGGACCATCTCGGTACCGCCCTTGGCCGGGTAGCCGAAGGTGATCTCGCCGCGTGCGCAGCTGACGTGCTCGCGGAGCATGGTCGTCAGGCCGTAGGTCTCGCTGGTGCGGGTGTGCCGGTCGCTGCCGATGCGGAAGAAGCCGAGGTCGAGCAGGCGGACCGCGCAGGCGGTGACCCTCGGCCGGCTCAGCCCGCGCCCGGCCAGGTCCAGCGCCACCTTGGCGCGCAGCTCGGGCAGGGCCCGCGCCACCAGCCGCACGTGCTCGTGCTTGGCCTTGTCCTGCTCGGCCCGGAACCGCTCGTGGTACAGGTACTGCCGGCGCCCGGCGTCGTCGGTGCCGACGGCCTGGAGGTGGCCGTTGGGCCAGGGGCATATCCACACGTCGCGCCAGGCGGGCGGGATGGTCAGGGCGCGGATGCGGGCGAGTTGCCCGGGATCGGTCAGCCGCTCGCCGGCGCTGTCGAGGTAGCGGAAGCCCCGGCCGCAGCGGACGCGCCGGTAGCCGGGGCCGTCGGACGAACTGGTTCGCAGCCTCACCGCGCTCTCCCCCCGCTCTCGTCGCGTCGTCCCCGCCTCCTCAGGGCCGCCGCCAGTCGTCGCTGGTCAGATGGGACCCGGCCTGCGGTCCCATGCGCAGCATGCCGCCGTCGACGCTCCATGAGGCGCCGGTGACGTAGGAGGCGTCCGGGCTCGCGAGGAACGCGATCACGGCGGCGACCTCGCGCGCGTCGCCGGGCCGGCCGAGCGGCACGCCGGGACGGCGCTCGGCGCGCACGTCGGTGTCCTCCTGGCCGGTCATCGGGGTGGCGATCTCCCCCGGCGCGACCGCGTTCACGGTGATGCCGTACTCGGCCAGCTCCAGGGCCATCACCTGGGTGAGCAGGCCCAGCCCGCCCTTGGCCGCGCAGTACGGGGCCGCGCCGACCCGCGGCTGGTGCTCGTGCACGGAGGTGACGTTCACGATCCGGCCGCCGTCGCCCTGCCGGATCATCCGCCGCGCGGCCCGCTGCCCGAGCAGGAAGGGGCCGACGAGGTCGACGTCCAGGACCTGGCGCACATCCGCGAGCGTCAGGTCGAGGTAGGGGGTCATCGTGCCGGTGCCGGCGTTGTTGACGAGCACGTCGATCCGGCCGAGCTCCTCGCACAGCTCGTCCACGGCGTCGGCGGCCTCGGGCGGCCTGGTCAGGTCCAGCCGGCCCACGGCGGCGCGGCGGCCGTGCGCGCGGACCTCCCGCGCCGTCTGCTCGGCGCCCTTCTCGTCCGTGTGCCAGGTGATGCCGACGTCCAGGCCCGCCTCGGCCAGCCGTACGGCGGTGGCCCGGCCGATGCCGCTGTCCGCGCCGGTCACCACGGCCGTTCGCTGCGCATCCGGTACGGACATGACGAGCCTCCTCACGGTGGGTCACGTGGACGGTCACGCAGTACCCGGGGGCGGTGGGCACAAACGGCCCCGCCACCGCCGGGACGGCATGGGCCCGCGGGCGGCCCGCGGCCGGGCGCGCGGTTCCCCGCGCCGCTCCCGGGCGCCTGGTGCACCCTTGGTTCTCATGGACCCCGTCGCCGCCCTCGACCGGATCGCGTTCCTCCTGGAGCGGGCGCTCGCGCCCACCTACCGGGTACGGGCCTTCCGCACCGCCGCCCGGACGCTGGGCGCGCTGCCCGAGGGCGAGGTGGCCGAGCGGGCGGCCGCCGGGACGCTGGAGTCGCTGAAGGGGGTCGGGCCGAAGACCGCGCAGGTGGTGCGGGAGGCGCTGGGCGGTGAGGTGCCCGGGTACCTGCGCAAGCTGGAGGAGGAGGCCGGGGAGCCGGCCGGCGCCGAGGGTCCGGGGGCCGGGCTGCGGGCGCTGATCCGCGGGGACTGCCACACGCACTCGGACTGGTCCGACGGCGGCAGCCCGATCGAGGAGATGGGGCGGGCGGCGGCCGGGCTGGGGCACGAGTGGACCGTGCTCACCGACCACTCGCCGCGGCTGACCGTGGCCCGCGGGCTCTCGCCCGAGCGGCTGCGCGAGCAGCTGGCGGTGGTCGCGGAGCTGAACGCGCGCTGGGCGCCGTTCCGGCTGCTGACCGGCATCGAGTGCGACATCCTGGACGACGGCTCGCTGGACCAGGAACCGGAGCTGCTGGAGCGGCTGGACGTGGTCGTGGTGTCGGTCCACTCCAAGCTGCGGATGGACGCCCGGTCCATGACCCGGCGGATGGTCGCCGCCGTGCGCGATCCGCACGCCGACGTCCTCGGGCACTGCACCGGGCGTCTGGTCACGGGCCGGGGACGGCCCGAGTCGCAGTTCGACGCGGACGAGGTGTTCGCCGCGTGCGCCGAGTCGGGGACCGCCGTGGAGATCAACAGCCGCCCGGAACGGCTGGACCCGCCCCGGCGGCTGCTGCGCCGGGCGGTCGAGGCGGGGGTGCTGTTCTCGGTGGACACCGACGCGCACGCGCCCGGCCAGCTGGACTGGCAGATCCTCGGCTGCGCCCGCGCCGAGGAGTGCGGGGTGCCGCCCGAGCGGGTGGTGACCACCTGGTCGGCCGACGAGCTGCTGGGCTGGACGCGCGAGGGACGGCTGCCGGCACGCGTGGCGGGTTTCGGGCGTGGTACCCGCTCCCAGAGCTGACAGCGAGGACCCGGGGCCGGCAGGCAGGACCCGGGGCTGACGGAGAGGACCTGGAATGGACCGCGCCGCCGTGTTCGACGTCGACGGGACGCTTGTCGACACCAATCACCTGCACGTCGTGACCTGGTGGGAGGCGTTCCGGCAGGCGGGCCACGAGGTGCCCATGCACGCCGTGCACCGGGCCGTCGGCCTCGGTTCCACCGACCTCGTCGCCCATCTCCTCGGCGACGACCGGGACCGGGACCAGGACGCGGAACTGAGCGCCGCGCACACGGCGCTGTACGGCCAGTACTTCGACCGGCTCCCCGCCCTGCCGGGGGCCGGCGAGCTGCTGCGGCGGCTGCACGGGGACGGCTGGACGGTCGTCCTCGCCACGTCGGCGAGCGGCGCGGAGCTGGGTGCGCTGCGCCGGGCGATCGGCGCGGACGACGCCATCACGGCCACGGCGAGCGCGGACGACGTCCAGGAGGGCAAACCCAACCCGGAGGCCGTGCAGCACGCGCTGGAGCTGGCCGGGGTGCCGGCCTCGCGGGCGGTGTTCGTCGGGGACACCGTGTGGGACATGCGGGCGGGCAGCAAGGCCGGGGTGCGCTGTCTGGGCGTGCTGTGCGGCGGGATTCCCCGGGCCGACCTGGAGGAGGCGGGGGCGGAGGCGGTGTACGCGGACCCCGCGGACCTGCTGGCGCGGCTGGCCGGGAGCCCGCTGGAGTGAGCCGTCCCCCGCCGTCCCCCGGGTGACACACGTCACGTGGGGGGCCGGAACACCCGAGTGTGGTTGCCCGTTGAACAAACCGTGGGTGCGGATGGGACAGTGTCCCCGGGCCTCACCTTTTGCCCACAGGGACGATCGTTCGGCTGAAGCCCTGTGGAGCGTCTCGCCGAGAGGCGACCGCCATCCGCCCCCACCACCTGACCGCCCCGGTCGTGATTCCCCCGTCACGGCCGGGGCTTCCTCATGCCCCCCGTGCCGCGTGTGCGGACGCGGCGGCCGGGTACCCGGCCGCTCGTCGCAGCCTCCGCCGCGCCGACGAGAGGAGCCGAAGGTGAGCAGCTCAGCGGGCAGCAGGGTCGTCGTGACGGGCGCCACCGGCAATGTCGGGACCAGCGTGGTGCGCCTGCTCTCCGAGGACCCGGACATCAAGTCCGTGCGCGGGCTGGCCCGGCGGACGCCCCAGTGGTCGCCGCCGAAGACCGAGTGGTCCGCCGTCGACATCGCCGGGGACCAGGCGAACCTCGCCGAGCGGTTCGAGGGTGCCGACGCCGTGATCCATCTGGCCTGGGCCTTCCAGCCGACACACGATCCGGCCACCACCTGGCGGACCAACGTGCTCGGCAGCATCCGGGTGTTCGAGGCGGTCGCCGCGGCCCGGGTACCGGTGCTGGTGCACGCCTCCTCCGTCGGGGCGTACTCGCCGGGCCCGAAGGACTGCCCGGTGGACGAGTCCTGGCCGACGCACGGCTGGCCGGACGCCGCGTACTGCCGGGAGAAGGCCTACCTGGAGCGCACGCTGGACGTGTTCGAGCGCGACCACCCCGAGGTGCGGGTGGTCCGGATGCGCCCGGCGTTCCTGTTCAAGTGGGAGTCGGCGAGCGAGCAGCGGCGGATCTTCGGCGGGCGGTTCCTGCCCGGTTCGCTGGCCCGGCCGGACCTGCTGCCGTTCCTGCCGGACATCCCCGGTCTGCGGGTCCAGGCGCTGCACACGGACGACGCCGCCGAGGCCTACCGGCTCGCGGTGCGCTCGGACAGCGCCCGGGGCGCCTTCAACCTGGCCGCCGATCCCGCGCTGGACGCCGGGGTGCTCGCCGAGCTGCTCGGTTCCCGGGCGGTACGGCTGCCGCGTACGGCGGCCCGCACGGCCATCGCCGCCGCCTGGGGGCTGCACCTGCTGCCCGCCTCGCCGCACCTTTTCGACGCCGTGCTGCGGCTGCCGCTGATGGACTGCGCGCGGGCGCGCGCCGAGCTGGGCTGGGAGCCCCGGCACACGGCGACCGAGGTGATCCAGGAGTTCCTGGACGGCCTGCGCAAGGGCGGCGGGATGGAGACCGAGCCGATGCGCGGGCGCAAGGTCGGCTGAGCGCGTGGGGAGCACCGAACGAGCCGACGAGGAGCGGAGAAGACCATGACGGTGCGCAAACCCGGGTCCGGGGCGGAGCAGCGGCCGGTGCCCCGGGACATGCCCGACCAGCAGGCCCGGCCCGAGGACGACCCCTGGGACGTGTCCACGAGGCGCGCGGCCGGCGAGGAGGCGGACCAGGACGTCGTCCCGGACACGGACGAGGCCGGCACCGGCCCCCGGGTCGAGTCCCGGCCGGACACGGCACAGTCGGAGCAGCCGACGCCGCAGGAGCCGTCGGACTGACCGCAGGGCGCCCGATGCCCGGAGCGGCGCCCCTAACGCGTCAGTTGCCGGCCCGGGAACCGCCGGCCAACGGTCCACCCGAGGCGCGTCCCGGCCGGACACGGCACAGAGGGAGGAGATCCGGTGGACGCCGGCCCGGTGCCGAGGCGTCCAGGGTCACCGCCGGCCGCCTCTCAGTGCGGGGCGCGTTCCTGAAGGGCGGTTCGCCAGGCGGGCAGGCGGTCCTCGGCGGCCGGTTCGGGACGGCGGCCGCCGCTGGCGAAGAAGTCGGCGAGCGGCAGGATCGCGGCGCCGACGGTGACCGCGTCCGGGCCGAGCCGGCCGAGGTCGATCGTCACCTTGTCGGCCGGGTGCCGCAGCGCGTACGTGGCGGCGTGCCGGCGTACGGCGGGCAGGAACCGCGTGCCGAGCTGGAGCCCGGCCCAGCCGCCGATGAGGATCCGCTCGGGCTGGAAGAGGTTGATCAGATCGGACAGGCCGGCGCCGAGGTACTCGGCGGTCTCCTCCAGGACGGCCAGCGCGACCGGGTCGGCGGTACCGCCCTCGGACGGGTACGCGGCGGCGAGCATCGCGGTGAGCGCGGTCTCCTCGTCGGTGTCCTCGGGCGGCCGGCCGCCCTCCTCGCGCCAGCGGGCGAGCAGCGACTCGGCGCCCGCGTAGGCCTCCAGGCAGCCGGGCGCACCGCAGCGGCAGCGGCGCCCGCGCACCCGTACCGTCAGGTGGCCCCACTCCACGGCCCGCCCGTGCTCGACCTCGGGGGTGACCAGGCAGGCGCCGACGCCGGAGCCGAAGAGCACGACGACGGCGTTGCGGGCGCCGCGTCCCGCGCCGAACCACATCTCTGCCTGGCCGAGCGTCTTGGCCCCGTTGTCGATGAAGTACGGCACCCCGTCGGGGAGCCCGGAGGCCGAGCGGAGCAGTTGCTCCAGCGGGACGGCGTCCCAGCCGATGGTCTGCCCGTGCACCACGGCGCCCCGGTCCGGGGTGTGCTCCACGATCCCGGGGACGCCGACGCCGACCCCGAGCAGCCGGTCGGGGACGGCCTGTTCGGCGGTGAGGACCTCGGCGACGCCGTCGCGGATGTGGCCGGTGATGACGTCGACGTCGTAGCCCTGGGGGGTCAACGGGCGTTCGACGCGGGCGAGTTCGGTGAGGGCCAGGTCGAACAGCTCGACCCGGACGCGGGTCTCGCCGACGTCCACGCCGATCATCTGGCCGCTGTGCGGGGCGACGCGCAGCAGCGTGCGTGGCCGGCCGCCGTCGGAGTCGACGCTGCCGGCCTCCTCGACCAGTCCGTCGGCGATCAGGTCCGCGACCACGTTGCTGACCGAGCCGGAGCTGAGTCCGGTGGCCGGGCCCAGCTCGAACCGGCTGAGCGGGCCGTCGAAGTACAGCCTCTGGAGCACCGCCGTCCGGTTGCCTCGTCTCAGGTCGCGTACCGTGCGCCCGTTGCGTGCCGCCATGTGGCTCCCTTCACGAACCCTGCCCGACCTGCAACATACCCCTTCGGACAGCCGGGGCGCGACATTTCCCCAACCCTTAGTTCACGCTATGAGCTAAGGCGGAGACGTTTGATCTCGTCCAGTGCAGCGGCACGTTCCGGCGCGGGGGACCGTCTCGACCAGCGTGATCGGGTGGGGACAGGCGCGGCACAGCGCGAGCCGCAGCCGCTTGGAGCGGCCGAAGGCGACGGTGTTGCGGGTGCCGCCGGGCGGGCGCACCCCCTCCCGGCCGGGCTGGTTCCTCCGTGTCCCGCAACCCCGCACCCCTCCCCCGGCGGCTCAGATGCGGCCTCGTAGGTGCCGGGGGTCCGCTCCCGGTACAGGGTACGGAAGGCCGCGCGGACGCCGGGAGCCATCCGGGCGCCGTCGCCCAGCAGTTCCCGGACTTCACCGGCCTCGGCGGCGATGCGGTGCTGGACGAGGGCGGCGCCGTCCTCGGGCGCGGCGCTGAACACGGGCCGCAGCGGGGGCAGCAGGTCGAGCAGGAGCGGCCAGTCCAGGGCGCCGCGCAGGGCGGGGTGGTCCTCGGCCAGTTCCACCAGGGTGCGCGGGTCGTCGCCGGGCAGGGCGGCGAGGGCGGCGCGCTCGGGCGGGCACGGGTTGGCGGCGGCGAGGAGGTCCGCCTGGCGGCTGGTCGGCCGCTCGTGCAACTCGACGTGGTGAGTGAGCAGTCGGCGTACGGTCAACAGCAAGCGGCATGCTCTCCATCGCAGCACCCGCCGAAGCCTAAGCGGGGGCCTCCGCACGACGGCATCCGCCAAAGCCCCCGGCGACAGCACCCGCACCGGCCACGGCAAGCGGCACGCTCCCCGCAGCGACACCCGCAAAGCCCCAGCGGCAGCGCCCGCACCCGCCGAACCCCCGGCCGCAGCCCCCTCCTCCCCCCGAACCTCAGCGGCTGCGCTCCGGCGGGGGCGTTCTCGCCGTTCCCGCGCCCTCCGGGGAGCCGAAGCGGGCCAGGGTGTGCCAGACCATCTTGAGGGACTGGAGGTCGTACCGGCCGCTGCGGGCCGCGTCCCCGATGACGCGGGGGGTGATGAGGCCCCGCTCGGCGATGCGCGCGCCGAGGTCGGCGTACTCCGGGCCGCGGTAGTCGGCGTGCCGGCGCAGCTCGGTGACGGTGAGGCGGTAGCCGGGGTGCCAGGCGAGCGGGAAGGGCAGGCGCCGGGCGGCCGTCTCCACCGGTGTGCCCCGGTAGCTCGCGTCCAGGACCAGCGCCTCCACGTCCCGTTCGAGCAGCACACCCCCGTGCACATGAGCCTCGACGTAGTCGTTGAGGGCGTCCTGCCGGTCGGCCTCGGCGAGGGCGATCAGCGGCATGGCGCCGGTCACGCCGAAGTCGCCGGGCCCGGTGGAGCTGTCCGGGTAGCAGAAGGTGGCCCGGGCCAGGACCGCTCCGCGGAGCCTGAGGTGCGAGGAGCCGAAGCGGGGGGCCGCGCCGACCACCTGGCGGCGGAAGTCGAGCGCGCCGTACACCGGGCGCTCGGCCGGGCCGGCGTCGTCGTAGGCGCCGCCGAACATCCGGCTCTCCCA
Organism: Streptomyces sp. NPDC047841; assembly: GCF_040704085.1. Lineage (NCBI taxonomy): Bacteria > Bacillati > Actinomycetota > Actinomycetes > Kitasatosporales > Streptomycetaceae > Streptomyces > Streptomyces sp. NPDC047841. The sequence goes on from NZ_JBEYRP010000003.1 coordinate 138,478, forward strand.
GCGCGTGCGGTCGCCGCCCGGGTGGGCGGTGAGCCCGCCGTTGCTGGTGCCGGTGACGAACTGCGAGTGGTACGCGCCGTCCCGGGCCAGCGACTCCAGGATCGGCAGTCCGCCCGAGGCCCGGTCGGGGTGGAAGTTGAGCGTGATCCGCAGGTCCGGGTCGAGCGGCGGACCGGACGCGGTGCCGGTGACGTGGTCCAGCGCTCGCCGGGCACGCCGTGGCAGCCCGGGCGGCCTCCACCGGAAATCCATTGGCCTACCCCCCTGTAACTAAATAGGATAGCCGTCAGCCTAGAGGTTCTAGGTTGCGACCGTGCGACCGGAACACCGGAACACTGGAAGGGACCCTCAATGAGATCGCTCACCGAGCAGGACATCCGCAACTCGTTTATCAACTGCTCCAAGGGCGAGGCCAAGCGCCTGGCCGTCCCACGCGATCTCGGTGACCGCCCCTGGGACCAGCTGGACTTCCTCGGCTGGCGCGATCCGGGCGCTCCCGACCGCAGCTATCTGGTCATGGAGCGGGACGACCGGCTCGTCGGCGTGGCCCTGCGTTTCCCGCCCTCGCAGCGCGGCTTCCTGCACCGGAGCATGTGTTCGGTGTGCCTGACCACGCATCCCGGCGGCGGGGTGTCGCTGATGACCGCGCGGAAGGCGGGGGCGGCCGGCCGTGAGGGCAACTCGGTCGGGCTGTACATGTGCACCGACCTGGCCTGCTCCCTGTACGTGCGCGGAAGGAAGATCCCCGAGTCCGGCGCCCGGTTCGAGGAGAGCCTGACGCTGGAGGAGCAGATCGCGCGCACGACGGGCAATCTGGCCGCCTTCATCGACAAGCTGTACGCGTAAACGTCCTGGCGCACATCAGGCGGAACCAGTCCGCAAACAGCTACGTTCGACGCACCCGATGAACGGGAACAGGCCAAGGGATGCGCGAACGAAAGTTGACCACGGGACTACTGCGACTGGCGAAGCGCCGTCGGGAGCCGGTGGTCGTCCAGACACTGCGGTCGGCCACGGCCGCGACCATCGCCTACGTCATCGCCCTCCGGCTGAGCCCCGAGCCGGCCCCGCTCACCGCGCCGCTGACCGCGCTGCTGGTCGTGCAGGTGACCTTCTACGCCACGCTCACCAACGGCATCCGCCGGGTCAACTCGGTGGTCGCCGGCGTCCTGGTCGCCATCGCCTTCAGCGTGCTGGTGGGCCTGACCTGGTGGAGCCTGGCCCTGCTGATCGTCGCCGCGCTGGCCGTGGGCCACCTGGTCCGCGTCGACGAGTACGTGGCCGAGGTGGCGATCAGCGCCATGCTGGTGCTCGGGGTCACCACGGTCGGGTTCACCGCCTGGGCGCGGATCGTCGAGACGCTGATCGGCGCGGTCGTCGGCACCGCCTGCAACCTGCTGCTGCCACCCCCGGTGTGGGTGGACGAGGCCGGCCGGTCCATCGAGGACCTGGCCCGCCGGGTGCGCCAGCTGATGCTCCGGATGGGCGAGGAGGCCGGGGGCCGGATCCCCTGGGAGCGGGCGGCCGAGCGGCTGCACGAGGCGCGCCGGCTCGACCACGACATCGTGCGGGTGGACGCGGCACTGCGGCAGGCGGAGGACAGTCTGCGGCTCAATCCACGCGTGAAGGAGGGGCTGCTGCACCGGGTCGTGCTGCGCACGGGCCTGGACACCCTGGAGATCTGTACGGTGGTGCTCCGGGTGTTGGCCCGCTCGTTCACGGACCTGGCGAAGGCCCGTGGGTCGCAGGAACTGTTCCCGCCCCGGGTGGGGGCGACCGTGGAGCAGCTGCTGTCGGAGATCGCCGACGCGGTGGTCAGCTTCGCGGTGCTGGTGACGACCCATCTGAGCGAGAACGCCGAGTCGGCGGAGGCACGGCTGTCGGCCGAGCTGCACACGGCGGCCGGCACCCGGGACCGGCTGGCCGAGCTGCTCCAGGAGGAGATCCGCAAGGACTGGGCGCACTGGCAGCTGCTCGGGGCCGTCCTGACCGAGACGACCAGGATCATCGACGAGCTGAACACCGAGCACCGCACCCGCCGCCTGCTGGAGGAGCTGGACCGGGTCTCGCGCGGGCACCGGGCCAAGCTGCCCCGGATCGCCTGGCTGCGCGACCGCCTCGGGGTCCAGGAGGAGCTGTGGCGGAACCGCGCGGGGTTCGGTGCGCGTGATCGGTGAGGAGGCCGCGGGGGCGGTCCGGCGCCGCGGCCGAGCGCGGGGGTGTACGGCGTCGCAGGAGACGGGGTGTCCGGCCGGCCGGTGACGGCGCCGGAGGAGACGGAGCGCACGGATGACCGCTGACGGAGTGCGGATCGACGGCAACACGCTGCGGTTGCCCGGCGGGGTGGCGGTGCGGTTCGTCCGCACGCTGCGCCTGCCCGAGAGCGGTACGCATCCGCTGCCGCCGGGGCTGGGCGAGTTCCCGGTCCGGCGGGTGGCCGACCACGCCGGCCGGGTGCCCGAGTGGATGCGGGCGCGCGGCGGCGTCATGCTGCCGGTGTACCTGCGCGAGGCGATGTGGCTGAGCTTCGCCGCGCCGGAGCCGGCCGCGCTCCAGGTCGGTGTGGGCAAGGTGTGCGCGGTCTCCGGCGAGCCCTGGTGCGACCGGCTGTCCCGGCGTCCGCAGAACTACGTGGTGCTGCCCCGCCAGCCCTGGCTGGACGGCATCAACTCCGGCAAGGGCACGGTCCGCCAGTTCGTGGCCGTCCCGCTGGGGCTGGGCGCGACCGTGGAGGGGCAGGTCACCGGCGAGGAGGTGTGGGGCGGCGTCCAGCTCCAGTCGTTCCCGCTGAAGGAGGACGCTCTCGCCGGGTGGCGGCGCCAGGAGCGGGAACGGCAGCGGCGCCTGGCCGGCGCGCGCGGCGGTTACGGTGCGGCCCTGCCCATGTCCGCCCCGGCCCCGGGCGGGCCCCCTGGATCACCGCCGTCCCCGCCCCCCATGGCCTTCGGCGGCCCGCCCGCCCCGGGCGCCGCTCCCCCGCCCCGCGCCACGGCCATGGGCCTCGGCGTCGGCGGCTCGATGCGGCAGGAGGTGTACCGGGACGACCGGCCGCTGGGCGACTGGTCCGAGCAGCCCGCGGGGCGGGTGTTCGTGCACCTGGTCACACCCCCGGAATGGCGCCGGATCACCGGCGAGACACCGCCGCCGTCACCGGTGGACCGGGCGGCGTACACCCGGGCGGGCCTGCCCTGGTACGACTACTACGACGCGGACGCCGAGGGCCTCGCGCCCACGGGCGCCCTGGAGGCGGTCGAGCCGGTCGGCGAGTGGCTCGGGGACGACCTGGAGCCGTGGCAGGCGCCGTCCCCCGGCCAGGTGACCCCCCTGAAGGACGTGCCGGGCAAGCCGGTGGCGGACGGGGACTGGTAGGCAGCGCCGGCGTCGCGCACCGCGTGACGGCTGCCGGCCGGCTTGCCCCCGGCGACGTGCGCGGGCCAAGGTGGCTGTCACGAAGGGGACGACCGACGACCTGGGGTAGCGGCATGGGTACGCAGGCACAGACGGCGGGAGGAGCATCCTCCCGCCCCCGGCGGGACCGGGACCCGGAGCGGGGGCAGGGGGGCTGGACCAGACGCCGGTTCGTCGGCGCCGTGGCCGGTACGGCGGCGGTCGTGATGGTGCCGTCCCCGGCGGCCCCGCCGGTGGCCCCGCCGGCCGGGCGGGACAAGCCGGAGGCCGCCCCGCCGCCCCGGAAGCCGTCCGGGCCGCGCCCGCTGTACGTGGGCACCTACACCTCCGTCGAGGGCGGCGGCACCGGCATCGGCCTGGCGTCGTACGACCCGGAGTCGGGCCGGATCACCGGGGCGGGCACGCTCACCGGGGTCCCCGACCCGTCGTATCTCGCCGTGTACCCGGACGGCCGCACGCTGTACGCGGTGGACGAGCGGGAGGACGGCGGGGTGACGGCCGTGCGCCTCGCGGACCGGCGCGTCCTCGGCACCCGGAGCACCGGCGGCGCGGGCCCGTGCCATCTGTCGGTGCATCCCTCCGGGCGCTGGCTGCTCAGCGCGAACTACGGTTCGGGCAGCGTCGCCGTGCACCCGATCGGCGCCTCCGGCGCGCTGGGTGAGCGCACCGCCCTGGTCACGCACAGCTCTCCGCCGCCCGGCCCCGGCCAGCAGGGGCCGCACGCCCACCAGTTCCTCACCAGTCCGGACGGCGGGCACGTCCTCGCCGTGGACCTGGGCACCGACACGGTCTACACCTACCGCCTGGACCAGGTGAGGGGCACGCTCACGGAGGTGGCGCGGGCGCGCACCCGGCCCGGCGCGGGGCCGCGCCACCTGACCTTCCACCCGGGCGGCCGGTACGCCTACCTGGCCAACGAGGTGGACAACACCGTGGCCGTGTGCGCGTACGACCCGGGAAGCGGGCGCCTGACGATCGGCGAGCCGCAGTCGACGGGGTCCGGCGGCGGCACCAACTATCCGGCGCAGGTGCTGGTGACGGCGAACGGCCGGTACGCGTTCCTCGCCAACCGGGGAGACAACAGCCTCGCGCGGTACGCCGTCGAGGACGGCGGGGCCCGGCTGCGGCTGCTCGGCACCGTGCCGGCGGGCGGGGACTTCCCCCGGCAGATCGCGTTCTCGCCCGACGGCCGGCTGCTGTTCGCGGCGAACCAGCGCTCGGGCACGGTGACCGTCTTCCACGTCGACGCGGACAGCGGCCGACTGCGGCCGACCGGTGAGCCGTTCGCGTCACCCGTCGCCGTCTGCGCGCTGCCGCTGTAGCGCCCTGGGGCAGGCGGCGGCACTGGCCTGGGCGAGCAGGGCGTGCACGCGCTCGGTGAGCTGGGTGACGTCGTCGGCGGGGGTGTGGAAGGGCAGTCGTACGTCGCCGTGGGAGCGGGCGCGTTCGATGCGCAGGGTGAGTCCGTGCCGGTCGACGGCGAGCGGTGCCACCCGGGTCGCGGCGAGCAGGCTCTCGGGCCGCACCAGGCGGGTGAGCCGCTCGACGGCGTCGGGGTGGACGTCGGCGAGGTGGGTGAGCAACCGTGCCTCGGCTGCGGCCAGCGGGTCGGGCCGGGCGGCGCCGAACTCGTCCCGGTCGACCACCACGGCCCCGGCGGACTCGCGCAGCACCACGCGGGTGGGCCGGAACAGGAGGGTGCCCTCGGACGGGGCGAACCAGCCGGACAGGAAGAGCCGGGCGCGGATGCGGTGGCGCACCGGTACGGGCGCCACGTCGGCGAACTCCAGCAGGGCGGAGGGTTCCTGGCGCGGGGCGCACAGCACCGCCCCGAACAGGGCGCTGTCGTCGGGCACCGCCAGCCGTACCGTGCCGTCCCCGGTGACGGTGTGCGCGCCGGCGTACTCCTCGCGCGCGCCGTCCGCGGTCACCGCGCACGACCAGGCGGTGGCCAGTACCGAGCGTGCCCGTTCCGCCGCGCCGGGGGCGGCCGTCCAGTCCCGCGTGTCACCCATCCGGACCTCCTTTAGGTAAGCCTTGCCTAACTTAGCGGAGAACGGGACGCACGCCAACCAGGCGTACGCCACTGCTCCGCATCGGCGGAGGGGGTCATTCCGGGCCGAGTGGCCTAGGCGAGGACGCCCAGCAGGGCGCGGGCGCACAGATCGCGCACCTGCTCGCGGCTCAACTCCCCCTCCCCGCGCAGCCATTCGAGACAGACGGCGGTGGTGAAGGCGAGCCAGCCGCGTACCGCCAGACGCACCTGCGGGGCGGCCTCGGCGGCGGGCCCGAACTCGGGGTCGGCGGCGAGCGCGGCCAGGATCTGCTTCTCCTGGGCGGCCAGCGCCCGCTGGTAGACCCGGCGCACGGCCTGGTCGCCGGCCGCGTCGGCACGGTGGAAGGCGCGGAAGCCGTGGGCGTGCGCCTGGACGTAGCCGAGGTAGGTGTCGAGGCCGGCGGTGAGCTGCTCGCGCACCGGCACCCCGGGCTCGGCCGCCGTCATGCGCAGCATGCGCGCGCTCTCCCGCTCCACGACGGCGGCGAAGAAGTCCCGCTTGGTCGGGAAGTAGTGGTAGAGCAGCCCCCGCGAGACCCCGGCGATCTCGGCGACCTGCTCGATCCACACGTCGTCGTAGGGGCTCTCCGAGAACAGCTTCGCGCCGACCGACAGCAGTTGCTCACGGCGTTCGCCGGTGCTGAGTCTGCGCCGGGCGCGCTCCCCCTGGTTCGCGGGCATGGCGTCACTTTACTTGACGTCGGTTCAACAAGCGCACCACACTGGAACACGTTATTGAACCCACGTACAACACGCGCGCGTCACTGCTCAACCATCCGCTGGATCAAGGGAGATCGCGTCATGGCGGCGACGACGGAGACCATGGAGACCGGGCTGCCCAGGGGTTTCCGCAGCGCCGAACAGGGCTGGCCTGAGCTGCGCCGCATCCCCCGTCCGCCGCACCGGCTGCCGCTGCTCGGCGATGTGCTCGGCGCCGACCGGCACCGGCCGTTGCAGGACTCGATGCGTTACGCGCGCGAGCTGGGGCCGATCTTCCGGCGGCGGGCGTTCGGCAAGGAGTTCGTGTTCGTGTGGGGGGCGCGGCTGGTCGCCGACCTCGCAGACGAGTCCCGGTTCGCCAAGCACGTCGGCCTCGGCGTCGCCAATCTGCGGCCGGTGGCCGGCGACGGCCTGTTCACCGCCTACAACCACGAGCCCAACTGGCAGCTCGCGCACGACGTCCTGGCGCCCGGGTTCAGCCGGGAGGCCATGGAGGGCTACCACGGGATGATGCTGGCGGTCGCCGAGCGGCTCACCGATCACTGGGACCGCCACCTGGCGGCCGGGCGCACGGTGGACGTGCCGGGCGACATGACCCGGCTGACCTTGGAGACGATCGCCCGGACCGGTTTCGGGCACGACTTCGGCTCCTTCGAGCGGAACCGGCCGCACCCCTTCGTCACGGCGATGGTCGGCACGCTGACCTACGCGCAACGGCTGAACAGCGTGCCGGGGCCGCTGGCCCCGCTGCTGCTGCGCGCCGCCGCCCGGCGCAACGCGGCCGACATGACCCACCTGAACCGCACGGTCGACGGCCTGGTCGCCGCCCGGCGCCGGTCCGGCGGTGGCGGCGAGGGGGACCTGCTGGACCGCATGCTGGCGACGGCGCACCCGGAGACCGGGGAGAAGCTTTCGCCGGAGAACGTCCGCAAGCAGGTGATCACCTTCCTGGTGGCGGGCCACGAGACCACTTCCGGCGCGCTCTCTTTCGCCCTCCACTACCTCGCCCTGCACCCCGCCGTCGCCGCCCGGGCCCGCGCCGAGGTCGACCAGGTCTGGGGCGACACCCCGCGGCCCGGCTACGACCAGGTCGCCAAGCTGCGCTACGTCCGCCGGGTGCTGGACGAGTCGCTGCGGCTGTGGCCGACCGCGCCCGCCTTCGCCCGCGAGGCCCGGCGGGACACCGTCCTCGCCGGGGACCATCCGATGCGCCGGGGCGCGTGGGCCCTGGTGCTGACGCCGATGCTGCACCGCCAACCGGAGGTGTGGGGCGAGGACGCCGAACGGTTCGACCCCGACCGGTTCACCCCGGCGGCCGTCCGCGCCCGGCCACCGCACACCTTCAAGCCGTTCGGCACCGGCGCACGGGCCTGCATCGGCCGCCAGTTCGCCCTCCACGAGGCGACCCTCGTCCTCGGCCTGCTGCTGCGCCGCTACGAGCTGTCGGCCGACCCGGGCTACCGGCTCAGCGTGGCCGAACGGCTCACCCTGATGCCGGAAGGGCTACGGCTGCGCCTGGAGCGGCGGCCGGCTCCCACGGAGGCCGGCGAGCAGCGCCCCGAAGGGACCCGGGGCGAGCCGACCCGGACGCCACCCGCACGAGACACGGCCGCGGACGACAGCCGGCACCACCCCACCGAACCGGCCGCACCCCCCTCAGCGAGCCGCTGCCCAGTGCACCGGCCGACCCACTGAAGCCGGCAGACGAGTCCCCGCACTACCCCGCGCGGCGTTGACCTGCGGCTGGGTGAGGAGGAAGGCGCCGGTGAGGTCCGCCGCACTTGGAGCGGCGGCCGGCTCGCACGGAGACCGGCGGGCAGCGCCCCGAAGGGACCCGGGGCGAGCCGACCCGGACGCCACCCGCACGAGACACAGCCGCACACGACCGCCGGCATCACCCCGCCGAACCGGCCGAACCCCCCTCAGCGAGCCGCTGCCCAGTGCACCGGCCGACCCACTGAAGCCGGCAGACGAGTCCCCGCACTTCCCCGCGCGGCGTTGACCTGCGGCTGGGTGAGGAAGAAGGCGCCGGTGAGGTCCGCGTCGGTCAGGTCGGCATCGCGCAGGTCGGCCCCGATCAGATCCGCGCCGCGCAGGTCGGCACCGGTGAGGTCGGCGGCGATGAGATAGGCGCCGCGCAGGCTCACCCCGCGCAGATCGGCGCCCCTGAGGCGGGCGCCCATGAGGTCCGCGCCCCTGCGGTCCTTGCCCCGGCCCTTCCCCTTCCCCTTGCTCTTGCCGCCGGCGCCGGCCCGGACCAGTTCGCTGGTGCGCAGCAGGAGCACGTTGACCTCCTGCCGGTGCGCGGCCACGTCCAGCGCGGCCAGCTCCTCGAAGGTCCGCCGGGTCAGCCCCTCGGTCTTCTCCAGCGCGCGGCGCAGCTCGGGGTGGACGGGCCGGGCGGCGGGCAGGCCCAGCGCCTCGGTCAGGTACCACAGCAGTTCGTGCAGCTGCCGTACGACCGGGAAGACGTCGAACATCCGGCGCGCGTGCTCCTGGGACGCCGTACGCCAGTCCTGCCCGCCGAAGGTGACCTGCGAGACCTTCTGGCCGGCGCCGAAGCAGTCGTAGACCGTGCAGCCGGTGAAGCCCTTCCGGCGCAGATCGGCGTGGATGCCGCAGCGGTGGTCGCCCTGGAGGTTCGGGCACGGCTTGCCCGCGGGCTTGTCCAGCGCGAAGTCGGCCGAGCGGGCGAAGGGCAGGGCGACACAGCACAGCCCGAAGCACCGGGCGCAGTCGGCGCGCAGGTCGGAGTGGTCGGCTATCTGATCCGGCATGGGGTCCAGCCTAATGACCTGCGGGCACACGTCCTCGCGCCCCGCGCCACCAGGTGCGCCGTGACGCGGGGCGGCGCCGGATCCGTCGCCGTCACAGCGGAGCGAAGCCGCTCATGGCCGGGGTCTTCCGGCACGAGCGGCTCCGGGTCGGAGGCGAGCCGGCTCAGGTCGCGGCCGGGGGCTGCCTGCGCTGCTGTCCGACCTGCCGGTTACGGACACGGCGGTGGTGGCGAATCCTTTTGGCCTTTTTGAAGAGGACGACGCCCCAGCCGCCGATCAAGGTTCCGAAGAACACACACGCAGCTGTCGCCGCGGGTTTCCCGGTGATGCCGCAATACGCAACCCCGCAGTAACATGCGATCGCGATAATCCACGTGGCGATCGCGGAACCGAACAGGATCCGCTCGTCCCGACGCTGTAACTGGTTCAGATCGTCGAGCCAGAAGTCGACCTGTCGGTCGGTGAACGTGTTACACACGGTGGCTCCCGGCTGCGAGGCCGTGGCACACTACGTACGCACCAGCACACTGGTCTATGCCAGTGGCGTCCGCGTCACCGCGTGGCAAGGTGTTGGTGTTGATGGTCGACCACCTTTCGGTAGCGCTGTCAAATCCCATACGGCGGCTTCCTGTTGGCGCAGGGAGCCGTCGGCCTTTTGGGTCTCCAGGGCTCAGCGCCGCCTAGTGGATTCCTATGTACAGCAATGGATCGACTTACACCGCGCTCATCTCACCATGTGGGCCGGGGAAACAAAGCCGGGCAGACCGCCTTCGTCACCCCGCCCACCTGTGCTTTCCCTTGATCAAAGAAGCTGTCGCAATATCGTTCCCAGCGCATTTGTGATACAGGCCACCATTTTATATCGTTTCAATCACGCTGAGTATTCCTCTGACTACGGCATGAACATCCGCTTACCGCCCTCATACCTCGTCGCGCACGAGCGCCAGCAGCCGGTCCAGGACGTGGGGCGCACCCGTGCGCAGGCCGTCGTGCTCGTACTCGTTGGTGACCCAGGCGCGCAGGCCCCGGATCGCGCCGGCCGTCTCCAGGGAGTGGCCGGCGTCGACGTACAGGTCGTCGTGATAGACGGCCGCGGCGACCGGGACCTCGTTGGCGGCGAGCCGTGCGGGGTCGTAGAGGGGGCGCCAGTCGGTGCGGGCGGCGAGCAGTCCGGCCGTCTCGCGCAGGGGGCGCAGGGCCGGGTCGGTGTCGAACACCCAGGGGTGGACGGTCTCGCCGGTGAACAGGACGGGGCCGTCACCGGTGAGCGTCTTGGCCGCGTCGAACTGCGGGAACTCGGCGCGGACGCGCTCGGCCGACCAGGCGGTGGGGCGCGCGTCCTGGCCGTAGATCGACTCGTGGACGAGGGCGTAGAGGGGGTGGGAGGCGTACGACAGCAGGGACTGGACCTGTTCCCGGAAGGCGTCGGACAGTTCGAGGCCGGCCGGGGTCACCACGAAGGCGTCCTCCAGGAGGTGGTGCAGCCGGTGGCTGCCGTCGCTCGTGCCGAGCATCTGCCCCAGGGACTGGAAGGCCTCGACGGTGAAGCGGTAGCCGTTCGGCAGGACCACGTCGTGGGTGAGGAGGTGGTCGGCGATCCGGCGGGCCCGCTCCACGTCCTGCGGGTAGCGGGCGTAGTGCGCGGCGACCTTGCGCTCCATGCGCGGGTAGGCGGCCCGGTAGACGTCGTCGGCGTGGGCGTGCAGGGAGGGCAGGCCGCCGGTGATGATCGCGGTGGCGATGCCCTCGGGGGCGAGGGAGAGGTACGACACCGTGCAGAAGCCGCCGAAGCTCTGGCCGAGCACGGTCCACGGAGCGCCGCCGGTGAGCCGGGGGCGGATGGCCTCGCAGTCCCGGACGATGGAGTCGGCGCGGAAGTGGGTGAGGTAGTCGGCCTGGGCGGCGGGGCCGCCGCGCAGCGGGAGCGTCTGCCGGGTGGCGGGCGTGGAGCGGCCGGTGCCGCGCTGGTCGAGGAGCAGGACGCGGTACTCGTTCAAGGCCCGGTCGAGCCAGGCCTGACGTCCGACGAAACGATTCGCCCCGAAGCCGGGGCCGCCTTGCAGGTACACCAGCCAGGGCAGGTCCTGCCCGGCCTTGTCGCTCGCCACCGCCTCACGGGCGTACAGCTCGATGGTCTCGCCGCCCGGGTCGGCGTGGTCGAGGGGGACGGTGAAGTGGTGGTCGGTGAGCACGACGCCGGGCTGGCGGTAGCTGAGGCTCAACGGGTCTCCTGGGACGGACGGGCTGGACGTCTCCCAGTTGAGCACATGAGCCGGTGCGGGCCGAGCCCCGGGATCATGGATTGTTACTGAACTTCCGGTCAGCGCCTCTGGTCGGCGCGCACGGCCGGCGCCTCCCGCCGGCGCCCCCGGTCGCGCGCATCCGCTCGGCGCGAGCCCGGGCGCGGCGGGCGCACCGCGGGGCTCAGCGTGCGGCGAGGCTGGAGCGGCGCACCACCAGCTCCGGCTGGAGCACGACCCGCCGGTGCTCGTGCGCCCGTTTCCCCTTGCCGTCGCCCTCGCCCTGCTCGGTCTCCTCCAGCAGCAGTCCGGCGGCGAGGGCGCCCATCGTCACGGCGGGCTGCCGCACCGAGGTGAGGGGTACGGCGGCCGCGGCGGCGAACTCGATGTCGTCGTAGCCGACGATCGCCAGGTCGTCCGGGACGGTCACGCCCGCCGCGTACATCGCCTGGAGCACGCCGAGGGCGAGCAGGTCGTTGGCGCAGAACACGGCGGTGGGCCGGTCCGCGAGGCCCAGCAGCCGGGCGCCCGCGTCCCGGCCGGCGGCCACGTCGAGCCGCTCGGTGGGCAGTTCGCGCAGCGCCTCGGGGCCGAGCCCGGCCTCGGCCAGGGCGTTCAGCGCGCCGGTGCGCCGGTCGCGGACCTGGTTGAGCCCGGGCGGCCCGCTGACGTAGGCGATCGAACGGTGCCCGGCGTCCACCAGATGGCGGACGGCCAGCGCGCCGCCCGCGATGTCGTCCACCGAGACCGAGCACTCGGTGGTGCCCTCGGCGACCCGGTCGACCAGCACGAACGGGATGCCGTGCCGGCGGAAGGCCGCGATGTTGCGGCCGGTGGCGTCGGCCGGGGTGAGCAGCACACCCCGCACCCGCTGTTCGGCGAAGAGCGACAGGTACTCGGCCTCCTCGGCGGCGTCCTGCGCGCTGTTGCAGACCATCACGCCGAGCCCGGCGTCGCGGGCCGCGCGCTCGGCGCCGCGCGCCACGTCCACGAAGAACGGGTTGCCCATGTCGAGCACGAGCAGCCCCATGATCCGGCTGCGGCCCGCCCGCAGCTGGCGCGCCGACTCGCTGCGGACGTAGCCGAGCCGGTCGATCGCGGACAGCACGCGCGCACGGGTCTCGCCGGCGACGGTGTCCGGGCGGTTGATGACGTTGGACACCGTGCCCACCGACACTCCGGCGGCGCGGGCGACGTCCTTGATACCCACCGACTGGGCCATCGGGCTTGGACCTCCAGGGAACGGGGATGCGGCGGGACGACCTTCACATTACCGTCACGCCGGCCGGGCGAAGCCGGTCACGTGCGACGCCGGGGGCGTCGTGCCGGCGGACTCCCTCTGGTACGGGAACGAAAGGACGTTGTCCGGGCCCGCGGGGCTGAGGCGATCGGTCGAACGGGAGGACGGCGCAGGCGTTGTCGTACCGGTCGAGGACGAACTTGGTGCGCTGACCGGAGCGGAGCGGGACGGGGGTCCCGGTCGTCCGCCGGCCGGCGGAGGCAGTCTCGCACAGGTGTAGGGCGCGTCCGTGCGCGCTCCGGCCGGCGCCGTCGTGCGTGCCGCGCCGCCCGGAGCGGTCCGTGACACGGCCGATGGCGGACTGCGGGCGGCCCGCCGAGCCGGTGAACGGGGCGGTGCCGGCGCCGTGCTCGGCGGTGTGGGTGCCGGTCCCCTCCCCCGGCTCGGTCCACCGCGAACCGCCGTATCCGGCGCGGACGTTGCGGCCGATGCTGCCGGGGACACGGAAGCGGCGGCCGGGCCTGAGCCGGCCCTCGGGCGTGGTGACGCACCGCGGGCAGGTGAACCGCGGGGCGGGCGCCGGCCCGTCGAGGGCCGTCCCCGCGGCCCCGGAGGCGGACCCGGTCCAGGCCGTGGACGCGGGGTGGTCCAGCGGCCCGGCGGCGAACTCGGCGTGGCAGAAGCCGCCGTGGGCCCGGCGGGCCACGAGCGCGCCGCGTCCCGGCGTGTGGCGGGCGGGGTACCGGCGGCCCGGGCAGGTCAGCAGGCCGTTCTTCTGGAACGAGCCGGTGTCGACCGGGCCGCCGTGGGGGACGGCGCGGGCGCCCTGTTGTGCGGCGCCGTGCCGGGTGGCGGAGGGTCTCATCCGCGCGGCTCCCGCGTCATGCGAGGTGGAACACTTCGGTGAGCGGGCGCATGGCCTCGTCGGGCCGGGCACCGTCCAGGGACTCGAAGAACGGTGCCATCTCCTTCTGCCAGCGCGCGTTGACGCCGGTGGCGGCCATGCCGGCCTGGGCGGCGGCGAAGTCGTCGGTCTCCAGATAGCCGACGAGCAGGCCGTCGTCGCGCAGGAACAACGAGTAGTTGTGCCAGCCGGTCGCCTTCAGGGCGTCGAGCATCTCCGGCCAGACGGCGGCGTGCCGCTCACGGTACTCGTCGATCCGGTCCGCCCTGACCTTCAGCAGGAAGCACACGCGCTGCATCAACTGGCCCCCGTCGTCTCAGAAGTCGAACCGGTCGATGTTCTTGGCGTCGAACACGGTCGGCTTGCCCATGTTGATCACGCCGTCCTTGCCGATGGTGTACGTCGTGGCGCCGGCCTTGAAGGTCTCGCCCTCCTTGCCGGTGATCTGCCCCGAGGCCAGCGCGACCGCGGTCCGGGCGGCCAGGTCGCCGAGCTTGGCCGGGTCCCACAGCTCGAAGGCGTCGACGGTGCCGTTCTTGACGTACTTGCGCATGTCGTTGGGGGTGCCGAGCCCGGTCAGCTTGACCTTGCCCTTGTACTTGGAGCCCGACAGGTACTGGGCCGCGGCCTTGATGCCGACGGTGGTCGGGGAGACGATCCCCTTGAGGTCCGGGTGTTCCTGGAGCAGGCCCTGGGTCTGCTGGAAGGACTGCTGGGCGTCGTCGTTGCCGTAGGCGATCTTGACGAGCTTGATGTCCTTGTACTTGGGGTCCTTCAGCTCGTCCTTCATGTAGCCGATCCAGGTGTTCTGGTTGGTCGCGGTCTGCGCGGCCGACAGGATCGCGATCTCGCCCTTGTACCCGATCTGCTCGGCGAGCAGCTGCACCTCGGTACGGCCCAGGTCCTCGGCGCTGGCCTGCGAGACGAAGGCGTTGCGGCAGCCCGGGCTGGTGTCGGAGTCGTAGGTGACGACCTTGATGCCGTTGCTCATGGCCTGCTTCAGCGCGGTGCACAGGGCCCCCGGGTCCTGCGCGGACACCGCCATGGCGTTCACCCGCTGCTGGGTGAGCGTGTTGACGTAACTCACCTGCCCGGCGGTGTCGGTGGCGCTGCTGGGCCCCACCTCCTTGTACGTGGAGCCGAGTTCGGCGACCGCCTTCTCGCCGCCCTTGTCGGCGGTGGTGAAGTAGGGGTTGTTGACCTGCTTGGGCAGGAAGCCGACGGTCAGCCCCTTCTTGGTGGCGGCGTTCGGGTCGGCCTTGCCGGCCGAGGCGGCGGAGGCGTTGTCGTCCTTGACGTCCTTCTTGGTGGTGCCGCCGCAGGCGGTGAGCGCGAGGGCGAGGGAGGTGCCGGCGGCGAGGGCGGCGCAGGTGCGGCGGAGGGTCGGCTTGAGCATCGGATGGGCCCCTTGTCGTAAGGAGTGGGTGGTGCGCCCCTCGGGGGGCGCGGGGTTGTGTGGGGGTGCGGCTCCGCCGCGTGGGCGCGGCCGGCCGCGGACGGCCCGCGGCCGGCGGACGGGCTATCCGGTGGAACCGGCCGCCCGGGCGAGGGAGATCTGCCGCGCGACCCGGGGGCCCAGCACGGACACCACGAGCAGCACGCCGGTGACGACGATCTGCGACTGGGCGGAGACGTTCAGCAGGCTCATCACGTTCTGCAGCGCGCCGAGCAGGAAGACACCGGCGACGGCACCGCCGATCGTGCCCCTGCCCCCGTCGAAGTCGATCCCGCCCAGCAGCACGGCGGCGACGACGGACAGTTCGAGCCCGGTGGCGTTGTCGTACCGGGCGCTGGCGTAGTGCAGCGCCCAGAAGACGCCGGTCAGCGCCGACATGGCTCCCGTGGCGACGAACAGCAGGAGCTTGGTCCGCTTCACCCGGATCCCGGCGAACCGCGCCGCCTCCTCGCCCGCTCCGATCGCGAACAGCGACCGGCCGAACGGTGTGGCGTGCAGCAGCACCACGGCGACGGCGAGCAGCACCAGGAAGGGCAGGAAGGCCTGCGGCAGGAAGGAGTCGCCGATGCGGCCGGCGGCGAAGTCCAGGTACTGCGAGGGGAAGTCGGTCACCGCGTCGGAGCCGAGCACGATCTGGGCGATACCCCGGTAGGCGGCCAGCGTGCCGATGGTGACCGCCAGCGACGGCAGCCCGAGCCGGGTCACCAGCAGGCCGTTGACCAGCCCGCACGCCACCCCGAGCAGCAGGCACAGCGGGATGATCGTCTCGATGGCCATGCCCTCGTTCCACAGCTTGCCCATCACCGCGCCGGACAGCCCGGCCGTGGACGCGACGGACAGGTCGATCTCGCCGGCGACGACCAGCAGAGTCATCGGCAGGGCGATCAGCGCGATCGGGAGCGTGTTGCCGATGAGGAACGACAGGTTGAGGGCGTTGCCGAAGCCGTCGACGAAGCCGAACGACAGCAGCAACAGGACGATGAGCAGCGCGCCGACGACCGTGTCCCAGCGGACCGCGCGGGTGAGCGACTCAGGCACCGGCCTTCTCCTTCGCCATGGCGGACCTCCTGGGGGCCGACTTCTTCTTCAGGGCGGCGGCCACGCGCAGCGCCACGACCCGGTCGACGGCGATGGCGAGCAGCAGCAGGACGCCGTTGATGGCGAGCACCCACACGGAGCTGACGCCGAGCGCGGGGAGCACACTGTTGATCGAGGTGAGCAGCAGGGCGCCGAGGGCGGCGCCGTAGACGCTGCCGGAGCCGCCGGTGAAGGCGATGCCGCCGACCACCACGGCGCTGACGACGGTGAGTTCGTAGCCGTTGCCGGTGCCGGAGTCGACGTTGCCGAACCGGGCCAGGTACATGGCGCCGGCGAGTCCGGCGAGCGCTCCGCAGAAGGTGTACGCGGCGAGGATGCGCTTGCGGACCGGGATGCCGGCCAGCCGGGCGGCCTCCGGGTTGGAGCCGAGGGCGTACAGCTCCCGCCCGCTGCCGTAGTGCTTGAGGTAGTAGCCCGTCGCCACCAGCACCACCAGCGCGATCACGGCGAGCCAGGGGATCGCGGAGACGCCGCCGGAGCCGAAGTCGACGAAGCCGCCGGGCAGGTCGGCCGCGGTGATCTGGCGGGAGCCGACCCAGATGGAGTCGACGCCCCGGATGACGTACAGGGTGCCGAGGGTGACGACGAGGGCGGGGACCTGGCCGAGGCTGACGAGGAGGCCGTTGAGCAGCCCGAGGCCGATGCCGAGCAGGACGGCGAGGAGGATCGCGACGACCGCGTTGCCGCCGCCCTGGAGGTAGGTTCCGGCGGCGAAGGCGCTGATGCCGAGTGTGGAGCCGACGGACAGGTCGACGTTGCGGCTGAGGACGACCAGTGACTGGCCGGTGGCGACCAGCACCAGGATCGTCGCGTTGAGGAGCAGGTCCTTGATGCCCTGCTCGGACAGGAACTCGCTGTTGCCGGCCTGGGTGACGGCGATCATCACCAGGAAGACGGCGAGGATGGCGAGTTCGCGCATCTTGAAGACCCGGTCGACCAGCCGGGTGCCGCCGGAGCGGGGCGCCCCGGCGACGGGGGTCTCGTCGGTGGTGACCGTCATGCGGCGGCCCTCCCGGTGGCTGCGGCCATCACGGTCTCCTCGGTGGCGTCGGCGCGGGGTATCTCGGCGGTGATCCGGCCCTCGTGCATCACCAGGACCCGGTCGGCCATGCCGAGGATCTCGGGCAGGTCGGAGGAGATCATCAGGACGGCGACGCCGTCGGCGGCCAGCTCGCTGAGCAGCCGGTGCACCTCGGCCTTGGTGCCGACGTCGATGCCCCGGGTCGGCTCGTCCACGATGAGCACCTGGGGGCCGGTGGCGAGCCACTTGGCGAGGACGACCTTCTGCTGGTTGCCGCCGGACAGGGTGGAGACGGCGTCCGCGATCCGGGCGTACTTCACCTGGAGCTTCACGGCCCAGTCCAGCGACCGGCTGCGTTCGGCGGTCCGGTTCACCAGCCCGGCCCGGGCGGTCGTACGGAGTCCGGTCAGGCCGATGTTCCGCTCGATGGACATGTCCATGACCAGTCCCTGGGCCCGCCGGTCCTCCGGCACGAGGGCGAGTCCGGCCGCCATCGCGGCGGACGGGGCGCCGTTCGTCAGCCGGCGCCCGCCGACCTCGACCTCGCCCGCGTCCCAGCGGTCGACGCCGAACACGGCCCGGGCGACCTCGGTGCGGCCGGCCCCGACCAGCCCGGCGAGGCCGACGATCTCACCGCGCCGGACCTCGAAGGAGACGTCGGTGAAGACGCCCTCGCGGGTCAGCCGCCGCACGCTGAGCACGACCTCGCCGGCGCGGACCTCCTGTTTCGGATACAGCTCGGCCAGGTCGCGGCCGACCATGCGGCGCACCAGGTCGTCCTCGCTCATGCCGGCGAGCGGCTCGCTGGCGATCCAGGCGCCGTCCCGCAGCGTGGTGACCTGCTGGCAGATCTCGAAGATCTCCTCCAGCCGGTGCGAGATGAACAGCACGGCCGCGCCCTGTTCGCGCAGGGTGCGGACCACACCGAAGAGGCGGGCCACCTCGCTGCCGGTCAGCGCGGCGGTGGGCTCGTCCATGATCAGGACCCGGGCGTCGAAGGAGAGCGCCTTGGCGATCTCCACGATCTGCTGGTCGGCGATGGACAGGCCGCGGGCCGGCCGGTCGGGGTCGAGGTCGACGCCGAGCCGCCGCATCAGGGCCGCCGTGGCGGCGTGGGTGGCCTTGTGGTCGATCCGGCCGAGGGCGCGCCGGGGACGGCGGCCCATGAAGATGTTCTCGGCGATCGACAGGTCGGGGAAGAGGGTGGGTTCCTGGTAGATCACGGCGATGCCGGCGTCGCGGGCGTCGCCGGGGCCGTGGAAGACGACGGGCTCGCCGTCGAGCAGCACCTGACCGGCGTCCGGCCGGTGCACTCCGGCGAGGGTCTTGATCAGCGTCGACTTGCCCGCGCCGTTCTCACCGGCGAGGGCGTGCACCTCGCCGGGCAGCAGCTCCAGGGAGACGTCCCTCAGGGCGCGTACGGCGCCGAAGGACTTCGAGACGCCCTTCAGTGCCAGCACCGGGGCCGGTCCCGTGTCAGGCGGGTGGGTCATGGGGGCTCCTCGACGACACCGGCGAAGGGGCCGCGAGGCCGCCACGGTGTCGTGAAAGGTTTCAAGTGGATTGCGGGGACCGTAGGCACCACAGTCATGTCACGTCAATGGGTCCGTGTCGAAAAACTTGCGATAGCCAAAGGTCACGGCCCGATCACGGAAGACGGGGTGCGTCGGAGTCCTTGACACCCTTGCGGGCGGCACCTAGCTTGCCGTCCTGAATCGTTTCACAAACGCGTTCCCATGCTCGGTCGTTCCGTCCGACATCCGCTCAGTCGTCCCCCCCGACACCACAGGAGCCCCCAAGTGACCGACCTCGCCGCGGTGAAGGCCGCGCTCAAGACCCAGGCCGTCGAGACGCCGTCGTGGGCGTACGGGAACTCGGGCACCCGGTTCAAGGTGTTCGCCCAGGCCGGTGTGCCGCGCACGCCCTGGGAGAAGCTGGAGGACGCCGCCCAGGTGCACGCCTTCACCGGGGTCGCGCCGACGGTCGCCCTGCACATCCCGTGGGACACCGTGGAGGACTACGCGGCGCTCGCGAAGTACGCCGAGGAGCGGGGGGTGCGGCTGGGCGCGGTCAACTCCAACACCTTCCAGGACGACGACTACAAGCTGGGCAGCATCTGCCACCCGGACGCGGCGGTGCGGCGCAAGGCCGTCGACCACCTGCTGCGGTGCGTCGACATCATGGACGCCACCGGATCACGGGACCTGAAGCTGTGGTTCGCCGACGGGACGAACTACCCCGGGCAGGACGACGTACGGGCCCGGCAGGACCGGCTGGCCGAGGGGCTGGCCGAGGTGTACGCGCGGCTGGGCGACGGGCAGCGGATGCTGCTGGAGTACAAGCTCTTCGAGCCGGCGTTCTACACGACGGACGTGCCGGACTGGGGTACCGCCTACGCGCACTGCCTGAAGCTCGGCGACAAGGCCCAGGTGGTCGTCGACACCGGGCACCACGCGCCCGGGACCAACATCGAGTTCATCGTGGCGCTGCTGCTGCGGGAGGGCAGGCTCGGCGGGTTCGACTTCAACTCGCGCTTCTACGCCGACGACGACCTGATGGTGGGTGCGGCCGACCCCTTCCAGCTGTTCCGGATCATGTACGAGGTGATCCGGGGCGGAGGGTTCACCGCCGACGTCGCGTTCATGCTCGACCAGTGCCACAACATCGAGGCGAAGATCCCGGCGATCATCCGGTCGGTCATGAACGTGCAGGAGGCCACGGCGAAGGCGCTGCTGGTCGACCGGGCGGCGTTGGCCGAGGCGCAGTCCTCCGGTGACGTGCTGGGGGCCAACGCCGTGCTGATGGACGCGTACAACACCGATGTGCGCGGACTTCTCGGCGAGGTCCGCCAGGAGCTGGGGCTGGACCCCGACCCGATGGGCGCGTACGCCCGGTCCGGCTGGGCCGAGCGGATCGTCGCCGAGCGGGTCGGGGGCGAGCAGGCCGGCTGGGGGGCGTGAGCGTCTGCCCCTGAAGCGCCGTCGCGGGGTGCGGGTCCGTCCCGGCCCGTCGCGCCCACGCGGCGGAGCCGCGTACCGACACGGCCCCGCGCCCTTCACCACGCCCCCTCTCCCGGAAGGAACCCGTAGTCATGACCACCCATCCCGAAGTCGACGCCCTCCTCGATCGCTCCCACCGGCTCGGCTCCGATCCCCGGAACACCAACTACGCCGGCGGGAACGCGTCGGCGAAAGGCACCGCCACCGATCCCGTCACCGGGGGCGATGTAGAGCTGATGTGGGTGAAGGGCTCCGGGGGCGACCTGGGCACGCTCACCGAACCGGGGCTGGCCGTGCTGCGCCTGGACCGGCTGCGCGCCCTCGTGGACGTGTACCCCGGTGTCGAGCGCGAGGACGAGATGGTCGGCGCGTTCGACTACTGCCTGCACGGCAGGGGCGGGGCCGCGCCCTCCATCGACACCGCCATGCACGGTCTGGTCGACGCCCCGCACGTGGACCACCTGCACCCCGACTCGGGGATCGCGCTCGCGTGCGCCGCCGACGGGGAGAAGCTGACCGCCGAGTGCTTCGGGGACAGCGTGGTGTGGGTGCCGTGGCGGCGGCCCGGGTTCCAGCTCGGGCTGGACATCGCCGCCATCAAGGAGGCCAACCCGCGGGCCGTCGGGTGCGTGCTCGGCGGGCACGGGATCACCGCGTGGGGATCGACGTCCGAGGAGTGCGAGCGGAACTCGCTGCACATCATCCGGACCGCCGAGGCGTTCCTCGCCGAGAAGGGGAAGGCGGAGCCGTTCGGGCCGGTCGTCGCGGGGTACGAGCCCCTGCCCGAGGCCGAGCGCAGGGAGCGGGCCGCCGCGCTCGCGCCGTACGTCCGGGGTCTGGCGTCCCAGGACCGGCCGCAGGTCGGGCACTTCACCGACTCCGAGGTCGTCCTCGACTTCCTGGCGCGCGCCCAGCACCCCCGGCTGGCCGCCCTCGGCACCTCCTGCCCCGACCACTTCCTGCGCACCAAGGTCCGGCCGCTGGTGCTGGACCTGCCGCCGGCCGCGCCGCTGGAGGACGCCGTCGCCCGGCTGCGGGAGCTGCACGCGGCCTACCGCGAGGAGTACGCCGCCTACTACCGGCGGCACGCCCTGCCCGACTCCCCCGCCATGCGCGGCGCCGACCCCGCCGTGGTGCTCGTCCCGGGCGTCGGCATGTTCAGCTTCGGCAAGGACAAGCAGACCGCCCGGGTGGCGGGCGAGTTCTACGTCAACGCCGTCAACGTCATGCGCGGGGCCGAGGCCGTGTCGGCGTACGCGCCGATCGAGGAAGCCGAGAAGTTCCGGATCGAGTACTGGGCGCTGGAGGAGGCCAAGCTCCAGCGGATGCCGAAGCCCAAGCCGCTCGCCACCCGGGTCGCGCTGGTGACGGGGGCCGGCAGCGGCATCGGGCGGGCCATCGCGCACCGGCTGGTGGCGGAGGGGGCGTGTGTCGTCGTCGCCGATCTGAACGGCGAGAACGCCGTGGCCGTCGCCGAGGAGCTGGGCGGGCCGGACAAGGCCGTCGCCGTCACCGTGGACGTCACCGACGAGGAGCGGATCGCCGCCGCGTTCAACGCGGCCGTCCTCGCCTTCGGCGGGGTGGACCTCGTCGTCAACAACGCCGGGATCTCCATCTCCAAGCCGCTGCTGGAGACGTCGGTCGAGGACTGGGACCTCCAGCACGACATCATGGCCCGCGGGTCCTTCCTCGTGTCGCGGGAGGCGGCGCGGGTGATGACCGCGCAGGGGCTGGGCGGCGACATCGTGTACATCGCCTCCAAGAACGCCGTCTTCGCCGGGCCCAACAACATCGCCTACTCGGCCACCAAGGCCGACCAGGCCCATCAGGTACGGCTGCTGGCCGCGGAGCTGGGCGAGCACGGGATCAGGGTGAACGGCGTCAACCCGGACGGTGTGGTGCGCGGGTCCGGGATCTTCGCCGGCGGCTGGGGGGCGCAGCGGGCCGCGGTGTACGGGGTGCCGGAGGAGAAGCTGGGCGAGTTCTACGCGCAGCGGACGATCCTGAAGCGCGAGGTGCTGCCCGAGCACGTGGCGAACGCGGTGTTCGCGCTCACGGGCGGGGACCTCACCCACACCACCGGACTGCACATCCCGGTCGACGCGGGTGTGGCGGCCGCGTTCCTGCGATGAGCGCGGGCGTGAAGTCGTACGCCGCGGTCGACCTCGGCGCGTCCAGCGGGCGGGTGATGGTGGGGCGGGTGAGCGCGGACTCGGTGGAGCTGAGCGAGGCGCACCGGTTCCCCAACCGGCCGGTGCGCGTACCGGAGGGGCTGCGCTGGGACGTCCTGGCGCTCTACGGCGGTGTCCTCGACGGACTGCGGGCGGCCGGGGCCCACTGCGGTGGACGGCTCGCCTCCGTGGGCGTCGACAGCTGGGCCGTCGACTACGGCCTGCTGGACGCCGACGGGGCACTGCTCGGCAACCCGGTGCACTATCGCGACGCCCGCACCGAGGGGGTCGCGGAGAAGGTGTGGGCGACCGTGCCGGCGGCGGAGCTGTACGCGGCGACGGGCATCCAGTACGCGCCGTTCAACACCCTCTACCAGCTCGCGGCCGCCCGCGCCTCGGAGCAGTTCGCCCACGCCGGGCGGCTGCTGCTGATCCCGGACCTGCTGACGTACTGGCTCACCGGCGAACAGGGCACCGAGCTGACCAACGCCTCCACCACCCAGCTCGTCGATCCCCGGACCCGGGACTGGTCGTACGAGGTCGCCGGGCGGCTGGGGATCGACCTCGGCCTGTTCGCTCCGCTGCGGCAGCCGGGCGATCCGGCCGGAACGCTGCGGCCACAGGTGCTGGCGGAGACGGGCCTGACCGGTCCGGTGCCGGTGACGGCCGTCGGCTCGCACGACACCGCGTCGGCGGTGGCCGCCGTCCCGGCGGACGGGGAGCGCTTCGCCTACATCTGCACCGGCACCTGGTCCCTGGCCGGCCTGGAGCTGTCCGCTCCCGTGCTCACCGAGGAGAGCCGGGCCGCGAACTTCACCAATGAGCTGGGCCTCGACGGCACCGTCCGCTATCTGCGCAACATCATGGGGCTGTGGCTGCTCCAGGAGTGCCTGCGGGCCTGGGGCGAGCCGGATCTGGGGGCGCTGCTGCGGGAGGCGGCCGGCGTGCCGGCGCTGCGCTCGGTGGTGGACGCCGGGGACGAGCAGTTCCTGGCGCCGGGGCGGATGCCCGAGCGGATCGCCGGGGCGTGCCGCGCGTCGGGGCAGCCGGTGCCGGGGACCCCGGCCGAGATCACCCGCTGCATCCTCGACTCGCTGGCCCTCGCCCACCGGCGGGCCGTGCTGGACGCGCAGCGGCTGGCCGACCATCCGGTGGACGTGGTGTACCTGGTCGGCGGCGGCACCCGCAACGCGCTGCTGTGCCAGCTGACGGCCGACGCCTGCGGGCTGCCGGTGGTGGCCGGCGCCACCGAGGCGGCGGCCCTCGGCAACGTCCTCGTGCAGGCCCGCGCGGACGGGCTCGCCGGTGATCTCGCCGCCCTGCGCCGGCTGCTCGTCCGGACCCACCCGCTCACCCGGTACACGCCCCGCGGCGACACCGGCCCGTGGCGGGCGGCCCAGTCCCGGCTCGCCACGCGGTGAGCCGCGGTCTCCCCTCGGCGCCGCCCGCCGATTACTCTGCACTCGTCCGATGACCGACACCGAGGAGCCGCGATGCGTGTCGCCCTGTTCCTGACCTGTGTCAACGACACGCTGTATCCGGACACCGGCCGGGCCGTGGTGAAGCTGCTGACCAGACTGGGTGTCGATGTCGACTTCCCGATGGCGCAGACCTGCTGCGGGCAGGCCCACTACAACACCGGCTACCGGCATGAGGCCGAGCCTATGGCCCGTCATTTCTCCGATGTCTTCGGGGAGTACGAGGCGATCGTGACCCCGTCCGGGTCCTGCGGGGCGATGGTGCGGGAGCTGTATCCCCGCATGGGCGAGCGGGCCCGGGCCGAGGGCCGCGGGGACGCGCTGGCGCGGACGCTGGCGCCGGTCGTGCCGAAGACGTACGAGCTGACGGAGTTCCTGGTCGACGTGCTCGGGGTGACGGACGTCGGCGCCTCCTACCCGCACACGGTGACCTACCACCCGACCTGCCACGGGCTGCGCGGGCTCGGGCTGGGCGACCGGCCGCGCCGGCTGCTCCAGGCCGTCAAGGGGCTTGAACTGGTCGAGCTGCCCGGCGCGGACGAGTGCTGCGGGTTCGGCGGCACGTTCGCGGTGAAGAACGCGGACGTGTCGGCGGCGATGGGCGCCGACAAGGTGCGCAACGCCGAGTCGACGGGCGCGGAGGTGCTGTGCGCGGCCGACAACTCCTGCCTGATGCACCTCGGCGGCACGATGACCCGGCTGCGCACGGGCATGCGGCCGGTGCACATCGCGGAGATCCTGGCGAGCACGGAGGAGGAACCGGCGGTATGAACGGAACCTATCTCGGCATGCCGGCCTTCCCGAAGGCCGCGCACGACGCCGTCCGCAACCCCGTCCTGCGGGGCAACCTGCGCCACGCCACCCACACCATCCGGGCCAAACGGGCCAAGGCGGTGGGCGAGTTGCCCGACTGGGCGGCGCTGCGCGAGGCGGGCCGGCGGATCAAGGACCACACCCTGCGCCACCTCGACCGCTACCTCGTCCAGTTGGAGGAGTCGGTCACCGCGGCCGGCGGCACGGTCCACTGGGCGGCGGACGCCGAGGAGGCCAACCGGATCGTCGCCCGGCTGGTCAAGGAGACCGGCGAGTCGGAGGTCGTGAAGGTCAAGTCGATGGCCACGCAGGAGACCGGCCTCAACGAAGCCCTGGAGGCCGCGGGCATCCGCGCCTACGAGACCGATCTCGCCGAACTGATCGTGCAGTTGGGCAAGGACCGCCCCTCGCACATCCTGGTCCCGGCCATCCACCGCAACCGGGGCGAGATCCGGGACATCTTCCGCACCGAGATGGGCGAGTGGGGCCGCCCGGCCCCGGAAGGGCTGACGGACACGCCCGCCGAACTCGCCGAGGCGGCCCGGCTGCACCTGCGGGAGAAGTTCCTGCGCGCCAAGGTCGGCGTCTCCGGCGCCAACTTCATGGTCGCCGAGACCGGCACGCTGGTCGTCGTGGAGTCCGAGGGCAACGGCCGGATGTGCCTGACCCTGCCGGAGACGCTGATCTCGGTCGTCGGCATCGAGAAGGTGGTGCCCACCTGGCGCGACCTGGAGGTCTTCCTCCAGACCCTCCCCCGCTCCTCGACCGCCGAGCGCATGAACCCGTACACCAGCACGTGGACGGGCACGACGGACGGCGACGGTCCGCGCGCCTTCCACCTGGTCCTGCTCGACAACGGCCGCACCGACACCCTCGCCGACCGGGTCGGCCGCCAGGCGCTGCGCTGCATCCGCTGCTCGGCCTGCCTGAACGTGTGCCCGGTGTACGAGCGGGCGGGCGGGCACGCGTACGGCTCGGTCTACCCGGGCCCCATCGGCGCCATCCTCAGCCCCCAGCTCAGGGGCACGGCGAGCGAGATCGACGCCTCCCTGCCGTACGCGTCGAGCCTGTGCGGGGCCTGCTACGAGGTGTGCCCGGTCGCCATCGACATCCCCGAGGTGCTGGTGCACCTGCGGGAGCGGGTGGTCGAGGGCGGTCCGGCGGTGCGGCAGGGCAACACGGTGGTGCTCCGGCCGGCGAAGGGGCACGCGGCCGAACGGGCGGCGATGCGGGCGGCACGCTGGGCGTTCACGCACCCCGGCGCCCTGCGCACGGGCCAGCGGCTGGCCTCCCGCACCCGCCGGCTGCACCCCCGTACCCTGCCCGGCCCCGGCCGGGCGTGGACCGGCACCCGCGACCTGCCGGCCCTACCGCCCGAACCGTTCCGGGACTGGTGGCAGCGGACGCGCGGCGGGAAGGACGGTGCGAAGTGAGCAGCAGGGAGCGGATCCTGGGCCGGGTGCGGCGCGCGCTCGCGGACGTGCCCGCGGACGAGGTGCCGTACGAGGAGGCCGTGCCCCGGGACTACCTGCGCGAGCACGGG
The DNA here is from genome assembly GCF_040704085.1 of Streptomyces sp. NPDC047841. Classification (NCBI taxonomy): domain Bacteria; kingdom Bacillati; phylum Actinomycetota; class Actinomycetes; order Kitasatosporales; family Streptomycetaceae; genus Streptomyces; species Streptomyces sp. NPDC047841. The sequence goes on from NZ_JBEYRP010000003.1 coordinate 164,402, forward strand.
CGGCGGACCACCGAGGAGACGGTGGAGCTGCTGGCGGAGAACCTGGTGGACTACCGGGCCGTCGTGCACCGCTGCGACGCGGAGGAGTTGCCGCTGCTCGTCATGCGGCTGCTGGCCGAGCGCGGCTCCCAGGAGGTGCTGGTTCCTCCGGGGCTGCCGCCGGAGTGGCTGTCCGCCGCCGGTCCCGTACGCATCCACGACCGGGCGGCGGACACCGCCCAGCGGCTGGACCGGGTGGACAGCGTGGTGACGGGATGCGCCGTGGCCATCGCCGAGACCGGCACCATCGTGCTCGACGGCTCCCCCGACCAGGGCCGCCGCCGCATCTCGCTCGTCCCGGACCACCACATCTGTGTCGTGCGCGTCCCGGACCAGGTCGTCTCCTCCGTACCCCAGGCCCTCGAACGCCTCGACCCCACCCGCCCGTTGACCTGGATCTCCGGCCCGTCGGCCACCAGCGACATCGAGCTGGACCGGGTGGAGGGCGTCCACGGCCCCCGCACCCTGGAGGTGATCCTGCTCGGCTGACCGCACCCCCGGGCGTCCGCCGGTCGGGGCACGACGGAATGAGGCGGGCCGCGTCCTGCCGTACGTTGAGGGAATGATCCGGTTCGAGCAGGTCACCAAGCGGTATCCGGACGGTACGACGGCCGTGGACGGTCTCTCCTTCGAGGTGGCCGAGGGGGAACTCGTCACGCTCGTCGGGCCCTCCGGGTGCGGCAAGACGACGACCATGATGATGGTGAACCGGCTCATCGAGCCGACCTCGGGCCGGATCCTCGTCGGCGGCGAGGACGTCGCGGCCGTCGACCCGGTCCGGCTGCGCCGCCGGATCGGGTACGTCATCCAGCAGGTGGGCCTCTTCCCGCACCGCACCGTCCTCGACAACACCGCGACCGTGCCCGCGCTGCTCGGCTGGAAGCGGTCGAGGGCACGGGCGCGGGCGGCCGAGCTGCTGGACCTGGTGGGGCTGGATCCGAAGACCTACGGGCCGCGCTACCCGCAGCAGCTGTCCGGTGGTCAGCGGCAGCGGGTCGGGGTGGCGCGGGCGCTGGCCGCGGACCCGCCGGTGCTGCTGATGGACGAGCCGTTCGGCGCGGTCGACCCGGTGGTGCGGGAGCAGTTGCAGGACGAGTTCCTGCGGATGCAGGCGGCGGTGCGCAAGACGGTGCTGCTGGTCACGCACGACATCGAGGAGGCCGTCCGGCTCGGCGACCGGATCGCCGTGTACGGGCAGGGCCGCATCGAGCAGTTCGACACGCCGGGCGCGGTGCTCGGGACGCCCGCGACGCCGTACGTCGCCTCCTTCGTGGGCGCCGACCGCGGGCTGAAGCGGCTGTCGGTCACCGCGATCGAGCCGGACGACCTGGAGCAGCCGCCCGTCGCCCGCCCGGACGAGCCGGCCGCGCGGGCCCTGGAGCGGCTGCGGTCCGCGGGCGCCCGCTGGGCGGTGGTCCTGGACGCGGGCGGTGACCTGCACGGCTGGGTCGGCGTCGACGAGCTGCCGGCGGGCGGCACGGTCAGGGACCTCGCCCACCGGATGACCGCCTGGGTGCCGGTCGGCGCACCGCTGAAGCAGGCGTTCGGGGTGATGCTCCAGCACGACGCCGGGTGGGTCGCCGTGCTGGACGGGGACCGGTTCCTCGGTGTGCTGACCCCGGCGAGGCTGCACGAGGCGCTGCGCCGCTCGGTGGACGCCGACGCGCGCGGGGTGACGCGGGGGCAGGTGCCGTTCGACTCGGTGGCGGACGCCTGACCCGGGTCACCTCAGCAGGCCCTTGTCCTTCAGGTAGGCACGGGCCACGTCGGCGGGCAGCCGCCGCCAGCTGTCGACCTGCCGGTTCATGGCGGCCAGGTCGGCGGTGGTGAGCACGTCGTTCAGCCTGCCGAGCGCCTTCGCCACGCCGGGGCCGCCCGCGCGGGCGCGGTTGACGACGGGGACGACGTAGTCGGCGTTCTGCAGTCGCCTGTCGTCGGCGAGCAGGACCAGGCCGAAGGCGTCGAGGGTGGCGTCGGTGGTGGTGGTCAGCACCATCTGGTCGCGTCCCTCCTGCACGGCCCGCTTGGCCTGGGTGGTGCCGACGCCCTTGGGGTCGACGCCGGTGACGTCGATGCCGTACACCTTCTTCAGACCGGGCGCGCAGTACGGCCGTCGCACGCATTCGTCGCCCGCCGCGAGCCGTACCTTCAGCCCGGAGTCGCCGAGGTCGCCGAGGGTCCTGAGGTGGTGGCGGCGGGCGTAGGCGGCGGTCACCGCGAAGGCGTTCTGGTCGACGGCCCGGCCGGGCGGAAGGACGGTGAGGCCGCGGGGTGCGGCGAGGGCGCGCAGGGCCTTCATCGTGGTGTCGAGGTCGGGCGAGCCGGCCGGGGGCGCGTCCGCGCCGTGGGTCCTGGCGCTCAGCCAGTCGGCCAGGGTCGCCGCGTACTCGGGTACGACGTCGATCTGGCCGGACTCCAGGGCGGGTTCGTACAGCTCCCGGTTGGCGACCGTGAGGAGGGACGTCCTGTAGCCGGCCTGGTCGAGCAGCTGGGCGTACATCTGGGCGAGCAGATCGCTCTCGGTGAAGCCGGCCGAGCCGATGGTCAGGTGACGGCTGTCCCCGGGCGGCGCGGTGACCTGCCCGCGGTCCTCCAGGGACGGGCCGGTGGCACAGGCCCCCAGGGCGAGGAGGGCGGCGGTGGCGAGTGCGGCACGGGCTCCGGCTCTCATCGGCCGCCCCGCACCCATGCCGGCGCCACTCGCTCGGCGATCTCGAAGACGCCCTCGACGAGCAGGGCGAACACCGCGACGAGCAGGGCGCCCGCCACCACCTGGGGCGTGCTGGCGAGGTTGAAGCCCGCCGTGATGATCCGGCCGAGGCCGCCGCCGCCCGCGAGCGCGGCGATCGTGGCGGTGGCGACGAGCTGGACGGCGGCGATCCGCACGCCGTTCAGCAGCAGGGGGAGCGACAGGGGCAGCTCCACGCGGAACAGCAGTTGCCGGCCGGTCATGCCCATGCCCCGGGCGGCCTGGACGACGCCCTGGTCGACCTCGCGCATGCCGACGTAGGCGTTGGTGAGCAGCGGCGGTACGGCGAACAGCACGAGGGCGACCACCGTGGGGCCGTCCCCCCACCTCCCGACCGGGGTCAGCAGGAGCAGGACCAGCACGGCGAAGGTGGGCACGGCCCGGCCGACGTTGGAGAGGTTCACGGCGAGCGCGCCGCCCCTGCCGAGGTGGCCGAGGACGAGCGCGACGGGCAGCGCGGTCAGACAGCTGAGGACCAGGCAGCCGACGGTGAGCAGGAGGTGCTGGAGCAGCCGGTGCCGGATGCCGTCGTCGCCCGGCCAGTGCGCGGCGTCGGCCAGCCAGTCCCAGGCGGCGGCGAGGGTGCTCACGTGCGGGCCGCCCGCGTCCAGGGGGTGATCAGCCGCTGCACGCCCAGCAGGAGCAGGTCGGCGGCGACGGCGATCAGCACGCACAGGACGGACGCGGTGAGCACCTGCGCCTTGAAGTAGGTGTTCATGCCGGCGTAGATGAGGTTGCCGAGACCGCCGAAGCCGACGATCGCCCCGACCGTGAGCAGGGAGACCGCCGAGACGGTCGCGATGCGCAGGCCGGCCATCGCGGCGGGCAGGGCCAGGGGCAGCTCCACGGTGAGCAGCAGGCGGACGGGGCCGTAGCCGAGACCCCGCGCGGCCTGCCGGGTCTCCTCCGGGACCGCGCGCAGGCCGGCGAGGATGTTGCGGACGAGCAGGGTGAGCGAGTACAGCACGAGCCCGGCGACGACCAGGGTGGCCGAGAGGCCGTAGAGCGGCAGGAGCAGGGAGAACATGGCCAGCGACGGGATGGTGTAGAGGATCGTCGTCACGGCGAGGACCGGCCCGGCCGCCCAGCCCCAGCGGCGGGCCAGCACCGCCAGCGGCAGCGCGATGACCATGGCGACGAGGACCGCCAGGAAGGTCAGCCGAAGGTGTTGGACGACCGCGTCGAGCAGGATCTGGCGGCGGGTGCTCAGATAGGCGCCGCAGATCCACTCGTTGCGCGCGAGGCAGTCGTCCGGAGGGGCGATCACGGCTCCATTGCACCGGACGGACGAGCCCGGCGGCACGTTGTGGTGACCCGGACGGGGACGGCGAGTGCCGTGGGGCCCCGGCGGGGGGGGCCGGCAGGGGGATGCGCGCCCCGCCCGCCCACAGCGAGGCGGTACGTGCCCCTGCCCGTCCCAGCCTGGCGGCGGCACCGAGGCGCGCCCGCAACGACCCCCACCCGGCCCCCCTGTGCCCCGCCGACCCCAGCCAAGCGGCATGTGGCCTGCGGCCGGGGCCGCGTACGCATCCGCGTCAGTGGACTCCCGCCGCGTCCAGCAGGGCCGTCGCCGTCGTCGTGGCGAGTCCGTCGTCCAGGTGTTCCACCCGGGCGCCGGCGCGGGCGTTGGCGCCGTCGAAGACGAGCAGGAGCTGGCGGGCGAGCAGCTCGGGGTCCCGCGCGCCACCTCGCTGCGCGGCCTCGCGGAAGGTGCTCAGCAGGGTGTCCTTGGCCTCGCGGGCGACCACGCTCGCCGGATGCCCGGGATCCTTCACCTCGACCAGCACGGCCAGGTACGGGCAGCCGTGGTACTCGGGTTCCACGGAGCCCTTCTCCATCTGTTCGAAGACGTACAGGATGCTCTCGCGCGGGGTCACGGCCGCCGGATCGGGGTGGGTCAGCCGGGCCTGGTACGCCGGCATCCGCCGCTCCAGGCTGGCGGCCAGCATCTCGTCCTTGCTCTCGAAGAGCTGGTACATCGACCGCTTGGAGACGCCCGCCTCCCGGCACAGCGCCTCGATGCCGATGGAGACGCCGTCGCGATAGGTGAGCCGTGCGGCGGCGTCGAGCAGCCGGTCGCGGGGGGACGCCTTCTCTTTGCTGGTCATACTGCGAGGTTACCGCGACGCCGGGCGGAGGAGACCGATCGGTGTACAGCATGGCGCGCAAGCTGAACAAGCGCTTAGATAGGAGAGCGCCAACCGCTCCTCACGGACCCCGTCCCCGACCTCGCCGGAGGCCCCGTTGTTCACGTCCGTCGACGACGTCTCCGCCCGCCTCGCCGGGACCGGCTACCTCGCCTCCCCCGCCGTCGCCACGACCGTGTTCCTCGCCGCCCGGCTGGGCAAGCCGCTGCTGGTGGAGGGCCCCGCCGGGGTCGGCAAGACCGAGCTGGCCAAGGCCGTCGCCCAGGTGGCCGGGGCCCGGCTGGTACGGCTCCAGTGCTACGAGGGCGTGGACGAGTCCCGGGCGCTGTACGAGTGGAACCACGCCAAGCAGCTGCTGCGTATCAGCGCGGGCCGCGGCGAGAGCTGGGACGAGACCCGCACCGACATCTTCACCGAGGAGTTCCTGCTCCCCCGCCCGCTGCTGACCGCCATCCGCGGCGACGAGCCGACCGTGCTGCTCATCGACGAGACCGACAAGGCCGACGTGGAGATGGAGGGGCTGCTGCTGGAGGTGCTCAGCGACTTCCAGGTCACGGTCCCGGAGCTGGGCACGGTCACCGCGACCCGCCGCCCGTTCGTCGTCCTCACCTCCAACGCCGGCCGCGAGCTGTCCGAGGCGCTGCGCCGGCGCTGCCTGTTCCTGCACATCGGCTTCCCCGAGGAGGAGCTGGAGCGGCGGATCGTACGGCTGAAGGTGCCGGGCCTCGGCGCGGCGCTGACCGAGTCGGTGGTCCGGGTCGTCGGGGCGCTGCGCGCGATGGACCTGCGAAAGGCGCCGTCCGTCGCGGAGACCGTCGACTGGGCCCGCACCCTGCTCGCGCTGGGCGCCGGGACGCTGGACGGGACCGTCGTACGGGACACCCTCGGGGTGATCCTCAAGCACCAGGACGACATCCAGAAGGCGGCGGCCAAGCTCGACCTGGACGCGCTGTGACCGCCGTCGCCGACCGGATCACCGGCCTGGCCGCGGCGCTGCGCGCGCACGGGGTCCGGATCGGCACCGGGGAGACCGTGGACGCGGCCCGGGCGGTGGAGGCGCTGGGCCTCGCGGACCGGGAGCGCCTGCGCGAGGGGCTGGCGGCGACGCTGCTCCACGGACCGGGCCAACGGGCCCTGTTCGACTCGGCCTTCGACCTCTACTTCCCGCGCGGAGTCGGCGGTCCCGAGGACGCCCCCCGGGACCGGGACGCCCTGCGCGACCGGCTGGCCGAGGCGCTGGCCGCCGACGACCGGGCGATGATGGCCCGGCTGGCGGCGGAGGCGGTCGACGGCCTGGGCGGGTACGGGAGTGCACCCGGCTCGGACGGCTGGTCGGCGTACCAGACCCTGGACCGGCTGCGGCCCCAGACCCTGCTGGCCCGGGTGCGGGCCGACGTCCGGGGCCGGGACGGCAGCGGCGGCACCGGGTTCGCGGACCGGCTGCTGGACGACGAGATCCGGCGCCGCATCGAGGAGTTCCGGCGGCTGGTGGGGGCGGAGGCCCGGCGCCGGGTGGCCGAGCGGCGGGGGCGGGACGAGATCGCCCGGCGGGCTGTGCGGCCGACCGCCGACCGGGTCGACTTCCTGATCGCGAACCGGGACCAGCTCACCGAACTCCGCCGCGCGGTCCAGCCGTTGGCGCGGAAGCTGGCCACCCGGCTCGCCGCGCGCCGCCGCCGGGCCGCGCGCGGCACGATCGACCTGCGCCGCACCCTGCGCTCCTCGCTGTCCACGGGGGGCGTGCCGATGCGGCCGGTGCTGCGGCGGCGCCGCCCGGCCCGGCCCGAACTGGTGCTGCTGTGCGACGTGTCGGGCTCGGTGTCCGGGTTCTCGGACTTCACCATGCTCCTGGTGCAGGCGCTGCACGACCAGTTCGGCAAGGTGCGCGTGTTCGCGTTCGTCAACCGGCTCGACGAGGTCACCGGCCTGCTCGACCACGGCCGCGCCGACCCCGACGGGCTCGGCGCCCGCATCCGCGCCGAGGCCACGCTCACCGGCTGGCACGGCAGCAGTGACTACGGCGTGGCGCTGGGCGAGTTCGCCGAGCGGTACGGCGCTGCGGTGGGGCCGCGTACGACGGTGTTCGTCCTCGGTGACGCCCGGACGAACATGAGCGACCCGAACCTCCCCGCCGTGCGCGAGCTGGCCCGGCGGGCCCGGCGCGTCTACTGGCTCAACCCCGAGCCGCGCGACCGCTGGGGCACCGGCGACTCGGCCGCGCCCGCCTACGCCGAGCTGGTCGAGATGCACGAGTGCCGCACGGCCGCCCAGCTCAGCGCGCTGATCGCGGGCCTGCTGCCGGTGTGAGGGCGGACGTGGCCACGGTTTCGGCCGACCTGCTCCTGGCAACGGACTCGCCTCGGTCACGACGCCGGGCGTCCGTCCGTGATCGACTGGCCCCGACACCGACACCGACACCGACACCGACTCAAGGACACCACCATGACCCACCCGCCCGTACCGCTGGGCACCTTCCCGACCCCTCTGGAACCGGCGCCCCGGCTCGCCGCCGCGCTCGGGCTCGGACCGGAGGACCTGTGGGTGAAGCGGGACGACCTGACCGGCCTGGGCGCCGGCGGCAACAAGATCCGCAAGCTGGAGTGGACGGTGGGCGCGGCCCTCGCCGAGAGCGCGGACACGCTCGTCACCACCGGTGCCCCGCAGAGCAACCACGCCCGGCTGACCGCCGCCGCGGGCGCCCGGCTGGGGCTGGACGTCGTCCTCGTCCTGCGCGGCAGCCCCGGCGCCTCCCGCTCCGGGAACCTCACCCTGAACGGCCTGTTCGGGGCGCGGCTCGCCTGGGCCGGCGACGTGGACCAGGCCGGGCTGGACGCGGCGGCGGCCGAGGTCTGCGCGCGTCTGCGGTCCGGCGGCGCCCGCCCGGCACTGATCCCGTTCGGCGGCTCCAGCACGCTGGGGGCCAGGGGGTACATACGCTGCGGCACCGAACTGCGCGAGCAACTGCCGGACCTGCGCACGGCGGTCGTGGCCCTCGGCTCGGGCGGCACGATGGCCGGGCTGGTCGCGGCCCTGGGCAGCGGGTCGGTACTCGGCGTCGACGTGGGCGCGCTGGCCGACCCGGCCGCGGCGGTCGCGGAGTTCGCCGCGCCGCTCACGGCGGAGGCGGTCACGCCGGACACCCTGCGGATCCGCCGGGACCAGGTGGGCGCCGGCTACCCGGTCCTCACCGCCCCGGTACGGGACGCCCTCCGCCTCGCCGCCCGCACCGAGGGCCTGGTCCTCGACCCCGTCTACACCGGCCGCGCCCTGGCCGGCCTGCACGCGGCGGTGCGGGACGGCACCGTACGCCCGGGCGAGCGGACGGTCTTCGTCCACACCGGCGGCCTCCCGGGCCTGTTCGGCCACGCGGACACGCTCGCCTTCGCGGAGGAGGAGGCGCGGGCCTTCGACGCGTAGAGCGACCCCGCCGGACCGCTCCCGGGGCGGCCCGGCGGGGCGAGGGGGCCAGCGGACGGAACCGGCGCCGGCTAACCCTTCGCGTACTCGTTCGCCATCGTCCCGGCGAAGTCGTACACCACGACCTGTTCGTCGCCGACCACCCAGGCGTCGTGGCCGGGCGGGCAGACGAAGACGTCGCCGGGGCCGACCTCGCTCTCACCGCCGTCGTCCATGCGGAGGTGCAGCCTCCCCCGCACCACGTACCCGTTGTGATGGACCATGCAGCTCGCGGTGCCCGCGATCGGCGCCACGCTCTCCGACCAGCGCCACCCGGGTTCGAACGTGCCCACCGCGAAGTCCAGCCCGGTCAGGTGGAGCGCTTCGATGTGGCCGCGGGGGAAGTCACGCCGTTCGTCCGGCTTCTCGACCGTCTTCACTTCCAGGATGACGGTGTCCTCCCTTCCGGCCGCTGACCGCGGCCGGGGCCGGCCACCGTCCCCCGGCGGCCTCGGACGGCACCGGCGCTGCGGCGGCGGCGGCCGTACCCCACGGCACCATCGTCGGCCCCGCGACCCGGCACCGCCATCCAGGCGGAGGCGGGACGCAGATGCCCGCCGCGGCGGTGCTGTTCGGCGCCGCCACGCACGGCAGCGGCCCACCGGCTACCAACTGCGCGCCGCCCGCAGCAGGAGGGCGCGGACGCGGGCCACGTCGGGGTTGTCGGAGGCACCGGGGCGCTGGACGAGGAAGCCGGTGTTGATCGGCGGGTCCTCCGGTTCCAGCAGCGCGACGAGCGCGCCGGACGCCAGGAGGTCCTGGCACAGGTAGCGGGGCAGCACGCTGAACCCGGCGCCGGCGGCCACGGCCGCGAGCACCCCGCGCAGATCGGGGACGGTCACGGCGGCGGTACGCGACAGACGCCGGCCGAAGACGTGCCGCCAGTACCGGCGGGCGATCGGCAGGTCCTCGGCATAGGTGACGAGCGGAACGTCGTGCAGCACGGCGGGGTCGAAGGAGCCCGGCGCGGCGACCGCGAACCCCTCGGCGTCCCGCGCGGCGGGCCCGTGGGCCTCGGCGCCCCGCACGGCGGACCCTAGACCCTCGGTATTCCGCACGGCAGACCCCTGACCTTCGGCACTCCGCGCGGCGGGCCCGCGTCCCTCGGTCTCCGGCCCGTTGGCCCCCTCGGCATCGGTCTCCCGCGCAGGGCCGCGTCCCGTCAGCCGCTCCGCCCAGACCGGGGCAGCGACCAGTACGAACTCCTCGTCGGTGAGCGGGACGGCGTGCACCGTACGGCCGCGTGGGCGGGTGGTGGCGATCACCAGATCGTGGCGGCCGGCCCGCAGTTCGTCCAGCAGCGGATCGGTCAGCCCGGTCGCCACCCGCAGCCGTACGCCTCCGGTGATCAGCGGAGCGAGGGCCGGCAGGACCCTGGTGCACAGGAGTTCCGCCGGGCCGGCCAGATGCACGGGATCGGCGCGGGTGCCGGCCGGCGGGGTCGGCCCGGCGACGGCGGCCAGCTCGTCCAGGGGCGCGGCGATCCGGGCCGCCAGCTCGTCGGCCACCGGGGTCGGCGTGACCCCGCGCGGCAGGCGTTCGAACAGCTCCCGGCCGGTCTGCCGCTCCAGCGCGCGCATCTGTGTCGTCACCGTGGGCTGTGACAGTCCGAGCAGCCGGGCGGCGCCGGTGAAGGAGCCGGAGCGGTACACCGCGAGGAAGGTGCGCAGCAGGTTCAGGTCGAGGGAAGCGAGGGAAGCGGTCTCCACGGATCCGAGTATGGCTGCCGGGCATTCCCCCGCTGCCATAGGAAACCCAATGTCAGCTATTGGGTGCTTCATTGGATGCCTATGGGTCGTCTCGCCTACGTTCGTTCCCGCGGGCCCGGCCCGCCGCCCCCGCGGCCCCGGACCGCCCGTGGACGCAAGCCTTCTGGAGGAAGAACCCCATGTCGAAGATCCTGTTCGTGATGACCGGCGCCGATCACTGGACGCTCGCCGACGGCACCGCGCACCCGACCGGCTTCTGGGCCGAGGAGGCCGTGGTCCCCTACCGGGCCGTCAAGGCCGCCGGTCACGAGGTCGTCGTCGCCACGCCGGGCGGTGTGGTGCCGCCGGTGGACCGGGCGAGCCTGGCCGCCGAGGTCAACGGCGGTCAGGAGAGGGCCGACGAGATCACCCGCGGGCTGGAGGAGATGACCGAGCTGCGGACGCCGGTGAAGCTCGCGGAGGTGGACCTCGCCGACTTCGCCGCCGTGTTCTACCCGGGCGGGCACGGCCCCATGGAGGACCTGGCCGTGGACGCCGAGTCGGGCCGGCTACTGGTGGCGGCCCTGGACTCGGGCAAGCCGCTGGCCGTGGTCTGCCACGGTCCGGCCGCCCTGCTCGCCGCGGTCCGCTCCGACGGCGGCAAGGCCTTCGCCGGCTACCGCGCGGCGGCCTTCACCAACGAGGAGGAGACCCAGGGCGGCCTCGCCGGACAGGCCAGGTGGCTGCTCCAGGACCGGCTGACCGAGGCGGGGGTCGAGGTGCGGGCGGGTGAGCCGTGGGCGCCGCACGTCGTGGTGGACCGCAACCTGATCACCGGCCAGAACCCGGCCTCCTCGGCCCCGGTCGCCGAGGAGCTGCTGAAGCGGCTGGGCTGAGGGACCAGGCCGCGGAAACGGGTCGCGGAAACGGGTCGCGGAGAATTCGCCGGAGGTCACCCGCAACCTCGCCCGGGGTCGGACGTCTGTCGGGGTGGAGGCCTCCACCTCGTCCAGTTGTCCGACCCCGAGCGACCGAAGGAACACATGTCCGTACACCGTGCCCCGCGCCCGAACCGCACCCACCGGCTGCGCGCCGCCCTGGGGGTCTCCGCCGTGGGCGCCGCCCTGGCCGTCGCCGGCACCCTGACCGCCCAGGCGGCCCAGGGCGACGGCCCGGCCCCGGCCGGCAGCCGCGCCGCCCATCCCACGGCCCGCTCCCAGAGTGCCGCCACCCCCTCCCCGGTGCCGTCGCCGGTGCGCACGGGGACCCCGTCCCCCGTCCCCTCCCCCGTACGCACGGCGAGCCCCGCACCGGCGCCCGCCACGCCTTCCCCGGTCCCCGCCACGGCCACTCCTTCCCCGGTGCCCTCCGTGCCCGGACCGGCCGCGCCGAGCCCGGTGCCGTCCACCGCCGCTCCCGCGCCCCGGCACCCGGCCCCCGCTCCGGAGCACGCGCGTCCGGCGCCCGTACCGCACCACCGCCACGCCACGCCGGCGCCGGTTCCGCAGCAGCACTGAGGCAGGGCCGGTGCGGGGGAGCCGTCGCGCGGCGGCTCCCCCGCACCCGGGCCCGGGAGATCCATGACGACAGCGACACCACCGGCGACGGCCCCGCCCTGGGAGCGGCCCGCGTCCTGGCGGCGCCCGGCAGCAGCACTGCGGGCCCGCGTCCTCGCCCGCATCCGCACGGGTACGGCACCGGCCGCGCCCGGCACCGGGCCCCGTACCGGCACCCGGACCGCCGTGGACGCCGGGCGGCCACCGGGCATCGAGGAGCTCTACCACCACCGCAGGCTGTCCCTGGTGCGCCTGGCGGTGCTGCTGGTGGACGACCTGCCCACGGCCGAGGACGTCGTACAGGACGCGTTCACCGCGCTGTTCCGGCGGCACGGGCACCGGCTCGCGCGGCTGGACGACCCGGAGGCGTACCTGCGGACCAGCGTCGTCAACGCGGCCCGCTCGGTGCTGCGGCGGCGCAGGACCGCACGTGCGCACACCCCCGCCCCCGAGGGACACGCGCCCGCTCCCGAGGAGGACGTGCTGCTGCACGAGGACCACCGGGAGGTGCTGGCGGCGCTGGGCACGCTGACCCGGCGGCAGCGGGAGGTTCTGGTGCTGCGCTACTGGTCGCATCTGACCGAGGCGGAGATCGCGGCGACGCTCGGGCTGTCGCGCGGCGCCGTCAAGTCCACGGCCAGCAGGGCGCTGGACGCCCTGGGCCGGCGTCTGGAGGGGCTGCGATGAACGAGTCCGGTACGGGGAGCACGGCGACGCCGGTGGAGGAGCGGTTGCGGGCCGCACTGGCCGCGCGGGCACAGCGCGTCGGGCCGGCCGACCTGCGCCCCCTGCGCCCGCCGGCCGGGCCGGTGCGGTCCCGGCGGGTGCCGGTGCGCCGGGCGGTGGTGGGGATGCTGGTCCTGGCCGCCGTGGTCGCGCTGGTGTTCCTCTCGGTGCGCCGCGAACCGGCCCGCCCGGTCGAGCCGGCCCGCTCCCCGCATCCGCCGGCCGGCACGCCGACCCCCGTCCCGAGTCCGGTGAGCCCGTCCACGCCCCAGCCGTCCCCGAGCGCCCGGCGACCGTGAGTACGCCCGGGGTGACATGGCCGCGGTACGCAACGCCGTGGGCGGGCGGGGGCGTTGGGACACTGGCCGCCGTCCGCGCCGGTCTTGCGGCAGACCCGGCCGCATGGTCTGCCGCTCCCGAGTGCGAGGCGGTGCGGCGCGTGGCACATTGGGCGTGTGGGCCGTGCAGTGCCAGGCCCGTGGCCGCAGGTGCCCGGGGATCCCGGATGACACCGCACAGCCGGCCGTCGCTCCCCTCGTAGCCGGTGCCGCGGTCACCTCCCTGCTGAAGAACTGTGGGTATGGGTATGCACCGAACGCACTCGTTCCGTTACGCGGCCGCCGCGGCCGGCGTCTCGTTCGCCGTCTCCGCGCTCCTCCCGGCGCACGCCTCCGCCGCGGGCCTGCCGGCGACCGCCTCCCCGGCCGCCGCCAAACCCATCATCGTGCTGGTTCACGGCGCCTGGGCCGACGCCTCCAGCTGGAACGGCGAGGTCAAGATCCTCCGCGGTGAGGGGTACCAGGTACGTGCCGTCGCCAATCCCCTGCAGAACCTGACCACCGACTCACAGACGATCGCCGACTTCCTCAAGACGGTGCGGGGTCCGGTGGTCCTCGTCGGCCACTCCTACGGGGGCAGTGTCATCACCAACGCCGCCGCGCAGGTCAAGAACGTCAAGGCGCTGGTGTACGTGGACGCCGCCGCGCCCGCCGTCGGGGAGACCAACGGATCCCTGAGCGGTTCCACGTCGGCGCTGAACGCGCCGCCCAGCACGCTGTTCGACAGCGCGGCATACCCTCAGGCGCCGTCCGGGGCGAAGAACCTGTACCTGAAGAAAAATGTATTCGTCAAGGACTTCGCCAATGACCTGCCCACCGACCAGGCCGAGAACCTGTGGGCGACGCAGCGAGCCGCCTCGACGGCCGCGTTCGACACGCCGTCGAAGCACGCCGCCTGGAAGACGATCCCGTCCTGGTACTTCATCAGCACGGGCGACCGGATCATCACCCCGCAGTCGGAACAGCGCATGGCTCGGCGCGCCCACGCGAGGACGACCGTCTTCAAGGGCGGGTCACACCTCACCCTCATCTCACACCCGGACGCGGTGGCCAAGGTCATCAGCACGGCGGCCCACTCCGCGGGTTGACCCGTCGCCCGGTGCCCCTCACTACGGGCGCGGCGGCAAGGCTGGTCTCGTACACCGTCCTACGGACGCGGACTGTTGGCGCAGACGTCACTTGTGGTTCGGCTGTGGCCGATCATCTCCCCATTAGATTGCAAAGGAAGGACTTTGCGATCCCCATGGGAGAGTTTTGTGAACAGAAACGTGCGTGGTCTGCGTTGGGCGGCGCCTGTCGCGGCGGCGTCCGCGGCCGTGGTGGCGACCATGGTGCTCAACCCCACGCCGGGCGCGTCCGCCAGCGCTCCGCAGAGCGCGGCGAAGGCGAAGGCCCCTGCCGCGAAGAACGTCATCTTCATCAACGGCGACGGCATGGGTGCCGCCGCCCGTGAGGCGGCACGACTGCATCTCGCCGGGCTTCAGGGCCGGCTGACGATGGATCGGCTGCCGGTCTCGGGTCAGCTGACCACCACGCCGGACGACCCCAAGGCGGTGGTCACCGACTCCGCGGCGGCCGCCACCGCATGGGCCACGGGCCAGAAGACGTACAACGGCGCGATCAGCGTCGACACCGACGGCAACCCGCTCCCCACGCTCGGGGCCCAGGCCAAGGCGGCGGGCAAGGCCACCGGCCTGGTCACCACCGCACAGGTCACCGACGCCTCGCCCGCGGCCTTCTTCGCCAACACCGCCGACCGCGGCAAGCAGGACGAGATCGCCCGCCAGTACCTCGACGTCAGCAAGCCGGACGTGATCCTGGGCGGCGGCGAGGACTGGTGGCTGCCGGCCGGCACCGCGGGCGCCTTCCCCGACAAGCCCGCCGAGGACACCAGCGAGGGCAGCCGCGGCACCAAGGGCAACCTGATCGCCAAGGCCCAGCGCTCCGGCTACAAGTACGTCACCACCGCGAAGGACCTGGACAAGGCCGCCGGCGGCAAGTTGCTCGGCCTGTTCGGCAACGAGGAGATGTTCCAGCAGCGCCCCGAGGGCCAGGGCGACGTCTACGCCCCGGTCGTCGACCTCGCCACGATGACCAGCAAGGCACTGAAGACGCTGGACAAGAACAAGAAGGGCTTCTTCCTCATGGTCGAGGAAGAGGGCGTCGACGAGTTCGCGCACAGCAACAACGGCACGCGCGTCCTTCAGTCGATGCAGCAGCTGGAGAAGGCCGTCGCCGTCGCCCGCGCCTACCAGGCGACCCACCCGGACACCCTCCTCGTGGTCACCGGCGACCACGAGACCGGCGGCCTCGCCGTCGAGGAGAACGACGCGACGGACGAGTCCGGCACCGGTGTCTCCGCCGAGGACGGCCCGTTCACGATCCACGGCAGTGACCGGACGTTCACCATCGACTGGACGACTTCCGGCCACACCAGTGTCGACGTTCCCGTGACGGCCGGCGGCCCGCTCGCGAGCCGGTTCTCGGGCAAGCACGCCAACACCTACGTGCACGACGTCCTGTCCCAGGTGCTGGCCCCCCGCCGCTGACCGGTGCGGAAGTCCGCCGTGCCGGCCCGCGTCGGCGGAGGAATCCGCCCGGCGCGTCCGGCAACGGCACACCGGGGAGCGGTGTCGCCCGGCCGGAGGCGCTCCCCGCTCGGGTGCAGGTTGACCTCCGGGGCCGGTCCCGCCGACGTACCGGGGTTGTCGGTGGGGGCCGCCTCCGATGTGCGCAGTGGCTGTGCCGCTCAGCAAGGTGTGGGCCATCAGGGTGTCGAGCGCGGACCGGCCGGGAGCCGTCAGGCGGGACGGCGATCCGGGGCCCCGCCCCGAACAGCGCGGCCGGGACACCCCTCACGCACCGGTTCCCGCCGGCCGGCGGGCACGCGGACTTCCGTCACCCCGGTACCCGGCCGGGGGTGGGCAGCTCTCCGCCGGGAGCAGGTGCGCGACCCGCTCACCGATCCAGTGGCCGAGTGCCTGGTAGGCGTCGAAGCGCCGGCTGTCGAACCACTGGTCGCTGGTGCCGTCGTGGGGAAACGCGTGGTCGGCCTGGGCGTATGCGAGGAGTGCGTAGGGCATGTCGGGGGTCAGCGTGGCCCGGGCCACGATCAGCTCCCCCTTCGTCCCCAGTTTTCGGCCGTGTTCGTCCACCCGTGGCCGCGGATAGACGATCTCGCCCACGACCACCGCGTCGGCCGAGAGCCGCAGGTCCAGGGCGGCCAGGGGGCTCGGCGAAGGTACCGGTGCCGGCTGGCCCGGCTGGGGTGGCTGCGGCGGCAGGGGCGGCCGCGGTGCGAGGGGAGGCGCGCTGCCGGGAACGAGCTTCTCCCACTCCTCGCGCGCGATCCTGATCTCGACCCCGAGTTCCTCCTTGGCCAGCGCCATCGCCTCGCCCAGAGCGGCGGCGAAGGCCCCGGAGCCCCCGCTGGCGTCCACGCACACGGCGGTGTCGACGCCGTGCCGGAGCAGCTCGACCAGGCCGAGGTTCTCGTAGTGCCCGCCGTCCGTGACCAGCAGCATCCGGTCGTCCAGCGGATAGCGGCCGGACACTTCCCGCAGCAGGTACGGCAGGCGGCGGATGCCGGGCATCGGGGGCAGCCCCCAGTCGGCCTGCTCGTCCCAGAGGGAGTCCAGCACACCGGGGTTGGGGAGCCAGGTGCCGAGCCGGGCGTTGGAGAGCGCGAACAGCGTCTGGAACGCGCGTGCCTGACGCCCCATGGCCGAGGCGAAGGCCGCGCCGGAGACGGCGACGGCCGACTCGACGGTCAGGTCCTTGCGGATGACGGGTCCGGTGCGGTTCCACAGGACGTCCGTCCGGGCGTACCCGACGTCCGGACCGCCGACGTAGTCGTACGACAGGGTGAACGACACCGCGTGCCGCCCCGGCGGTGTGCGGTCGTCGCCGGACAGGTTGGCCGCCGCCGCGAAGACGACCTGGGGGAAGCCCGGGTGCCGCCTGCCGTAGCAGGCGAGCGGGGTCGGCTCGTCGAAGTCGTAGGGGACCGCCAGCTGTGCACCGTCCTCGTCGGTCTCGCGGCGGACGGCGAAGGCCGTGGCCAGCCGGGCCCGGTAGAAGGGGTGGAGACTCGTCCACGTCTGGTCGAGGCTCAGCGCGACCGCGCACAGGACGACGGGGAGGCCGATCTGGACCGCCCCGGGCCAGGTCCGCCCGACGTGGATCGCCCAGCCCAGGACGAGCAGGGAGGCCACTGCCACCACGACGAGGACCACCCACACCATCAGGTACTTGCCGACCACGGGCACGGCGCGCACCAGCCGTGTGCGCCGGGCGGACCGGACGGTGCGCTCGGTGGACTCGACGCGCCGCCAGGTGGTACCGGCCAGCACGGTCAGGTAGGTGAGCAGCCCCACGACTCCGCCGCTCACCGCGGTCCCCGGGCCGTGGAGCGTCCACAGACGCGCCGTCGCCCACTCCAGCGCGGGGAGGATCACCACCACGACGGCCAGCAGCAGGCCCGCCCACACGAACGTGAGGAAGGCGCTCTTCAGCACGCCCGACAGGGACCGTACGGCGAGGAACAGGGACACCAGCCACAGGAACCAGAACACGGCCGCGCCGCACAGCAGGGCCAGAACGGCCCACAGCGCGGGCGCCCGGAAGCCCGGGAGCCGGGCCGGGTCCGCCAGCGGAACGAGGTGGTAGCCCCAGCTCAGGGCCAGCCCCAGGACCAGCAGGGTCGCGGTGAGCAGCCCCAGGGAGGCCAGCAGGCCCCGTAGGACGGCTCCGATGGCGGCCAGCCATTGACCGGTGCCCTCCGCGACGTACTTGGAGTGCCGGCGGGTGTGGTCCTCTTCCGGCGTGCCGGGCATGAAGACGTCGCGGGTACGGGTCCGGTACCGGTCGTCGCCCCGGCGCCGGTCCGTCCCGGCCAGCGCCAGTTGCAGGGCACCCGCGGTGTAGCCGCCCCCGGAGACCGACACCAGGTACCGGGCCCGGCGCAGCTGGGGGCGCAGGGCCTGCAGCGCGCCCAGGGTGACGCAGGCCGAGCGGATGCCGCCGCCCGAGACGCAGAAGCCGAGGCCGCCCTGTTCCCGGCCGGGCGGCACCCGGCTGCCGTTCTCCCAGCGTGTCTCCCTGGAACGCGCCTCGCCGGAGCGTGAGGAGCCTGCGCGCGCTGTCCCCGGCCAGCGCGTCCGGCCCCACACCATCACGGGCCAGGGCGGGACGACGTCGGGGCCGGAGGGGGCCGTGGCGCCGAGGTGCCCGTTCCCGCAGACGCATGTCCGGCGGTGTGCGCGCTCCCTGTCGAACCGGCGCCGGGCGCGGCCGTGGAACGCGGCCCGTTTGAGGACGATCACGACGAGGACGGCGGCGACCGGTACGGTGAGGACGAGCAGCAGCCACTTGACCGTCGCGAAGCCCGCCGCCCAGGCGAACGCCCAGTCCGCGCCGTTCAGCCCGTGCAGAAGCAGCAGTTTCTCGGTCACGGCGCACACGCACGCCGCGACGGCAGCGCCGATCCCGTACACGACCAGGCAGCGGTGTCGCATGCGCATCGCTATGGTGCGGCCGCTCAGCCAGAACACGAGCACCGTGCCGGCGGTGTGGGCCCCTGTGAGGACGAGGTCGGCCGTCAGCGCCGTACGGAAGTCGGCCGTCCGGCCGCCGACGAGGGTGCGCGCCGCACGCGCTGTGCCGGCCAGTTGCAGCCCCACGTCGTCGACGGCGGGGGCGAGGTGGCGGATCCACAGCCCCGCGCCGACGACGGCGACGGCCACGACGGCCAGGACGCAGCCGCGCACACGCGACAGCGTGCCGGGGCCCTCGTCCTCCGGTGGGGCCTGCGGGCCGCGCGTCGCGTCGTCATCCACCTCGTGCCGCACCTCGTGTCTCACCTCGGGCTCCCGGCCGCGGTCCACGGGGCGAAGGCGTTGTCCACCGACCGCAGGGACGCCCGCAGCCCCGGGAAGTGCCGGAGCAGCACGCTGGTCATGGTGTTGTCCTCGATCCAGTCCAGACCGGCCTGGGTGTACACCTGCGGTGTGTAGTCCCTGGTGAGGAACCGGTCGCTGTTGAGCCGGCGGGAGGCCATCAGGACGAAGACGCGGAAGGCGGTGTCGCTGAACGCGAAGCCCTGGGGGCGGGACTCGGCGAACAGGCCCACCGAGAGGTCGACGCGCTCGATGTCCCCGCCGTAGACGCGGCGCATCTCCTCGGCCCAGACGGGGTTGTCCGTGAGGGTGTCGAAGTCCTCGGCGGGGCGGAGGTGGAGCTGGCGGCGGAACTCGTTGTAGCGGGGCACCCCCACCTCGCGCGAACGCAGGATGTCGACGGCCCCGAGGTCCATGAGCTTGCCGTCGGGCCGCTGGAACTCCTGGAGGGCCCGCGGGTAGTTGTGCAGGGTCACCAGGCCCGGGTGCGAGGTGCCGAAGGAGTACAGCAGGTCGCTCAGGGTGTGCTTGCCGAGGATCTCGTACGCGTGCCACCCCGTCAGTTCGCGGAAGCCGGCCTCCTGCAGCAGCGAGTCGTCGGCGGCCGACCGGAAGCTCCAGTCGTCCGGGATGAGGGGGTGCATGCGGTAGACGGCGACGAACTCCTCGGTGAGCGAGTACGGGACGCCGAAGTGGTCCGTGCGCCCGCCCACGATGCCGCTGAGCACCTCGCTGCCGCTGACACGGCCGAGCAGCCTGTGCAGGCGCCGGCCCAGCAGGCCGTACCAGTTGGCGTTCAGGGCGGTGACGGTCGTCGGGTGGCTGATGACGGCGGGGGTCCACTCCACGGTGTGGATCTTGGCGATGAGCGCCGCGTTGACGAGCCGTGCCCGCTGGAAGAGCTCCTCGTCGGACCAGGTCGGGCAGGCGTCGTGCAACGCCCCGCAGATCGCGTTGTGCTCCAGCAGGAAGACCAGGTGCATCATGGCCAGTCCGACCCAGAAGCCGGGGATCGCCGCCGGGTCCTTGTCCGGGTCGTCCGGGAACAGCGGCCCGTCGGGGACCCGGAGCCTGCCGCCCTGGCCGGTGCGCAGCGACCGCTGTTCGTCCAGGTTGTTCCCGTACAGCTGGGACGCGTCCCACCAGGGCGAGTTCTCGTTGAGGAAGGTCGGCGGCAGAGCGTCGGTGCCGTCGGGGCGGGTGGGGTCGGGGATGGTCCGCGGGATGAGCATCGGCGGTGCGGGCCACGGGTCGTCGTCGGTCAGCTCGATGTGCCAGGGGCGGTCCATGGTGCCCTGCCCGTGGCTGACCCAGTCCCTGACCATGAACTGGAGCCAGGCGGCGACCAGGGCGTTGACGGACTCGGCCGGGACGAACGCGTTCCGGGTCAGCAGGGCCCGGCTCACCTCGCGGGGGCTCGGGGAGAGCAGGCGTGGCTCGGGTTCGGGAAAGGCCCGGTCCGGTGGCACGTTGCGGCCGAAGCGCGAACGGGCCATGCCCATGCGGAGGTCGGTCAGGTCGTTGTACGTCCCGTCGGCCGTGCGCTCCGTGGCGTTCCGCGCGTGCGGGGGGCCGACGTCCGGCAGGTCGTACGACGGGTAGGAGCCGGTGTCGAAGAGGTTCTTGCGGCGCAGGTTGTCCCGCAGGCCGACGAGGGTCAGCAGACCGAGGGGTTTGGGCAGGCGCTGCCAGCCGACCCTCTGGTCGACGGCGACCGCCAGCCGGTCGTGCAGCCGCACGAACCACGGCGCCCGGCCTTGTGGTGCTGTGCTCATGAGGGGATTCCTTCCGGCGTCCCGTCCCGGGAGGCCCGGCGCAGCGGCTGCGGCGTCAGCGGACGTCCGGCAGCCGGCACGGCCACCCCCGGGCGACGAGTGTCAGGGCGACGTTGACCGTCGAGATCGCCGTGGCCGCGGTGGCCATGCGGCGCGGCAGCAGGCCCTCGCGTCCGGCGCAGGCGGCCGCGAGGGCGTCGCTGGCGTGGATGAGCGTGCCGGTCCGCAGCAGGCGGTCGCGGTCGTCCGCGCTCGCGGGGCAGAGCAGTTGGGCGCCGATGACCACGGTGCGCACCCCGAACATGCGGAGCACGTAGACCAGGGCGGGCTGCCGGGGGTCCGCGCCCAGACGGCGGGCCATCACTCGCGGGGTCAGCAGCGCCGCGGCGCCGTTCACCAGTCGGATGACGGCCAGAGAACGGCGCGCGGCCGTCCGCACGTCCATCTCAGGTCCCTTCCAGGCGTGCATCCGGGGGATGTTCGCGCCCTCGTCTCCCACGATAGGGGAAGCGGTCCTGATGTGCGCGTCGGGGCCGCGGGTGGCCGCCGGTCCGTCATTCCTCCTCTCCGGGCTCCTGGTGCGGCGTGCCGTTCATGGTCTGCCTGAGCCGCGCGAGCCGCAGGTAGATCGTGCGGCGGGCCCGGTTCTGGTTGCCCAGCGGCCGGTGTTCGGGCAGGGCGTGCCAGGGGTTGAAGGACAGCCGGTCGGCGCGGGCGAACTGGTCGGCCGGATCGCACTCCTGCCGGTGCAGACGCAGGGTGGCCACCGGCACGAACGGCGAGAGGCGTTCGGGCCAGACGACGGACGCGTTCTCGACGGGCATGCGGTGGGCGTCCGTCTGCACCTGGACGAGGAAGTCGAAGCAGACGTCGCGTTCCCGCAGTGCGGCGGCCAGGGCCTGCCGCAGGTAGTCGTCGGGCGGGCGGCGGGGCACCCGGCTGCGGGTCGCCTCGCGGGGCACGAGGGAGTACTGCATGGCCTGGCCCTCCCCGAGCAGGTACGGTGCGCAGCTCCAGTAGCGGGCCTCCAGCGGGCTGGTCTGGGTCCTCGCGTAGAGCCCCTGCATGATCATGTCGCAGAGGTGCGGGTGGGAGGGGTCGAGGAAGTACAGGACCGGGGTGCCCGCGAAGACGTGCCGTTGCAGCCGGAGGTTCTCGACGACGTCGGGCGTGGTGAAGGCCGGCGCGCTGATGCCGGTGAAGTCCTGGGTCCACCGCTCGTCGTCGAGCAGCTTCTCGCCGTCGACGCCGAGGAGTTTGACGCCGATGCTGAGGACGCCGTTGTCCTTGATGTCGGGCGGTGCGAGGGGGCCGGGACCGGCGAAGCGGACCCAGGCGCGGTAGGTGGCGGGGGTGCGGAACACGCCGTGCCGCAGCCGTGCGGGCAGGTCGTCGCGGACGGTGAAGTCCGCGTGGACGACCCCGTGGGTCTTGGTGTTGCCGGCCCGCTGGGCCTGACCCGGCCGGTACTGGCGCCGGACGAAGCGGGCCATCTGCTGTGCGATGGCCTCGGCGACGGCCGCCTCGTCCGGCACGGCCCGCTCTTCGGCGAGGCCCAGGTGTTCGTCCCGGCGGCGTACGTTGACGCACCACTGCACGGCGGCCTGGAGGGGTCGCAGCAGCGTCCGGTCGAACAGCGGGCGCACGTAGGGGTCGACGCGGCGCTCCAGCAGGACGCATCCGAGGACCGCGTCGTTGAGGCGCTGCCCGGCGTTCACTGCCGGCCGTCCCCGGGTGCGGCCGTGCAGAGGTAGTGCAGCGCCTTCAGACCCGGCAGGAAGAAGTAGGCGCCGCCCCGCACGGTGACGAACTGCGGGAGGCCGGCGTGGCGGGTGCGGAAGGGCCTGCCCTGCTCGGTGAAGGTCGCGCGGCGTTCCTGGCGCGGCGCGACGATCGGGTCGGGGCCGTCGTGGAGTCCGTTGAAGTTCGGGTTGTCGAGCCAGGTGTGCTGGATGAACTCGAACTGGCGGGAGATGTTGGCGTTCAGTGCGAGGAAGTGCAGTCCGCGTGCGTCCGGGTTGTCCCCCGTTCCGTCGGGGCCGTAGGGCCGGCCGCGGCGGAGCAGCCGGTGGCGGCGTCCGACGGCGACCGAGTCGGCGGAACCGGGGCGCGGGTCGAGGGAGTCGCGGGGGTTGGCGCGGCGGATGTGGGCGCCGAGCGGGCAGCGCAGACCGGCCGGATCCGTGGCGTGGTAGCCGAAGCCGTTGTCCGTGGCCAGTGCGGGGTCGTCGTGGTCGGGCGCCCGGACCAGGGGGGCGCCGCCGGGCCAGCGTCCCACCATGCGCGCGGCGAGCGCCTCCTGTGCGGCGGGGTCGCTGCTGCCGTCGGGACGGCGTGTCTCCGCTTCGAGGTAGTCCCGGAAGGCTTCGACGTCCTGGTGGAGCTGCCGGAAGACGAGGTAGCTGCCGTTGCGCCCGAGGTCCGCGCCGCCCTCGGGGGCGCGGGGCAGCAGGCCGAGGGGGTCGCGGCGGGGCGGCAGCAGCGGGCGGTCCGTCAGCAGCCCGTACTCGTTGGGGTAGCCGAGGAGGAACTCCCCGGCGCGGACGACCTGCTGTCCGGGCTCCGTGTCGCCGTCGCCGGCTGCCGCCGCGGCCTTGGGCAGACCTTCGACGAGGGGCTGGGAGATGCCGTCGCGGAAGCCGAAGGGCTCCTGGTCGGTCAGCTCGGCGGTGCCCAGCCGTACGGTCTCGGTGAACGCGCCGGGGACCAGGACCTCGCGGCGGATCTCGGCCTCCAGTCGCCGCAGCCGCTGCCCGTCGCGCGCGTAGAGCATCACCAGGACGTGCACCGGCGGGCCGGCCGGGCCGCCCCACCTCCAGTGCCGGGGAGCGCTCTCCCCGACGTCCCCGAGGAAGCGGCTGCGGTCGGGTTCGGTCATGCCTGCGACGAACTCGTACGGAAATCCGTCCCGTTCCGGTGTGTCCAGTCCCAGGCGCCGCAGGCCGTCCGAGGTGAGGGCCACGTGGACGGCGGTGTCCGCCGGATCGGAGCGGCTGTTCGGCACGCGGGGCGCCAGCCGCCCCAGTGCGGCACGGGCGCCGGGCGCCGGCCCGGCGGTGGCGAGCACCAGGAAGCAGGCCGAGGCCAGGGTGCGGTAGCCGCGGGTGACCAGGCCCTGGATGTCGTCGAGTTCCAGCGGCGGCGTCATGGTGTCACCCTTCCTTCGAGCCCTTCAGAACAGGGCCAGCCAGGCCTCCGTCTCGGCGGGGCCGAGCTGCCCGAAGAGGCCCGCCCGGATGCGGGCGTTGATCTCCAGGTCGTGCGCGGTCGAGGTGTCGTACGCGGAGTACCAGACCTGCGTGGGCACCTGGTGGCACCGCAGGTAGTCCTTGAAGGCCTGCTCGTCCCTGGCGCCGTCCAGCACGAGCCACCGCGTGCGCGGATAGCCGCGGCCGTTGCTGAAGACGGCGTTGAGTCCCCAGGCCACCTTGTCGATGAAGTCGTCCATGTAGCTTTCGAGGCTGCCGTCGTAGTCGCTGGCGAAGATCACCCGCCGTTTCCCGTCGGTGAACAGCCAGCGGGCGAAGTGGATGGTCTTGACCCCGGCGAGGTTCCCCCGGTCGAAGAGGTGACGGACGCCGTAGTCCACGGCGAACAGGACGGCGGTGAGCGTGAGCCGCCGGAACGGGCCGGCCTTGACCGAGCCGACGGCGGTGAACGGGTTCTGCGCCACGAAGTCCTCGCAGCCCGCGAGTTCGCGGATGCGGTCGTGGCCCGGACGGGCGCGGTCGGGGACGTCACGGCGTTCGTGCCGCCTGAGCAGGACGGCCCAGACCGGCAGGGCGGCCACGAGCGGCGGCAGCAGCGCCAGGGCGGCCAGCGGAACCCCGACCAGGTGGGCGGCCCGGCGGATCCGCCACCCGAGCGGGGGCGGCGGGGGCCCGGTGCGCGCCCAGGCGAGGTCCTCGCGGCCTGCGACGTACTCCTGGACGGCGGCCCTGATCTCCACGGGGCTCCTGCCGGCCAGAGCCGGCCCGTTCCGGTCCAGGAAGTCCTCGATCACCTCGCGCAGCAGGGCCTCCTGTGCGATCTGCTGCCGCCCCCTGCCGACGGTGTTGACGTAGAACGCGGCGCACGGCACCGCATGGGCACGCAGCCAGTCGGTCCGCGCGGCGTCCGGGGAGCCGCCTGCCGGATATCCGGCGCAGTGCCCGAACACCCGGTCCAGGCCGTCGCGCGCCGTGCGGACGAGATCGGCGAGGTGCGCCTCCGCGGGCCCGTCCACCTCGCTCATGTACACGACGCTGGGCGGCATGTCCGCCGTGGCGCCGCCGGGTCCGCCGGGCACGAGGACGACGCGCGCGAAGTGCACGCCCGGTATCTCGGCGAAGGGGAACAGCTCACCGGCCGTGGTCTTCCGCCCGGCCTCGCGCAGCAGTTCCCGCACCTCGGCGACCCGGTCCGGCGGCAGGGCGGCCCGGACGGTGACCGCCGTCTGATACGGCATCTTCAAGCACCTCCGCCTCCGCTCGGGACCTTCGGGTCCGCGCGTCCCGGAACGCCGGGCCGGAATCCAGGAGTTCGCGCCGTCCCCGGCAGGCGTCGCACGGGCAGCCGGGACGGTGCGGGTGCGCCCGCGCGAGCAGCTCGGGTCCCCGCGGGACGGAAGGGCCGGCCGGCGTCGATGTCGACGGGGTCGCTCATCGTGCGCCTCCAGGCCACTGCCGTGGACGCGCGATTCCGTGCACCGTCGCTACGGCCATCCTATTTCCACCCGTCCGTCCCCGGCATCCCGACGGCCGGTCCGGCACCTGACTGAATGGTCAACAAAAGACGGAAGCGGTCCGCGAAGAAGCTGGAACCGAAGGGGACGACGGTGACGCTCCTCTGGTAACGACTGGTCAACCCGCGTCGGTGACCTGGCCGGTTGACGCGGCGGCGCCCGGCAGGGCCGCCCCGCGGGCCCGGCGGGAGAGGACCGCACGCGGCCGGAACCCCAGGAGGGCCGGGACGAGGGTCAAGGCGACCAGGACGCCGGTGACGGCCGCGCCCGCGGCGCACAGGCCCGTCTTCGTCAGCACCGTGCACCGCTCACCGACAGGCTGGCCAGGGCTGTGACGACCGTGAGGCCGGCCAAGACGACGGCCGACCCCGCGGTACCGGCGGCGAGGCCCGCCGCCTCCTGCGGGGCGTGCTCCTCGGCCCGGTCCTCGCGGCAGCGGGAGACGGCGAACAGCGCCTAGCCGATGCCGACCGCGAGGCCGAGCACGGACGCCAGCGTCCCGGACGTCTCCGACAGGCCGACCGTGCTGGAGAGTGCCGTGCCGGCGGCCAGGCCGACGCCCACCCCGGCGATGGCCGTGAGCAGCGGGAGGCCGGCGGCCGCCGGCGAGCCGAAGGTCGTCACCAGCACCACGGCGGCGACGGCCATGCCGATCATCCCGGAGGCCCCGCCCGCGGACGGCCGGGTGGCCGGCGCGCTGCCGCCCGCCTCGACCGTCGTGCCGCTGTCGCGTGCCCGGTCGACGGCGTGCCGCAGCGCCGTCTTCCCGGCGTCGCTGAGTTCGCCGGCCGGCACCGCGCAGGCGACGGTCGCGTACGCCATCGTGGCGTCCCCGCTCACGGCGGCCCGGAACGGGCTCCCCGCGCTCGCGGCCTGCGCGCCCCGGCCGGCCTCAGTCACGAACGCGTCAGGTCGAACGCCTTCGGCGCCTCGATCCCCGGCATGAAGGACGTGCCGCTGCCCCTGGCGGACGGCGCGGCGGCGGCGCCCGCGCCCACGGCGACCAGCACCGCCCTCCGCTGTGCCGGGCCCCCGCCAGGGCTGCCGCTCGTCGCCCGCTCGGAGCCTTTCGAGCGCCCGGAGCGAACCTGCGGCGGTGGCCGCCGGCCGGGTCACCGCCGCCGTGTATTCGCCCGTGGCGCGCCGCTCAGCGCAGCGGGACCGTCACCTCCCCCGTGCCGGTGGCGCTCGCCGCGCCGGCCACGCGCACGGTGAAGGGGCGGTCGGTGCCGTCCACGGAGACACGCAGCAGGTCGCCGTCGCGGCGGACGTGGAACACCGCGGCCGGTGCCCCCGTCAGGTCGGGGACGCTCACCTGGCGGGTGTACGTCTGCGCGTCCGACGGGTGGACCAGCAGCACCAGGTCGTCGAGCCAGTCGCCGTCGGGGCGCTGGTCGTCGGCGGCCAGCGGCAGTACGGCGCCCTCGCGGACGTAGAGCGGGAGGCTGTCGTAGCCGTGCCGTTCGGTGCGCCACACCGGGCCGGTGACCCGCTCGCCGCTGAGGAGGTGGGTCCAGGTGCCCTCGGGGAGGTAGACCTCCACCTCGCCGTCCTCGCTGAACACCGGGGCGACCAGGAGGCCGGCGCCCAGCATGTACTGGCGGTCGAGCGGGCGGCAGGCCGGGTCGTGCGGGAACTCCAGGACCATCGGCCGCATCACGGGGACGCCGGTGCGGTGGGCCTCGGCGGAGGCGCCGTACAGGTAGGGCATGAGGCGGTGCTTGAGCAGGGTGAACCGCCGGGCGACGTCGACGGCCTCCTCACCGAACGCCCACGGCACCCGGTAGGACGACGATCCGTGCAGCCGGCTGTGGGAGGACAGCAGGCCGAAGGCCAGCCAGCGCTTGAAGACCGCCGGGTCGGGGGTGCCCTCGAAGCCTCCGATGTCGTGGCTCCAGAACCCGAAACCGCTCAGCGACAGGGACAGGCCGCCCCGGAGCGATTCGGACATGGCCTCGAAGGACGACCAGCAGTCGCCGCCCCAGTGCACGGGGTACTGCTGGCCGCCCGCCGTCGCGGAGCGCGCGAAGAGCACGGCCTCGCCCTGTCCGCGCTCCTTCTCGAGGAGTTCGAACACGGTCTGGTTGTACAGGTGGGTGTAGTAGTTGTGCATCCGCTCCGGGTCGGAGCCGTCGTGCCAGACGACGTCGGTGGGGACGCGCTCGCCGAAGTCCGTCTTGAAGCAGTCCACGCCCTGGTCGAGCAGGGGCTTCAGCTTGGACTGGAACCAGGCGCGGGCGTCGGGGCTGGTGAAGTCGACCAGGCCCATGCCGGCCTGCCACAAGTCCCACTGCCACACGTCGCCGTCCGGCCGGCGCACCAGGTGGCCGAGCGCGGCGGCCTCCTCGAACAGCGGGGACTTCTGCGCGATGTACGGGTTGATCCAGGCGCTGATCTTCAGGCCCCTGGCCTTGAGCCGGGCGAGCATCCCCTCGGGGTCGGGGAAGACCTCGGGGTCCCACTCGAAGTCGCACCACTGGTACTCGCGCATCCAGAAGCAGTCGAAGTGGAAGACGGACAGCGGGATGCCGCGCTCGGCCATGCCGTCCACGAAGGACGTCACCGTCTGCTCGTCGTAGTCCGTGGTGAAGGACGTGGTCAGCCACAGACCGAAGGACCAGGCGGGCGGCAGCGCCGGGCGGCCGGTGAGGCCGGTGTACCGGGTGAGGACGTCCTTGGGGGTGGGGCCGGCGACGACGTAGTACTCCAGCGTCTGGTCCTCGACGCTGAACTGCACCTGTCCGACGGCCTCGGAGCCGACCTCGAAGGAGACCGCGCCGGGGTGGTTGACGAAGACGCCGTAGCCGCGTGAGGAGAGGTAGAAGGGGATGTTCTTGTAGGCCTGCTCGCTGCTGGTGCCGCCGTCGGCCTGCCAGATGTCGACCACCTGGCCGTTCTTGACGAACGGCGTGAAGCGCTCGCCGAGGCCGTAGATCTGCTCGCCGACGCCGAGCGCGAGCTGGGTGAGGACGTGGTGGGCGCCGTCGTCGGTGGTGGCGAACGCGGTGCCCTTGCGGCCCGCCCGGGTCAGCTCCCGCCCGTCCGCGTCGTGGAAGGTCAGCGACCACGGGGCGGCCCGGTCCAGGCGCAAGGTCAGCGGGCCGCTGGTCAGCTCGGTGACGGCGCCGTCCCGGCGGACCTCGCCCGCCCCGCCGGGCTCGGCCGCGAGGGCGAAGTCCGGTCCTGGACGGCGTTTGCCGGCGTGGTGGGTGACCCGCACGCCGATGACGCCCTCGGCGGGCGAGAAGCAGTCGACGGTGAGGAGCGGCGCGTTGAGCGTGTCCCCTCTGCGGGTCACCTTCTGCACCGAGGCATAGGCGGTGAAGCGCTTCGATTCGACGCGCACGTCACGCGCCTCGGTGGCGTACGCGACCTGCACACCGTCGCGGATGCGCCAGAACCCGTTGGTGAACTTCATGGTCTTCCTCGGGGGAGCGGGGCTGTTCGGCGGGGACGGCGGAGGCTGTCGCCCGGCGGGTTGATCGTACACAGAAGAAATCGTTGTCGGGTGTGCTGCGCACCGCAATCACCACTGTGACCTGGAGTTTCTCCTTTGGGTAATCGCGTGCGACCGCGCTGCGTAGCTGGACGAACACGTGTGGGGGTCTAGCGTGACACACGGGATTGACGTATTAGTCATCAGGCCAAACAAAAGACCCGGCGACGAAGCCGGGCACACGACAGCAAGGGCCGCAGCATGTCGAAGCGCTTCAATCGCATTCCTGAGAGGTCCCCGGTCGCCCGGCGCCGGGGACGCTCCCGCAGGGCCGTGGCACCACTCACCGCCGTGTCGGTCCTGGTCGCCGGGGCGGCCCTGACCGGATGCGGTCAGCAGCGTGACGGCGACGTCTTCACCGTGATGAACTCGTCGACCGACGAGACCTACCACCGCTGGGACGCCGAGGCGATGGGCCGCTGCGGCAAGCAGCTCGGCGTCACCATCAAGCAGCAGAGCGTCCCGGCCGCGCAGGTGATGACGAAGGCACTGCGCATGGCGTCCTCGAAGTCGCTGCCCGACATCGTCCAGTTCGACGCCTCGGAGATGCCGACGTTCGCCGAGGCGGGCGGCCTGGTCGACCTCAGGACGCTCGGCCTGAGCACCCGGGACATCCCCCAGGGCATCGTGAACTTCGGCTCGTACAAGGGCACGTACTACGGCGCGGCCCGGTCGGTGAACACCCTGGCGCTGTTCTACAACAAGGACGTCCTCGACCGGGCCGGCGTGCAGGTCCCCACCACCTGGGACGAGCTGCGCGAGGCCGCGAAGAAGCTCACCGGCGGCAAGCGGTACGGGCTGGCGCTCAGCGCGGGCGGCGCGGAGGACGGCGTCTTCCAGTTCACGCCGTTCATGTGGTCCAACGGCGGCGACGAGACGAAGCTGGACAGCCCGCAGGTCGCCGGCGCGCTCGACTACTGGAAGACCCTGCTGGCGGACGGCTCGCTGTCGAAGTCGACGGTCAGCTGGACACAGGCGGACGTCAACGACCAGTTCATGGCCGGCAACGCGGCGATGATGATCAACGGCCCCTGGCAGGTCGAGACGCTCAACACCAAGAAGTCGCTGCACTGGGGCATCGCGAAGATCCCGGTCCCCCGCCCGGGCGCGGCCTCCGTCGGCCCGCTCGGCGGTGCCGTGCTCACCGTGCCCAACACCGGTGACACGGCGCGGGAGAAGCGGGCGGGCCGGATCGTCGCCTGTCTGGCCAGTCGGAAGGAGCAGCTGACCTACGCGCTCAACAGCTGGATGGTCCCGGCCAACGCCAAGGCCGCCGCCGTGTGGCGCAAGCGGGTGCCCGAACTGGACGCGCTGGCCGACCAGGTCGCCGCCGCCCGGTCCCGTACCGCCAAGCTCGGCGCCGGCTGGCCGAGCGTGTCGCTCGCCCTCCAGAGCGCCTTCCAGTCCGCCCTGACCGGCCAGTCCAGCGAGGCCGCCCTGAAGCGCGCCCAGCAGCGGGCCACGAGCGGGAACTGAGGTAAGCCACCATGACCACGTCCATCGTCACCGCCCAGGCGCCCGGGACGGCGTCCCGGACGGCCACCGCGCCGGACCCGGCCCGGCTGCGCCGCCGCCGCAGACTGGCCCAGTGGGGGTTCGTCGCCCCCGCGGTCGTCTTCATGCTGCTGTTCTTCGGCTACCCGCTGGTCCGCAACGTCGTGATGAGCTTCCAGCACTTCACACCGAAGACGTTCTTCACCGGCGACGCGCCCTTCAACGGCGCCGACAACTGGTCGAACGTGTTCCGGGACCCGCTGTTCGGCAAGGCGCTCTGGCACACCCTGGTCTTCACCGCCGGGTCGCTGCTCGGCCAGTTCTGCATCGGGCTCGCGCTCGCGGTGTTCTTCAGCCGCCGCTTCCCGCTGAACGGTGTCCTGCGGTCGCTGATCCTGCTGCCCTGGCTGGTGCCCATGGTGGTGTCCGGCATCGTGTGGCGCCGCATCCTCGACCAGGACACGGGCGTCCTGAACTCGTTCCTGGACACGCTCGGCCTCGGCGGTCACACCCCGTGGCTGACCAGCCCCGGCATGGCCCTGCTGTCGGTGATCCTGGTCAACATCTGGATCGGCATCCCGTTCAACATGGTCATCCTCTACGGCGGTCTCCAGGAGATCCCCAAGGAGCTGTACGAGGCGGCCGCCCTGGACGGCGCCTCGGCCTGGCGGACCTTCCGCTCCATCACCCTGCCGCAGCTCAAGCCGGTGATCACGGTCGTCCTCGTGCTCGGCTTCATGTCGACGGTGAAGATCCTCGACCTGATCCTCGCGCTCACCGACGGCGGCCCGGCCGACGCCACCCAGACCCTGGGCACGCTGACCTACCAGAACTCCTTCGTACGGCTGGACTTCGGCGCGGGCGCGGTCGTCGGCAACGTACTCATCCTTGTCTCCGCGGTCTTCGCCGTGTTCTACCTGCGGGCCAACCGCACCGAGGGGAAGTGACGTCCATGGCCGCTCGCACGCCCACGACATCCGGGCGCCGCTGGGGTTCCACCATCGCCGGTGTGCTCATCCTGTGCGTGATGCTGTTCCCGCTGTACTGGATGCTCAACACCGCCCTGCAGCCCGCCTCGGGTCTGCTCCAGGTCGACCCGGTGCCCGGCAGCCTGGACCTGTCCGGCTTCTCCAAGGCCCTGGACGACCAGGGCGGTCACCTGCTGACCTCGCTGGCCGTCTCGCTCGGGGCGGTCGCCATCTGCCTCGCGGTCTCCGCCCCGGCGGCCTACGGGCTGGCCCGGTTCGGCCTGCGCGGCTCCCGGACGATCGTCTTCGGCACGCTGATCACCCAGATGGTGCCGGGCATCGTCATCGCCAACGCGCTCTACAACTCGTACGTCGACCTCGGCCTGGTCAACTCCTACTTCGGCCTGATGCTGGCGGACGCCTCGCTCGGCATCCCGTTCTCGATCGTGCTGATGCGGTCCTTCATGGTGTCGATCCCGGGCGAGGTGATCGAGGCCGCGCAGATGGACGGTGCCGGGCCGGTGCGGACGTTCCTGCGGGTCGTCCTGCCGATGAGCCGCAACTCGCTGATCACGTCGGGGCTGTTCGCCTTCCTCTTCTCGTGGAGCGACTTCATGTTCGCGCTCACGCTGAACACGACCGACGACGTCAAGCCGGTCACGCTGGGCATCTACCAGTACATCGGCGCCCACGTCGGCGACTGGGGCTCGGTGATGGCCGCCTCCGTGCTGTCCGCGGTGCCGGCGGCGATCCTGCTCGTGCTCGCCCAGAAGTACATCGCCGCCGGCATCACCGGCGGCTCCGTCAAGTGACCCGCCCCTGCGCACCCCTGGAAACGGCCTCCATGACTGACTTCCCCGACGCCACCGGCTTCCCCGGGTTCCCGCCCGGCTTCGTCTTCGGCGCCGCGACCGCCTCGTACCAGATCGAGGGCGCGGCCCGGGAGGACGGCCGCGGGCCGTCGATCTGGGACACCTACAGCCACACGCCGGGCCGGACGGCCAACGGCGACACCGGAGACGTGGCCTGTGACCACTACCACCGCTACCGGGAGGACGTGGCGCTGCTGCGCGACCTGGGCGTGGACTCGTACCGCTTCTCCATCGCCTGGCCGCGGATCGTGCCCGACGGCACCGGCCCGGTGAACCCGAAGGGGCTGGACTTCTACTCCCGCCTCGTCGACGAGCTGCTCGCCGCCGGCATCGAACCGGCCGCCACCCTCTACCACTGGGACCTGCCGCAGGCCCTCGAGGACCGGGGCGGCTGGCGGGTGCGGGAGACGGCGGAGCGGTTCGCCGAGTACACGGCCGTCGTGGCCGGACACCTGGGCGACCGGGTGCCGCGCTGGATCACCCTCAACGAGCCGTGGTGCAGCGCGTTCCTCGGCTACTCCGTGGGCCGGCACGCGCCCGGCGCCCAGGAGGGCCGGGGCGCGCTGGCCGCCGCCCACCACCTGCTGGTCGGCCACGGCCTGGCGGTCGGGGCGCTGCGGGCGGCCGGGGTGCGCGAGGTCGGCATCACCCTCAACCTCGACCGCAACCTGCCGGCCGGCGACTCCCCCGCCGACCGCGCGGCCGTGGTCCGCGCCGACACCCAGCACAACCTGGTGTGGACCGAGCCGATCCTCGCGGGCCGCTACCCGGCCACCGAGGAGGAGACCTGGGGCGAGCTGATCACTGGGGCGGACTTCCGGCGGGACGGCGACCTGGAACTGATCTCGCGCCCGCTGGACTTCCTCGGCGTCAACTACTACCGGCCCATCGTGGTCGCCGACGCCCCGCACCGCGAGGCCGACCCGGCCCGGCGGGTGGCCACGGACAACCGCTACACGGAGGCCGGGCTGCCGGACGTGCGGCACACGGCGATGGGCTGGCCGGTGGACCCCGGCTCCTTCACCGACCTGCTGGTCCAGCTCAAGGAGCGGTACGGGGACGCGCTGCCGCCGGTCCACATCACGGAGAACGGCTCGGCGGAGGACGACACGCTCTCCGCGGACGGCGCGGTGCACGACACCGACCGGGTGGCCTACCTGCGCGACCACCTCACCGCGCTGCGCGCCGCGATGGACGCCGGCGTCGACGTCCGGGGTTACTACGTCTGGTCGCTGCTGGACAACTTCGAGTGGGCCCTCGGCTACGACAAGCGCTTCGGGATCGTCCGGGTCGACTACGACACCCAGCGACGCACGCCGAAGGACAGCTACCACTGGTACAAGGCGATGATCGCCGCGCAGCGGGGCTGACCCGGGTTCCCGGCGGACGCGCCGCGCCCGTCTTACGGAGTCGTGACGTGCGGGCGCGGCCTCCCGGCCCGGTGCGGGCGCGGGCCTAGCGTTAGGGCATGCGGGTACTGGTCACCGGCGGCGCCGGATTCATCGGGTCACATGTGTGCGCGGCGCTCGCGGCGCGCGGGCACGAGGCGGCCGTGTTCGACGTGCGCACGGACCCGGCCGCCGACGTGCGTGATCCGGTGGCGGTCGCGCGGGCCGTGGCCGGGGTGGACGCCGTCTGTCACCAGGCCGCGATGGTCGGGCTCGGAACGGGGTTCGCGGACGCGGCGGAGTACGTCTCCCGCAACGACCTGGGCACCGCCGTACTCCTCGCCGCCATGGCCGGGGCCGGGGTACGGCGCCTGGTGCTGGCCGGGTCGATGGTCGTGTACGGCGAGGGACGGTACGTGTGCCCGCGCGACGGGGTCGTACGGCCGGGCCCGCGGGCCGTCGCCGATCTGGACGCGGGCCGGTTCGAGCCGCGCTGCCCGGTGTGCGGCGCGGAGCTGACGCCCGGGCTGGTCGGTGAGGACGCGCCGGCCGACCCGCGCAACGTGTACGCCACGACCAAGCTGGCGCAGGAGCACCTGGCCGCCGCCTGGGCCCGGTCGACCGGCGGCTGGGCCGTGTCGCTGCGCTACCACAACGTGTACGGACCCCGGATGCCCCGCGACACCCCGTACGCCGGCGTCGCCTCCTTCTTCCGGTCCGCGCTCGCCCGGGGTGAGGCGCCCCGCGTCTTCGAGGACGGGCGGCAGCGCCGGGACTTCGTGCATGTGCGGGACGTGGCCGCGGCCAACGTGGTGGCGCTGGAGGCGGGGTCCGCGCCGGGTGCGCTGACCGCGTACAACACCGGCAGCGGCGAGCCGCACACCGTCGGGGAGATGGCCCGCGCGCTGGCCGGCGCCCACGGCGGTCCCGCGCCGGTCGTCACCGGCGAGTACCGGCTGGGCGACGTACGGCACATCACCGCCGACTCCTCCCGGCTGCGGGCCGAACTGGGCTGGAAGCCGCAGGTCGGCTTCGAGGAGGGCATGCGCGAGTTCGCTGCTTCGCGGTGACGGCCCCGAAGGGGGCCCTCTTCAGGGGGCCGCCGGGAGCGTGACCTCGAAGCGGCAGCCGCCGGGGATGTTCCGTACGGTGGCCCGGCCCCGGTGGGCCTCCACGATGCCGCACACGATGGCGAGGCCCAGACCCGCGCCGGCCGGCGGGGTGCGGGCGTGGGTGCCGCGCCAGCCGGTGTCGAACACGCGGGGCAGATCCTCCTCCGGGATGCCGCCGCAGCCGTCCGTCACGGAGAGCACCACACCGTCGGGCGAGCGCCCGGCGGCGACGGCGACGGTGCCGTCGGCGGGCGTCCGGCGGATGGCGTTGACCAGCAGGTTGCCCAGGACGCGGCTCATCTCCTTGGCGTCGACCTCGACCGGGACCGGCTCCACCCGGTCGCCGACCAGCCGTACGCCGTGGGCGCGGGCGAGCGGGTCGGCTCCCGCGAGGGCGTCGCCGACGAGGTCGTGCAGCGAGATCCGGGCCGGGCTCAGCGGGAGCGTGCCGGCGTGGATGCGGGAGAGTTCGAAGAGGTCGCCGACCATGTCGTTGAGGCGTTCGACCTCGGTGCGGATCTGCTTCAGATAGCGGCCGGGGTCGTCGGCGACGCCGTCCTCCAGGGCCTCCGACATGGCGCGCAGACCGGCGAGCGGGGTGCGCAGGTCGTGGGAGATCCAGGCGACGAGTTCCCGGCGCGAGGTCTCCAGCAGGCGTTCCCGTTCCCGGGACTCGGCGAGTCTCGCGCTGGTGGCCGCCAGTTCGCGGCTCAGTGCGGCCAGTTCGGCGGTGGCCGGGCCCTCGGGGGCGGCGAAGTCGCCGGCCTCGCCGAACGAGCGTGCCGCCATGGCGAGTTCATGGCTGCGGGCGACGACCCAGCGGCCCAGTACCAGCGCGGTGGCCAGGGAGACCACGGCCGCCATGGCGACGACCGTCGTGACCACGCTCAGGTCGTGGGGGGACAGGAACATCGCCCGGGCGACGGCGAGGGTGCCGGCCAGCACGCCGCCCACGCCGACCGCCGCGATCACGGCGAGGGAAACGGTGAGCGAGCGGCGCCGCAGCATGCGCAGCGCGGCGGCCCCGGCCAGGCCCGTGACGGCGGCCCCGCCGAAGGCGAGCAGGGCGATGAGGACGGTGTCGCGCACGTCAGCCCTCTCCTTCCGCGCCGCCCGGCTCGAAGCGGTAGCCGACGCCCCACACGGTCTGGATCAGGCGCGGCCGGGCGGGGTCGTCCTCGACCTTGCCGCGCAGCCGGCGGATGTGGACGGTCACCGTGGACAGGTCGCCGAAGTCCCAGCCCCACACCTCGCGCATCAGGTCCTCCCGGCTGTAGGCCCTGCCGGGGTGCCGCAGGAAGAAGGCGAGGAGGTCGAACTCCCGCAGGGTGAGCGCGAGTTCGCTGCCGTTCCGGGTGGCGCGGCGGGCGGCCGGGTCGACGGTGACACCGGCCGCGGCCAGCGGACCGGTGCCCGTGCCGGGCAGCGCGCGGCGGAGCACCGACCGGACCCTGAGGACCAGTTCGCGGGGGCTGAACGGCTTGGTCACGTAGTCGTCGGCGCCGACCTCCAGGCCCGTGACGCGGTCGTCCTCGTCACCGCGGGCGGTGAGCATGACGACGGGGACGGGGGCCCGTGCGCGCAGCCGCCGGCAGACCTCCAGTCCGTCCATGCCGGGCAGCATCAGGTCCAGCACCACCAGGTCCGGCCAGTGCGCGGCGGCACGGGTGAGGGCGGCCGGGCCGTCGGCGGCGCGGTCGACCACGTAGCCGGCGCGGCCGAGGTATCCGGCGACGATCTCGGCGACGGTCGCGTCGTCGTCCACGACCAGGATCCGGGCGGTACCGGGGACGGACACGGGGTCCGGTGCGGCGGGGCCGGGTGCGGTCCCGTCCATGGCCGGGCGCCCGGCGGTCAGGTGCGGCTGCTGCATGCCTCCAGCCTGGCACCGGGCCGCGGCGGGCGTCGCGCCCCTGGCCCGGTCCCGGCCCGGACGTCCGCGTTTCGTAAGCAGCGTCGGCCCGATATGCCCGGTTCGCATTCGTAGGGTGAACGGCGTGACCCCCTCATCCCCCTCATCGGCGGCGAGTGTGGACGTGGTGCTGCCCTGCCTGGACGAGGCGGAGGCCCTGCCCTGGGTGCTCGCCAGGATTCCGGCGGGCTGGCGCGCCCTCGTGGTCGACAACGGCTCCACCGACGGCTCGGCGGACATCGCCCGCGCCCTCGGCGCGACCGTCGTGCACGAGTCGCGGCGCGGTTTCGGCGCCGCCTGCCACGCCGGGCTGACCGCCGCCACCGCCGACGTCGTCTGCTTCTGCGACTGCGACGCCTCCCTCGACCCCGGGCACCTCGTCCCCTTCGTCCGGGACGTCCTCGACGGCCGGGCCGACCTGGTCCTGGGCCGGCGGCGGGCGCGGACCCCGCGCGCCTGGCCCGCGCACGCCCGGGCCGGCAACTTCGCGCTCGCGCGGCTGCTGCGCCGCCGCACCGGGCTGCGGCTGCACGACCTCGGCCCGCTGCGCGCCGCCCGCCGGGAGCCGCTGCTCGCGCTCGGCCTGAGCGACCGGCGCAGCGGCTATCCGCTCCAGATGGTGGTGCGCGCGGCCGACGCGGGCTGGCGGATCGCCGAGCACGACGTGCCGTACCTGCCGCGCGCCGGCGCCTCCAAGGTCACGGGCACCTGGCGCGGCACCTGGCAGGCGGTGCGGGACATGAGCCGTGTCCTGGCCGAGCCGCCGGCCGGCGGGAGGACCGCACCGTGACCACGCTGCTCGTGATCGCCAAGGAACCCCTGCCGGGGCGCGTCAAGACGCGGCTCACCCCGCCGTTCAGCCCGGCGGAGGCGGCGGCGCTCGCCGAGGCCGCGCTCGCCGACACCCTGCGGGCCGTCGCGGCGGCCCCCGCGACCCGGCGCGTCCTGGTGCTGGACGGGAACCCCGGCCCCTGGCTGCCGCCCGGCTTCGACGTCGTACCGCAGTGCGCGGGCGGGCTGGACCTGCGGCTGGCCGACGCGTTCGCGCGGTGCGCCGGTCCCGCCCTGCTCATCGGCATGGACACCCCGCAGGTGACCCCGGAGCTGCTCACCGTGGACTTCGCGGGGTACGACGCGTGCTTCGGTCCCGCGGAGGACGGCGGCTTCTGGGCGCTGGGCCTGGCCGAGCCGGACCCGGCCCTGCTGCGGGGCGTGCCCATGTCGACGCCGTGGACGGGTGCCGTCCAGCGGCGGCGGCTGGTGGCCGCGGGGCTGCGGGTGCGCGCACTGCCCCGGCTGCGGGACGTGGACACGGCCGCCGACGCGGTGGCGGTCGCCGCCCGGGCGCCGCACGGCCGGTTCGCCGCCCGGCTGGCCCGGTGCACCGCGCACACCACCGGGACGGGGACCGGGCGATGAGCACCCCGCCGGCCGTCCCCTGGGGCGGGGCCGGTCCCTACGCCGCCGCCCTGCGCACCGGGCGCGGCCCGCTGTTCCTGCGCCGGACCGACGGCTGGCTGCTGCCGCTGGAGGTCGAGCGCTGGTGCGCGCGGGCGGACCCGGTCGACCGGGCGGTGCTGGACCGGTGCGAGGGCGCCGTGCTCGACGTCGGCTGCGGACCGGGGCGGCTGGTGGCGGAGCTCGCCGCCCGGGGCCGTACCGTCCTCGGCATCGACGTCAGCGAGGCCGCCGTCGGCCACACCGTGCGGCTCGGCGGCCAGGCGCTGCGGCGCTCGGTGTTCGAGCCGCTGCCCGGTGAGGGGCGCTGGGGCACCGTGCTCCTCATGGACGGCAACGTCGGCATCGGGGGCGACCCGCACGCCCTGCTGGACCGGGTGGCCCGGCTGCTGCGGCCGGGCGGCCTGCTGATCGCCGAGACGGCCGCGGTGGACGTCGACGAACGGTCCGAGGTACGGGTCGTCAACGGCACCGACGCGGAGACGGGCGGCGACGGCCCGGAGACGGACGGCCGCGGCGTGGGGGCCGGCGGCCCCGGCTCGGAGGCCGGCGGCGACGGTGCCTTTCCGTGGGCGCGGCTCGGTACGCCGGCCCTGCTGCGGTACGCGGGCCGGGCGGGCTGGCGGACCGTCGGTCAGTGGACGACCGGCCGGCGCCGTTTCGCCGCCCTGCGCAGCCACGGTCCCCGCAGCGCGAGCAGCAGCGCCGAACCGGCGAACA
The DNA here is from genome assembly GCF_040704085.1 of Streptomyces sp. NPDC047841. Lineage (NCBI taxonomy): Bacteria > Bacillati > Actinomycetota > Actinomycetes > Kitasatosporales > Streptomycetaceae > Streptomyces > Streptomyces sp. NPDC047841. The sequence continues at coordinate 202,916 of NZ_JBEYRP010000003.1, forward strand.
GCACCGCGCTGATCAGCAGCCAGCGGGCGAGGAACCCGTCGGCCGACAGACCGGTGGCGGACCGGTAGGGCCGGTCCACCATGCCGGTGATCAGCGGGAACCACACGAGCAGCAGCAGTCCGGACAGCGCGGCCGGGACCCGGACGTACATGGTCCCCTCCCGCCGCCCGGTGGCGCCGAGGGCGCGGACGACCGCCCGGTCCGCGACCGCGTACAGCGGCAGCAGCACGAGATCGTGCAGCAGGGCCGCGCCGACCAGCCACACGGCGACGGCCTGCCAGTCGCCCGCGAACAGCCGTACGCCGGCATAGCCGGCCAGCGCGAACGAGCAGGCCAGCAGCAGGATCTGCAAGGGGCTGCCGAGGGTGGGGCGCGGGCGCATCACAGCTCTCCGAAGGTCAGCCGGGCCACCCACTTGGTGTTCAGCACCCCGGGCGCCGCGGGCACGATGATCCGCGCCGGACGGCCGTGGTCGGAGGACAGCTCCTCGCCGTTGACGTACAGGGCGAGCAGGGAGCGCGGGTCGGCCACCTGGTTGGCGCGCAGGGCGGCCCGGCGGAAGGCCCCGCGCCGCTGGAGCGACTCCACGAACAGGTCCGGCGGGTCGCCGTCGTACCCGACGAGCGCCGCGAGGTCGCGCAGCCGCACGCCACGCCACCACTGGTCGTCCGTCGACCAGCCCTCGACGCAGGCGATGGGCAGCGCCGAGCTGTGCAGCGGCATGCGCAGCAGCTGGGCGCGGCTGAGGCGGACCGTTCCGGTGCGCCCCGTGACGACGAGCCGCCATGCCTCCTCGCCGGTCTCCGCCGCGTCGATCCCGGCGTACGCGGCCGTCTTGTTGATCTGGAAGCCGTTCGGCCCGCCGCCGGGATCGGCTCCGCCGTGCGGGGCGAGGAGGGCGGTGCGCCGCAGCACGCCCCCGATGCTCTGGCCGGCGGTGGTGACGAGGAGCAGCAGCGAGGCACCCCCGACGAACCACAGCGCCCCGCGCCGGGACACCGTCGGCGGCAGCGGGCGGGGGGACACCAGCTCCCCCGGCTCCGGCGCGCGGGACACCGGCTCCCCCCGCCCCTCGCGCCGTCGGCGCAGGCTCTGTACGGCGGTCGGCAGCTTCAGCGCCGCGTGCGCCGCGAACGCGGCGAAGAACACCCAGGCGCCGTAGAAGTGCAGCGGGTAGAAGGAGCCGGGGAAGACGTAGTCGAGCTGGACGTTCAGGACGCCGGTGGTGAACTCGAACAGCCCGCCGCCGACGAGGAGGAGGAGGGAGATCCGCTCCAGGGCGTGCGCGAGCGAGCGGGCCGGGGGCAGGGCGAACAGCCTCGGCACGACCGACCAGAGCTTGGCCAGCAGCACCGGGATCAGGGTGATCCCGAGGGTCACGTGCAGACCCTGGGTGAGCCGGTACAGCCAGTACGGGTCCGTCGGCCAGGCGAAGAGGTAGAAGCCCAGGATCCCCTTGTCCGGCGTCTGGTCGTTCACCCGTGCGAGGTCCGGGTTGTAGGCGGCGTAGGACACCAGACCCGTCACGAACAGCACCGTGATGCCCACCAGCAGCACGACGCCGAGCACCGAGGTGAACCACGGACCGCGCAGCGGGCTGCGCCAGAATCCGGGCGAGGAGGGGAGCCGCGGGTCGTCGTCTCGCATGTTCCGACGGTAGGCCGGAGACACCCCGGACCAGGGGTGCGACCCATGACGAAACGCTGACGTCGGCCCGCCGGTCCGCTCGTTCGCCCGGTCGCCGCCCTAGCGTTCCGGTGTGACCCAGCCTCCCCCGCGTGACCGGTACGCCGGCCTGCGCGCCGATCTCCGCGCCGCGTCGGCCGCCGCCCTGCTCGTCCTCGTCGCCGTGCTGGTCGGCCGGCACATCCAGGACACCCGGCGCACCCTGTTCGTGCACTGGCCGCCGCTGCTCGCCGAGTGGGACCCGCACGTGGGCCCGGGCACCCCGGCCGCCGTCCTGGTGGCGGCCGCCGTGGTGGTGTACGGGCCCGCCGTCGCCGCACGGCTGCCGTGGCGGGGGCTGCTCCTCGCGGCCTGGGCCGCGGCGCTGGCCTGGACGTGGTCGCTGGCGCTGGTCGACGGCTGGCGGCGGGGCGTGGCCGGGCGGCTCACCACCCGCAACGAGTACCTGACGGTGCTCGGCCGCTTCCACGACCTCCCGGTCGCGCTGCGCGACTTCACCCACCACATCGTCAGCGGCTCCCCCGGCCCCTGGCCCGCGCACGTCGCCGGGCACCCCCCGGCGGCCACCGTCACCTTCGTCCTGCTGGACCGGGCCGGGCTGCGCGGCGGCGGCTGGGCCGGTGCCTGGTGCGTCACCGTCGGCGCGACCGCCTGCGTGGCGGTACTGGTGGCGGTGCGGGCGCTGGCCGACGAGCGCCTGGCCCGGCGGGCGGCTCCGTTCCTCGCCCTGGCCCCGGCCGCCGTGTGGGTGGGGGTCTCGGCCGACGGCTACTTCGCCGCGGTCGCCGCCTGGTCGGTGGCCCTGCTGGCCCTGGCGGTCACCGGGCGGTCCGTGGCCTGGGCGGCGGGCAGCGGGCTGCTGTACGGCCTGACCTGCTACCTCTCGTACGGCCTGACGCTCTTCGCGCTGATCGGGGCGGCGGTGCTGGTGGCGGGACGGCGCCGGCCGCGACCGCTCCTGATCGTCCTCTTCCTGGCCGGGGCGGCGGTCGTCCCGGCGGTGTTCACGCTGGCCGGGTTCGACTGGTGGGAGGGGTACCGGCTGCTGGTGACGCGCTACTACCAGGGCGTCGGCGGCATCCGCCCCTACGGCTACTGGGTGTGGGCCGACCTGGCCTGCACGGTGCTGATCACCGGTCTGGCCACGGCGGCGGGGATACGGCGGACGGGCGTGTCCCTCGCCCGCAGCCGCACGGCCGCCTCCGCCGAGTCCCGGCTCGCCCTCCTGGTCGCGGGGGCCCTGGTCGCCCTGCTGGCCGCCGACCTGTCCGGCATGAGCAAGGCGGAGACGGAACGCATCTGGCTGCCCTTCGCGATGTGGCTGCTCCCGGCGTGCGCGCTCCTCACCCGCCCACGCGGCTGGCTCACCGCCCAGGCGGCGCTCGCACTCCTGCTGAACCACCTCCTGCTCACCGGCTGGTGAACCGGCCCGCGGGGGCGTCGGCCGTCGCGGGCGGCGGGGCCACGGTCCCCGGAGCGCCCGAGCGCACGGGCCGGACAGCACCACCCGCCGGCCGTCCGACCGCGCGGCGCACGGCACGGACAGCCCCGGCCCCGCCCGGCCGTCACCGGTCCGGGCGTGGCCGGGGACGGCCGTTGGCGGCAGCGGGCCCTTCCGCGTCGGGCGGGCCCGGCCGGGCGCCCGGCCAGGGTGCCCCGCGGCGTCCGCGCTCAGGCCCCCGGGCCGGGCCTCGTCGTGCGGAAGCGGCGGTACAGCACCGTGCCGCCCATCAGTGAGACCACGCTCGCGGCGGCCGCCGCCCACGTGGTCTCCGTTCCGGTGTGCGCCAGGGTGCCGGGCGGCTGGTGCCGTACGACGGGCGGGGTCGGCCGGGGCGCCGGGTGGGTGGCGGGCGGTTCCTGGGGCCGCGGGGGCTCGGAACGCACCGGCGGCGGGGTGACCCGCGTGGGCGGCTTGGGCGGGGTGGTCCGGCCGGGCTCCTCGGGGTGGCCCGGGGCGTTCACGGAGGTGTTGCCGAAGACGGGGTTGCCGACACCGACCACGTTCACGCTGTTGCCGCTGACGTTGACGGGCAGGTCGACCGGCAACTGGATGCCGTTGCCCGAGACCAGGCCCGGCGAGTCCTGGGTGCGGGCGTGGGCCGTCGCCCCGCTCGGCGCCGCGGGCTGCTCCTTCCCCCCGGCGTGGCCGCCGCCCTCGTTGGCGCACGTGTTGCCCATGGCAGGGTTGAGCAGCCCCGCCACGTTCACGGTGTTCCCGCAGACGTTCACCGGGAGGTGCACCGGCAACTGGATGCCGTTGCCCGAGATCAGCCCGGGCGAGCCGCCCGCGGAACCGTCCGCGGCGGAGTCGGCGTACACCGGTCCCGCCACTGCCATCGCGCCGGACGCGGCGGCGATGGCGATCACACTGTTTCGGGTAGCCCGTTTCATCGGTTCCCAGCCCTTCCAGACACGGTTGCGGGCACTCACCCGCACCGGAGGAAACGCCGCTGTAAACATGCAAGTTATGGTTTTTCAGCCTTTTGCCCTATACGGCGGTCCGGTCGGCGTGTCCGCGCCCCTTTCGCGCCCGAGAGCCGTACGGGGGTTCGGCACGGGCATGGCCGCGCGCCTTCGGGTACTCGGCCGGTGTTCGTGGCGACGCTTGTCGTACCGCCTCTCCCGTTTCCAGGAGCCCTCGACATGACAGACGCAGCAGGCACCGGTCCCGCCTCCGGGGACGACCGGAGGATCCTGACCAACCGGCAGGGCCACCCCGTCCACGACAACCAGAACCAGCGCACCGTCGGCGCCCGTGGGCCCGCGACGCTGGAGAACTACCAGTTCCTCGAGAAGATCAGCCACTTCGACCGCGAACGCATCCCCGAACGGGTGGTGCACGCGCGCGGCGTGACGGCGTACGGCTTCTTCGAGGCGTACGGCGCCTGGGGCGACGAGCCGATCGCCCGCTACACGCGCGCGAAGCTGTTCCAGGAGCGCGGCAAGCGCACCGACGTCGCCGTCCGCTTCTCCACCGTCATCGGCGGCCGTGACTCCTCGGAGGCGGCGCGCGACCCGCGCGGCTTCGCCGTGAAGTTCTACACCGAGGACGGCAACTGGGACCTGGTCGGCAACAACCTCGGCGTCTTCTTCATCCGGGACGCCATCAAGTTCCCGGACGTCATCCACGCCCTGAAGCCGGACCCGGTGGACTTCGAGCAGAAGCCGAACCGGATCTTCGACTTCATGTCGCAGACGCCGGAGGCCATGCACATGCTGGTCAACCTGTTCAGCCCGCGCGGCATCCCCGCCGGCTACCGCCACATGCAGGGCTTCGGCGTCAACACCTACAAGTGGGTGAACGCCGAGGGCCACACCGTGCTCGTCAAGTACCACTGGATGCCCAGGCAGGGCGTGCGGTCGATGACCGAGGAGGACGCGGCCAACGTCCAGGCCGGCTCCCTCGGCCACGCCACCAGGGACCTGTACGAGGCCGTCGAGCGGGGCGAGTACCCCGAGTGGGAGCTGCTCGTGCAGGTCATGGAGGACCACGAGCACCCGGAACTCGACTTCGACCCGCTGGACGACACCAAGACCTGGCCGGAGCAGGACTTCCCGCCCAAGCCGGTGGGCCGGATGGTGCTGGACCGGATGCCGGAGAACTTCTTCGCGGAGAACGAGCAGATCTCCTTCGGCACCGGTGTGCTCGTCGACGGCCTGGACTTCTCCGACGACAAGATGCTGGTCGGCCGGACCTTCTCCTACAGCGACACCCAGCGCTACCGGGTCGGCCCGAACTACCTCCAACTGCCGGTCAACCAGGCGAAGAACGCACACGTGCGCACCAACCAGCGCGACGGGCTGATGACGTACCACGTCGACGGCGGCGGGGAGAATCGAAGCGTCAACTACGAGCCGTCGATCCGGGGCGGCCTGCGCGAGGCGGAGTACCCGGCGCACGACGAGCAGGGCCCGGAGATCCACGGCCGGCTCACCCGCAAGCGCATCCCCCGTACCAACGACTACCTCCAGGCGGGCCAGCGGTACCTGCTGATGGAGCAGTGGGAGCGCGACGACCTGGTGCGGAACCTGGCCGGTCAGCTCTCCCGGTGCGACCGTTCCATTCAGGAGCGGATGGTCTGGCACTTCCTGCTGGTGGAGAACGACCTGGGGCTGCGCGTCGGCGAGGTCCTCGGCATCCGTCCGGAGGACGTCGCCGACCTGGAGCCGCTGGCCAGCCAGGACCTCACCGAGGAGGACAAGGAGCGGCTGGCGAACCTCGGCAAGAACCCGCCGCGGGACGTCGAGGGTCTCACCATGACGCACTGCGTCCCGGACGCGCGCCACGAGGTGACGAGGTGACTGGGTGACCCGCTGAGCCCGCGCCCCTGACACTCCGGAGCGCCGGTCAGCCGACGACGGGCGCCGCTCCCGGCTCGGTCGCGAGCCGGGCGTGGCGCCCGCGCGGGCAGTGCACGATCCGGTCGCCGAGACCGAGCCGGCCGGCCTCGGCCAGGAAGGCGGACAGGGGCGAGCGCATCACCGTGTACTCCTCGTAGTGCACGGGCAGGACGGCGCGGGGGCCGAGGCGCCGGGCCAGTTCCGCACCCTGCCGGCCGTCCATGGTGACCAGGAAACCGCCGGGCAGCGTGGTGCCGCCCAGGTGCAGGACGGCCAGGTCGGCGGCCGGGAAGCGGCGGGTGATCTCGTCGAGGCCGTCGTAGGGCAGGGTGTCGCCGGAGACGTACAGCCGGAGCCGCGGCGGGCCGCCCGCGGGACCCAGCTCGATCATGCTGCCCATCACCGGGGGCAGCAGCCGCCGCAGCACCGGATGTCCGGCGTGCCGTCCGGGCAGCGCCGTGACCGTGGCCTGGACCGGGCCCTGCCGGAGGGTGAGCCCCCGCCAGGTGCGCAGTCCGGCCACCCGCTCGCGCCCGTGCAGCACCTTCAGGCGGCGCGCGGCGTGCGGGGTGCTCAGCACCGGGACCGAGGGGTCCAGGTGGCGCCGGGCCCGGCGGTCCCAGTGGTCCCCGTGCAGGTGGGACAGCACGATCCCGTCGAGGCGGGGCAGGTCCTCCGGTTGCAGGGCGGGCTCGGTCAGGCGCCGGCTCAGCAGGCCGTTGCCGAGGTAGGCGTACTGGCCGAGGTGCAGGAAGTTCGGGTCGGTGAGCAGGGTCAGCGGCCCGTAGCGCAGCAGGACGGTCGCGTTGCCGAGGAAGTGCAGGTCGACCGTGTCGTCGGTGGGTGTGTCGGTGGTAGCGGGCATGGGTTCCGCCGCCCTTCCGTCCGAGCCGTCACAGGCGCCCGCACCGTCGCGGGCGTGCCGGGTTCCTCCCGTGGCGGGCGGGTACCCCTGGCGGGCGGACGGCATGAGAGGACGTGGTCCGGCAGGCCGGTTCCGGCCCCGTGCCGCCCGCGTCCGCACAGATGGCCGAGCGTGCCGCAGCGGTGGAGCCGGGGAGCTGGTAGCTCTCGTAGGGCAGCCGCCGCCGTACGCGCCCGAGCGGGGGACCGACCGGGGGACCGACCGAGACGAGGAGCGACCGTGCGCGAGACCGGAGCCGAGAACACGCCGCCCAGCCTCCGGCTGCCCGGCCTGCTGCTGGGGGTGGGGCTCGGCGGATTCGTCGACGGCATCCTGCTGCACCAGCTCCTCCAGTGGCACCACATGCTGACCAGCACCGACCACGACCACATCGGGGTGAAGTACTACGACCCCCACACCGTCTCCGGGCTGGAGATGAACACCGTCTGGGACGGGGTCTTCCACACCGTCTGCTGGCTCGCCGTCCTCGGCGGCCTCGCCGTCCTGTACGCCCGGGTGACCACCGGCCGGCGCCAGGTGTGGGCCTCGCGGGTGCTCTGGGGCTGGGTGCTGTCCGGCTGGGGCCTGTTCAACCTCGTGGAGGGCGTCCTCGACCATCACGTCCTCGGCATCCACCACGTCCACGGCGGCCCCTACCAGGTGTGGTGGGACATCGGCTTCCTCGTGCTCGGCGCGCTGCTGCTGGCGGGCGGCCTGCTCCTGCGGCGCGGCGCCCGGCCCTTCGATCCGGCCGCGCCCCGCGCCGCACGGCCGGGACACGCCGTCTGATGCCCGACGGCACGCACATGCGGCCGCACATGCACCACGCGGAGGGCGGCGGCGCGTGGGAGGTCCTGCTCCCCGTCCTGGCGCTGCTGGTGTGCGCGGGCGGCTATCTGCTGCTGGCGCGCCGGGTCCGCCGCCGGAACCCCGTCCGGGGCTGGAGCCCCTGGCGCACGGCCGGTTTCTGCGCGGGCCTGCTCCTGCTGGCGGCCGCGCTGCTGCCGCCCGTCGCCGCCCTCGCCCACCGTGACTTCCGCGGCCACATGGTCCAGCACATGCTCATCGGCATGTACGCGCCGCTCGCCCTGGTGCTCGGCGCCCCGATGACCCTGGTGCTGCGCGCCCTGCCGGCACCCCGTGCCCGCCGTCTCACCGCGTTCCTGCACAGCGCCCCGGCCCGTCTGCTCGCCCACCCCGTGACCGGTCTGCTGCTGTCCGCCGGCAGCCTCGTGCCGCTGTACTTCACCCCGCTCTACGACGCCCTCACGGCCCGTCCGGCCGGACACTGGCTGCTGCACGCGCACTTCCTGCTGGCGGGCTGTCTGTTCGCGCACGCCGTCGCCGGACCCGACCCCGCCCCGGGCCGCCCCGGTGTGCGCGCCCGGCTGGTCTGCCTGGGCTGCGCCATCGCGGTGCACGCTAGCGTCGCGCAACTGATGTACGGCGGCTTCTGGGTGACCGTCGACGCTCCGGTCCCCCAGGTCCAGGGTGCTGCCGAGATCATGTACTACGGCGGTGACATCGCCGAGCTGCTGCTGGCGGCGGCCCTGGTCGCCACCTGGCGCCCGGCACGCGCACCGGTCACGAGACACGCGGCACACCCTGCGCGGTAGACGCCTCCCGCGTGTTCACCAGCGCCACCGGGGCCGCGACGGTCTCCGCCCGGCCTGTACGCGGGCCTCTCCGAGAAGGACCGGGCGGTGGCCGGCCAAGTGCTCGCCCCGCTCACCGAGCGGGCGGACGCGGAGCCGGCCGGCCCACGGCAGCGGCGGAGCCGGCGTCATCCCGGCGGCGGCGCCCCGGCCGTCCCCTCCGGGGCTCCCCGGATCCGACCGGCACCGGCCCACGCGGTCCGGACGCAGCCGCGCTGTAGACGCCTCCCGGCCATGTCGGCCGGTACGCCTCCCGCGTGTTCACCAGCGCCACCGGGGCCGCGACGGTCTCCGCCCGGCTGTACGCGGGCCTCTCCGAGGAGGACCGGGTGGTGGCCGGCCAAGTGCTCGCCCCGCTCACCGAGCGGGCGGACACGCAGCCGGCCGGCCCACGGCAGCGGCGGAGCCGCCGTCACCCCGGCGGCGGCGCCCCGGCCGTCCCTCCGGGGCTCCCCGGATCCGACCGGCACCGGCCCACGCGGTCCGGACGCAGCCGCCGGGCCCCTGCCTCGTCACAGCGGTGTCGCGGCGTGCAGGATCAGGAACAAGGTGACGGCGGAGTTCGCCGACGACATCGCCGAGACCAGCGCCCCGGCGGCGGCGCCCCAGGCGGCCAGGCCCACCGAGGTGAACGCCGACGGCCAGGTACGGACCGTGGGGGCGGGGGCCAGCAGCGCGGCCACCCGGCGCGGCACGGGTCCGGTCGCCGCGAGCGCGGGCACGGTCGGCACCGGTGTGCGCGGGGACAGCAGGGCCGCCTTGCCGATGGCGCGGGCGACCGTGCGCCGGTCGCCGACCGCGCGGGCCGCCTCCTCGTCCGCCCACCGCTCGGCGGTGTAGTCGACGGCGGTGCGCAGCGGTCTCAGGAACGGGTTGGCGCGGGCCGCGAGGTGCGCGGCGAGCAGGTGGCGGTGGTGACGGGCGCTCAGATGGGCGCGCTCGTGGGCGAACAGGGCGCGCCGCTCGGCGGGCGCCAGCCCGGCCAGCAGCGCTGTGCTGACGACGATCCGTCCCCGGCCCCCGCTGGGGCCGCGGCCCCCGGAGAGGGCGTACGCGTACGGCGTGCCGTCGGGGAGGACCGCGACCGTGGACCCCGGCACCCCGGTGAGCGCGCGGTGGGCGCGGCGGGTGACGCGGCGGTGCCGCCACAGGGTGCGGGCGCAGGCGGCGGCGACGACGGCGAGCGCGGGGATGGCGGCCCGGCCGGCCACCTCGTCGTGCGGGACGGCCGCCCGCACCTCCGGGTCGGACCAGCCGTCCGGCAGCGGGTTGCCGGGCAGTTGGGCGGTGCCGACCACCATGAGCAGCGCCAGGCAGAGCGTGCTGCACCCGGCCATGACGACGGCGACCGCGGTCAGCAGCCGGGTGGCGGTGCGCGGGTGCAGCCGGGTCTCGGCGAGGCGGGCGACCGGCCACGCGGACAGCGGCAGCACCAGCGGCAGGAAGACGAAGACCCCCATGAGCGGTCAGCCCTCCGTGCCGCCGGCGTCCGGGCCGGGGATGTCGAGCAGGGCCCGCAGCACCTGTTCGTCCCCGGGCGGCAGGGCGGTGACGAAGCTGGCCAGGACCGCCTCGCGGTCCCGTTCGCCGTCCAGCAGGCGGCGCATGCGCAGCGCGGCCAGCCGGGCCACGTCGGCCGTGGGCGTCCACAGGAAGGACCGCCCGTGCCGTTCGCGGGAGACGACGTCCTTGGCGAGCAACCGGGTCAGGATGGTGACGACGGTGGTGTAGGCGAGGTCGCCGCCGAGGCGCTGCTGCACCCAGGCCGCGGTGACCGGTCCGTCCGCCTCGCGCAGCGCGCCGAGGACCTGTCCCTCCAGCTCTCCCTGACCGCGCCGCCGGACCCGGCCGTCTTCCCTCGTCATCCGTGGCTCCTCCCCCGTCATCCGGCTTCGCTCACCTGCCGTTCCACGCTACTTCACGCCACTGACACTCCCGCAGGCGCGGCGCCCGCACCGGTGCGCGATCTCGCCGAGGAGGACGTCGACGGCGAGGAGACAGGCCGGCGGCACGCCGAGCGGCGGCACGAACCAGCCGAGCACGGCGACGGCCGCGAGGGCCGGCACGAGGAGGTACGGCGGCACGACCGCCCGGGCGCCGCGCGGGACCGTCCGGCCGAAGGCGGTGCCCCGGCCGCGCTGCCGCCACACGCGGTGGCCCCGGACGATGAGCAGGGTCAGGGTGGGCGCGAGCAGCGCGAGGCCGGCGCACCGCGGTGTGTCGGTGACGTACAGCAGGCCGGTGACGGCGGCGGCGGGCAGGAAGGGCGCGACGAGCACGCCGGCGTAGAAGTGCAGGCGCAACACCAGCGGCCGCGGGCGGCGGCGCGCGACACCTCGGCCGGGGTGGCCGCAGGAGCGGTGGTCATCGGCGGGGTTCTCCGGGGCTCGGGCGAAAAAAGCGAGGGCCGTCCAGTAGCCGGACCGCGAAAGGGCCGGGTTCCCCAGGGTGTTGGTGACCTGGGCCACAGGGGGCGGCGTGCGGGCGTGGCATGCTGACGCGATGGCACCTCCCCGTGATCACGCACCGCTCGCCGAGCGGGTCGAGGAACTCCTCGCCGCCGGCGGCCCCCTGCCCATCGTCGCGGCCGGACAACCAGTGTTGCGGCGCGGCGCCGAGCCGTACGACGGCCAGCTCGGCCCCGCGCTGCTCGCCCGGTTCGTCGAGGCCCTGCGCGTCACCATGCACGCGGCCCCCGGTGTGGGTCTCGCCGCCCCGCAGGTCGGTGTGCCGCTGCGGATCGCGGTCATCGAGGACCCGGCGCAGGTGCCCGAGGAGGTGGCGGTGGCCCGGGGCCGGGTGCCGCAGCCGTTCCGCGTCCTGGTCAATCCCTCGTACGAGCCCCTCGGCACCGCCAGGGCCGCGTTCTTCGAGGGCTGCCTGAGCGTGCCGGGGTGGGTCGCGGTGGTGGCCCGGCACGCCGGGGTACGGCTGCGCGGCGCGGACGAACACGGCCGCGCGCTGGACGAGGAGTTCACCGGCTGGCCGGCCCGGATCGTCCAGCACGAGACGGACCACCTCGACGGCACCCTGTACCTGGACCGCGCGGAGCTCCGATCGCTGTCCACCAACGAGGCGGCGCTGGCCCTGTGGGCCCAGCCGACGCCGGAGGCGGCGGCCGAGGCCCTGGGCTTCGGACTGCCGTAGCCGGCCGCTCAGTTGTCCCGGTACGCCTCCAGCAGCCGCAGCCACACCTCGCTCAGCGTCGGGTACGACGGGACGACGTGCCAGAGCCGGCTGACCGGGACGTGTCCGGCGACCGCGACGGTGGCCGAGTGGATGAGTTCGCCGACGCCGGGGCCGACGAAGGTGACCCCGCGCAGGATCTCGTCCTCCAGGTCCACGACCATCCGGGCGCGGCCCTTGTAGCCGTCGCCGTACAGGCCGGCGCCCGCGACGGAGGAGAACTCCACGTCGACGGCGCGGACGCGGTGGCCGGCCTGTTCCGCCTCGGCGAGGGAGAGCCCGACCGCGGCGGCCTCCGGGTCGGTGAAGACGACCTGGGGTACGGCGTGGTGGTCGGCGGTGGCGGCGTGGGGGCCCCAGGGTTCCTCCGCGACCGTGCCGCCGGTGGCGCGGGCGGCGATGGCGGCACCGGCGACGCGGGCCTGGTACTTGCCCTGGTGGGTGAGGAGGGCGCGGTGGTTGACGTCGCCGACCCCGTACAGCCAGTCGGTGCCGGTCACGCGCAGGCTGTCGTCGACGTCCAGCCAGGAGCCGGGTTCCAGGCCGACGGTCTCCAGGCCGATGTCGTCGGTGTGCGGGACGCGGCCGGTGGCGAAGAGGATCTCGTCGCCCTCGATCCGGTCACCTGCGGAGGTGACGGCCACGACCGTGCCGTTCTCCCGGCTGACGGACTCCACCGAGGTGCCGGTGCGCACGTCGACGCCCGCCTCGGTGAGGGCCTCGGCGACCAGTTCGCCGGCGAACGGCTCCATGCGGTTCAGCAGGCCCTTGCCGCGCACCAGCATGGTGACCCGGGAGCCGAGGGCCTGCCAGGCGGTGGCCATCTCGGTGGCGACGACACCGCCGCCGACGACGATCAGCCGGCCCGGGACCGCCTGGGCGCTGGTGGCCTCACGGCTGGTCCAGGGCTTGACCTCGGCGAGTCCGGGCAGGTCGGGCAGCTGGGCCCGGGTGCCGGTGGACACGGCGACGGCGTGCCGGGCGGTGAGGGTGGTGACCGTGCCGTCGGGGCCGGTGACCGTGACCGTGCGGGGACCGGCCAGCCGGCCCTGGCCGCGGTACAGGACGGTGCCGGTGCCCTCCAGCCAGCCGACCTGGCCGTCGTCCTTCCAGTCGGCGGCGAAGTAGTTCCGCCGGGCCAGGACGGCCGGGGCGTCGAGCGGGCCCTGGACGGCCTGGGCGAGGCCGGGCAGGCGGCGGGCGTCGGCCTGGGCTATGACCGGCCTGAGCAGGGCCTTGCTGGGCATACAGGCCCAGTACGAGCATTCGCCGCCGAGCAGTTCGCTCTCCACGAGGGCCGTGGTGAGGCCGGCCGCGCGGGTGCGGTCGGCGACGTTCTCCCCCACGGGACCGCCCCCGATCACCACGACGTCGTAAGCGATGGATTCCGTTTCCGTCATGGGGTCAGTCTGGTGGGTGGTGTGCGCCGTGGCCACACGGGTACGCGCGCGGAACAGGGGCGTGCACGGGTGGAATAGGCGGCCGGGCGGCCGTGTTTCCGCCGTCGGCACACCCCACACCAGGAAGAGGGAAAGACGCCATGAGCAGCACTGTGGAGCTGACCAAGGAGAACTTCGACCAGATGGTCACCGAGAACGAGTTCGTTCTCATCGACTTCTGGGCGTCCTGGTGCGGGCCGTGCCGGTCGTTCGCGCCCGTCTACGAGAAGGCCGCCGAGGAGAACCCCGACCTGGTCTTCGCCAAGGTGGACACCGAGGCGCAGCCGGAGCTGGCCGCCGCCTTCGACATCCAGTCGATCCCGACGCTGATGATCGTGCGCGACCAGGTCGCGGTCTACGCCCAGCCGGGCGCCCTGCCCGCGCCCATGCTCGCCGACCTCATCGGGCAGGCCCGCAAGCTGGACATGGACGAGGTCCGCAAGGACATCGCCGCCCAGCAGGGCCAGGCCCAGGAGGGGCAGCAGCAGTAACGCGTGCGGGGCCGCGGTGACACCGGGTGCGGGTCCGGATCAGCTGGACTCCCGCCGGATCACCGAGGCCCCCAGCACGGTGCGCACCTCGGGCTCGCCGCCCGGGTCGCGCACGGCACGGTCGACCAGTTCGGCGAGGTCCTGCCCCGAGGGCAGTTCGATGCGGACCGTGCTCAGCCGGGGCCGCAGCAGCCGGCCCAGCATCAGGTCGTCGGCACCGATGACGGCGACGTCCTCGGGGACGCGCACGCCCTCGTCCTGGAGGGCGCGCATGAGCAGCATCGCGTACTCGTCGTTGTAGGCGAACACCGCGTCGAGGCCGGACCGGGACCAGCCTGCGGCCAGTGCGGCGGCGGCCTCCTCGGTGTAGGCGAGCGGCAGTTCCGTCACGGTGGCGTCCGTGCCCCGCAGCGCCTCGCGCACGCCCGCGAGCCGGGGCCGTGAGTACGCCTCCAGTCCCGGTTCCCCGGGCAGCACGACACCGATCCGGCGCCGGCCCCGGGCGTACAGGTGGGCGCCCGCGCAGTGGCCGACGGCGTCGTGGTCCATCTGCAGGGCGTGCGCTCCCTCCACACGGCCGGGACCGAGAGTGACGACGGCCCGGGCGCCGGACCGCTTGAGGACGGCGACGCCTTCGGGGCCGAGACCGGCACCGGGCACCAGGACGGCGACCGGCCGCAGTTCCGCCCAGGCCCGGGCGGCCTCGTCCCCCTGCAGACCGACGCTGCCGTACTGGACGACGGTGTAGTCCAGACGGCCCAGCGCCCACTGGAGTTCGTTCAGGAACCGGCTGTACAGGGGGCCCACCGGGATCGCCGGTGCGGGCATGAGGACCATACGGCTGCGTCCGGCACGCAGGCTGCGGGCGGCGGCGTGGGGGACGTACCCCAGTTCGCGGGCGGCCTCGTGCACGCGCCGGCGGGTCGGTTCGCTGATCCGTACGGCGCCGGTGTTGTTGAGGACGTAGGAGACGGTCGCGCGCGAGACGCCGGCCAGGCGGGCCACATCGGCACTCGTGGGCGTGTTCGGTATCTGCACCATGACAGACCGCATCTTGGCAGAGGGGCGGGGGCCGGGGGCGTGCGGGGCAAGGTGGTTCATCGTTTGACAAAGAGGACGCCTGTACACCCGGTGACGAACACGTTCGCTCCGAACTTGTTCGCGACGAACATGTTCGTTACAGTGTCGGGCATGACCGCTGCCCCCCGCTCCCGCCGGGAGCGTCCCGCCAAGCCCGCCCTGACCCGGGAGGGCATCATCTCCGCCGCCGTCGCGATCCTGCGGGCGGAAGGGCTCCGCAAGGTGACGATGCGCCGGCTCGCGCAGGAACTCGACACCGGCCCGGCCTCGCTCTACGTGTACGTCCGCAACACCGACGAACTGCACGCCGCCGTCCTGGACGAACTGCTCGGCACGGTCGGCCCCGCACCGGCCGGGGGCACCTGGCGGGAGCGGCTGGAGGGGGTGCTCACCGGCTACACCCACATGCTCCTGGAGCACCCCACCCTGGCCCGCTCGGCGCTGACCGCCCGGCCGAGCGGCCCGCACTACCTGCGCCTGGTCGAGACCCTGCTGGGGCTGCTCCAGGCGGGCGGGGTGCCGCTCGCCCAGGCGGCCTGGGGCGTGGACCTGCTGCTCCAGCACGCCACGGCGACCGCCGCCGAGCACGCCGGGGAGCAGCCCCAGGGCGACTGGCAGGCGGCGGCCCGGGCCCTGCGCGAGGCGCCCGCCGCCACCCATCCGCACATCGCCGCCGGCGCCGGAGCGCTGCTGTCCGGCACGCCCGAGGCCCGCCTGTCGTGGGCCTTCCAGACGCTGGTCAACGGCATCGAACGGACCGCCGTACCGGCCCCGGTACCGACCGACGGCCAGGAGGCCACATGACGACCCCCGGTTCCCTCCCCCACCACCCCGTCGCCGTCTCGGCGCGGGCCTCGGCGGGCTAACGCTCGCCCGGGTGCTGCACGTGCACGGCATCGAGGCCGCGCTGTTCGACCTGGACGCGTCGGCGGACGCCCGGGTCCAGGGCGGCATGCTCGACATCCACGACGACAGCGGCCAGGAGGCGCTGCGGGCCGCCGGCCTGCACGAGGAGTTCCTGACCCGGGTGCACTCCGGCGGCCAGGCCGTACGGGTCCTCGACCGGGACGGCGCGGTCCGGCTGGCCGAGCCCGACGACAGCTCCGGCGGCCGGCCCGAGATAGACCGGGGCGACCTGCGCGACCTGCTGCTCCGCTCCCTGCCCGCCGGCACGGTCCGCTGGGGCGCCAAGGTCACCGGCGCACGCCCGCTGGACGGCGGCCGGCACCGGGTGACGCTCGTGGACGGCACCGAGTTCACCACCGACGTGCTGGTCGGCGCGGACGGCGCCTGGTCGCGCGTGCGGCCGCTGGTCTCCACGGCCCGGCCCGCGTACACCGGCGTGTCGTTCGTGGAGGCCGACCTGCGGCAGGCGGATGCGCGGCACCCGGTGAGCGCGGAGGTGGTCGGGGGCGGCATGTTCTTCGCGCTCGGCCCCGGCCGCGGTTTGCTCGCCCACCGGGAGACCGACGGCAGCCTGCACGTGTACGTGGCCGTGGTGGCGCCGGAGGACTGGCTGGACGGCATCGACTTCACCGACGCCGAGGCGGCGAAGGCGGCCGTGCTGAAGGAGTTCGACGGCTGGGACGAGAGCCTGCGGGCGCTGGTCGCCGACGCGGACGGCGCCCTGGTGCCCCGCCGCATCCACGCCCTGCCGCCGGGGCACCGCTGGAAGCGGGCGCCCGGGGTGACCCTGCTCGGCGACGCGGCCCACCTGATGTCGCCGTTCGCGGGCGAGGGCGCCAACCTGGCCCTGATCGACGGCGCCGAACTGGGCCTGGCCCTGGCCGCGCACCCCGGGGACACGGAGGCCGCGCTGGCCGCCTACGAGTCCCGGATGTTCCCCCGCGCCGAGACCTCCGCGGCGGACTCGGCCCACAGCCAGTCCCTGCTGTTCCGCGCGGACGCGCCGCAGGGCCTGGTGAACATGTTCACCGGCCAGGGCGACTGACCGGCCGGGCCGCGGCCCGGCCCGGACTCCTCCCTAGGGCCTGCCTGACCATTCGCGTCGTCGCCCGGCAGACGCGAATGGTCAGACAGGCCCTAGCCCCGCGCCTCCGTGCCGGTCACCCGGGCGACCAGGTCCAGCCAGCCGGATTCCAGGCGTTCCATGGGCATGTCGCACTGTCGGGTCAGGTGGTGGATCAGCGCGGGGTCCAGCGAGGCCAGGAGGGTGTGGGCCAGCAGGTCGCAGTCGGCGTCCGGGACGATCTGGCGGAGCAGCATCGTCACGTGCATGCGCAGCGACCCGGCGGCGGGGTGCGCGAACCGGCGGGTCGGCTCCGGCTGGGCGGCCAGCTGGAGGTCCAGCTGCTCCGCCGTGCGGTACAGCACCGCCACGCCGAACGCCCGCAGCCGCTCCAGGGGCGGCGAACCGGGACCGAGGGGCGGGGGTCCGCTGAGGAAGTCGGCCTGGAGCTGCCTGGCCGAGTGGTCGAGCAGGGCCATCAGCAGCCCGGTGCGGTCGCCGAAGCGGCGGAAGACGGTGCCCTTGCCCACGTCGGCCGCCGCAGCCACGGCCTCCATGGTGACCCCGGCCACCCCGTGCTCCGCGATCAGCCGTGCGGCGGCCTCCAGCAGCCGGGCCCGGTTGCGGGCGGCGTCGGCACGCAGGAGCGGCTCTTCGGACGCCGGGCCGACCTCCAGCAACCGGGGCGTGTCGACGGGCTCCTCAGGCTTCGGGAAGGGCGGCAGAGCGCTGGACATGTCGACAGCGTAAAGCATCCGGAACAAAACTGGACCGCGGTCCGGTTAGGGTGGTACACACTTAAACGGACCCCGGTCCGGATCGTGACAGCGATGTTTCAGCCCTTTGGAGTTCCCATGTCTGTTCGCATCCTCGCGCTCGTCGGCAGCCTTCGCGCCGGTTCGCACAACCGCCAGCTCGCCGAGGCGGCCGTGAAGCTCGCGCCGGAGGGCGCCGAGGTCGAGCTGTACGAGGGCCTGGCCGACATCCCCTTCTACAACGAGGACGTTGACGTCGAGGGCCAGGTGCCGGCCGCCGCCGCCAAGCTGCGCGAGGCAGCCCAGGCCGCGGACGCCTTCCTGCTCTTCTCCCCCGAGTACAACGGCACCATCCCGGCCGTGCTGAAGAACGCCATCGACTGGCTGTCGCGCCCCTACGGCGCCGGCGCCTTCGGCGGCAAGCCCGTCGCCGTGATCGGCACCGCCTTCGGCCAGTACGGCGGCGTGTGGGCGCAGGACGAGGCCCGCAAGGCCGTGGGCATCGCCGGCGGCAAGGTGATCGAGGACATCAAGCTGTCCATCCCCGGCTCGGTCACCCGCTTCGCCGAGACCCACCCGGTCGACGACGCCGAGGTCGCCGCCCAGCTGACCGAGGTCGTCGCGCGTCTGCACGGCAACGTGGGCGTTGCCGCCGCCTGAGCCGTGCCGCCGCCCCCGTGGGGGCCGGCACCGTATGTTCCCGGCGAAGGGCCGGAGCCGCCATGGCTCCGGCCCTTCGTCGCGCCCGCTGCCCGCGCTGCAGCGCGTTCCAGGCCGGCCTGGGGCTGACCGGCACGCTGAGGGGTAGACGGCTCATGGCCTCTCATGACCCGGACGACCCACGCAAGGAGCAGCAGGAGCCATGTCCCTGGTCCCCCCGCCGTTCGATACGGAACTCGCCGCCGTGCTGGAGTCGTTCCGGGGCGTGATCGGGCCCGGACTGACGCCGGACGACGTCGAGGCCGCCCGGCGCGGCGCGGCCGTCGAGCTGGTCGACGTGACCATGGACGGCGCGTTCGAGGCGGAGGACCGTACGGTGCCGGGACCGCGGGGCGCCCCCGGTGTCTCCCTCCTCCTGTGCCGGCCGACGGCCGCTGCCGTCCGGGCCCCGCTGCCGGTGCTGTACCACGTGCACGGCGGCGGCCTGGTGGCCGGCACCAACCGGGCCGGGGTGACCGAACCGCTGGCCTGGGCGCGTGAGCTGGGCGCGGTCGTGGTGTCGGTGGAGTACCGGCTCGCGCCCGAGCATCCGCATCCGGCGCCGATCGAGGACGTGTACGCCGGGCTGGTGTGGACCGCGGAGCACGCGCGGGAGATCGGCGGCGACCCGGACCGGATCGTCGTCGCGGGCGCCAGCGCGGGCGGCGGCCTCACCGCGGCGCTGGCCCTGCTGGCCCGGGACCGGCGGGGTCCGCGTCTCCTCGGCCAGGTGCTGATGTGCCCGATGCTGGACGACCGCAACGACAGCGTCTCCAGCCGTCAGATGGCCGGTCGGGGCGTGTGGGACCGTACCGCGAACGAGACCGCCTGGACGGCCCTGCTGGGCGACCGCCGCGGCGGCCCCGACGTCTCCCCGTACGCGGCCCCGGCCCGCGCGTCCGACCTGTCCGGCCTGCCCCCGGCGTTCCTGGACGTGGGCTCGGCGGAGACCTTCCGGGACGAGGTGGTCGGCTACGCGTCCCGGATCTGGCAGGCCGGCGGCGAGGCGGAGCTCCACGTCTGGCCGGGCGGCTGCCACGGCTTCGACGCCCTCGCGCCGGAGGCGACCCTGTCCCGCACGGCCCGCAAGGCCCGGCTGGCCTGGCTGCGACGACTCCTGGACTGATCCCCCACCACACGCCCCACGGGACACCCGGCCACGACACGCCCGGTCCTGGATCGACGAGGCGGACCGCGCTCTCCTCACGTCCTTGCACGGCCGGCCGTCCGCCCCGAAGACGGGTCCTCGCCCGAGCGCGGCTTCTCACGCGCCTCCGGGTCCGCCCCTGATGCGCCGGATAGGACGTGACCGCCCCTGCCCTGGGGAACACCCCCCGTCCCCCGGAAGAACCCCCGCCCCCCGGGAAACACCCCCGGGAAAACCACGCTCCCGCCCCGCTTCGACGTTACCGTTCGGTAGACATCGTGCCCGGAGTCTCCCGGAGGTGCTCGTCCATGACGCCCGACCGTTCCGCAGGACTCGTGGAGACCCGGCGTGCGCTCGCCGAGGGGGAGGTGACCTCGCGGGAGGTGGTGGAGCGGACGCTGGCGCGGATCGAGGCCGCGCAGGCGACGCTGAACTGCTTCCGGATCGTGCGCGCCGAGGCCGCGCTCGCCGAAGCGGACGCGGCGGACCGGGAGTTGGCCGCCGGTGTGCGGCGCCCGCTGCTCGGGGTGCCGGTGGCGGTGAAGGACGACATGGACGTGGCCGGTGAGCCGACCGCGTTCGGCTGCTGCGGCGAGTTCCCCCCGGTGGCCGCGGACGCGGAGGCGGTACGGCGGCTGCGCGCGGCCGGCGCGGTGATCGTCGGCAAGACGAACACGTGCGAGCTGGGGCAGTGGCCGTTCACGGAGGGGCCGGCGTTCGGGGAGACCCGTAACCCGTGGAACACCGGGCACACGCCCGGCGGGTCGTCCGGTGGTTCGGCCGCCGCCGTCGCCGCCGGGCTCGTCCCGGCCGCCCTCGGCTCCGACGGCGCCGGTTCGGTGCGCATCCCGGCCTCCTGGACGCACCTGATCGGCATCAAGCCGCAGCGCGGCCGCATCTCGACCTGGCCGCGCGGCGAGTCCTTCCACGGCATCACGGTCAACGGCACCCTGGCCCGTACGGTCGCCGACGCGGCCGTGCTGCTCGACGCGGCGAGCGGCAACCACGACCTGGACCCGCACCGGCCGCTTGCGCTGACGGTGGCGGACGCGGTCGGCCGCGACCCGGGACGGCTGCGCGTCGCCCTGTCGCTGAAGCCGCCGTTCACCGCCGTACCCGCCCCGCTCGACCCGGTGATCCGCTCCCGGGTCGTCGAACTCGCCGAGCGGCTGGCCGGGCTGGGGCACGTTGTGGAGCAGGCCGATCCGCCGTACGGGCAGATCGGGCTGGCCTTCCTGCCCCGGGCCACCGCCGGGATCGCCGAGCGGGTCCGTGAGGCCCCGGATCCCGCGCTGCTCGATCCGCGCACCCGGGGCGCGGCCCGGCTCGGCCGGCTGCTCGCCGGTGCCCCGCTCCGGGCGGCCCGGCGCGCCGAGGCGGTGCTGCACCGGCGGATCGGCGCGTTCTTCGACTCCTACGACGTGGTCCTCGCCCCGACCACCGCCATGCCCCCGCCCCGGATCGGTGCCCTGGCCGGGCTCGGCGGGCTGGCCACGGACCGGGCGATCATCGCCGCCTGCCCGTACGCCTGGCCGTGGAACGTGCTCGGCTGGCCGGGGGTGAGCGTGCCCGCCGGGTTCGCCGGCCCCGGACTGCCGGTGGGCGCCCAGCTGCTCGGCCCGGCCGGCAGTGAGCCGCTCCTGGTGTCCCTGGCCGCGCAGATGGAGGCGGAGCTGCGCTGGCACGAGCGGTGGCCGCCGGAGGGGGTCGGCGCCGGCGCGGACGCCGGCACTCCGGCCGCGTGACGGCGTTCCGCCCGTACGCTGGGGGCCATGGACGACGCGTCGATGGTCGGGCTGATGGGGCGGGTGACGGGGACGGTCGGGCCCGGTCTGGTCGGCGAGGTGATCGTGCGGGTGCGCGGCGGCGCGGAGCACTTCCTCGCCTATCCGGCCGACGGCACGGGCCGGATGGCGACCGGGACGGTCGTGATGGTGGTGGAGTACCTGCCGCCGAGGACGGTCTACGTGACGGCGGCGTACGACAGTTGAGCGTGCGTCGCCCCAGGTGAGGGCGGCGTGCGTCAAGATTGCAACAAGGATTACCCGGCGTCTTCACCCCAGCTCGGCGCAGGCGCACACTCCCTTCGTTCGGTGCCGAGAGGGCACCATGCAAAGGGGGCGTATGCCGATGGTTGTCGGCGTCGTAGCGGGGGCGGTTGTCGTTGCCGTCCTCGTGTTGATCGGTCTGTTCAAGATGATGTGGCGGGTCGCCGAGCCGAACGAGGCGCTCATCATCTCCGGGTCCACGCACCGCACCGAGGGCCTGGAGGAGGGCATGGGCTTCCGCATCGTCACCGGGCGCGGCACGCTGGTGCTGCCCGGTGTGCAGGCGGTGCGCAAGCTGTCGCTGGACCTGAACGAGACCGAGTTGCACGTGGACTGCGTGACGCACCAGGGCATCCCGCTGAAGGTGCGGGGCGTGGTCATCTTCAAGGTCGGCGACGACTTCGTGTCGATCGCGAACGCGGCCCGCCGTTTCCTCGACCAGCAGAAGCTGATGTCGGAGCGGGTGCACAACGTCTTCGCGGGTCATCTGCGGTCGATCGTGGGCGGGTTGACGGTCGAGGACATGATCCGCGACCGGGAGAAGCTGACCGGGCAGACCCGGGCGGCCTGCGGTACGGAGATGGAGAAGCTCGGTCTGATCGTGGACTCGCTGCAGATCCACGAGATCGAGGATCCGACCGGGTACATCCAGAACCTGGCGATGCCGCACGCGGCGGCCGTCCAGCGGGACGCGCGCATCGCCCAGGCCGAGGCGAACCGGCTGGCCACGGAGGCCGAGCAGCAGTCGTTCGCGCGGATGGCGGAGGCCACCCGGGACAGCGAGATCCTCCAGGCCGGCTACCAGGCCGAGCGGGACAAGGCGGCGGCCAAGGCCCAGCAGGCCGGCCCGCTCGCCGCGGCGGCGGCCCGGCAGGAGGTCGTCGTGCAGGAGACACGGGTCGCCGAACTGGAGGCGCACCGGCGGGAGCAGCAGCTCCAGGCGGACGTCCGCAAGCCGGCGGACGCCAAGGCGTACGAGAAGCGGACGCTGGCCGAGGCCGAGCGTGACGCGCGGATCTCGGCGGCCCAGGCCAAGGCGAAGGAGACGGAGCTGGCGGCGGCGGCCGAGGCGACCCGGGTGAAGGCCGCCGCCGCGGCCGAGGCCGAGTCGACCAAGACCCGGGGTGCGGCGACCGCCGACGCCACCCGGGCCACCGGTGAGGCCGAGGCCGCCGCCCAGCAGGCGAAGGGCCTGGCGGAGGCCGAGGCGATCCGCGCCCAGGGTCTGGCGGAGGCGGAGGCCATCAAGGCCCGGGCCGCGGCCCTCGCGGAGAACCAGGAGGCGGTCGTCGCCCAGCAACTCGCCGAGAAGTGGCCGGAGATCGTCCAGGCGGGCGCGTCGGCGTTCGGCAACGTGGACAACATGGTGCTGCTCAACGGCGCCGACGGCATGGGCGAGTTGTTCGCCAAGGCGCTCACGATGGGCGGCACGGGGCTGGGCCTCGCCCGCAAGCTGCTCGCCACGATGGGGGACGACGGGCAGCCGGTGAACGGTGGTTCGCCCTCGCTCAACGGCGTGGTGGCGCCTCCGTCGCAGAAGGTGCCCGTGCAGCAGGAGGGCTGAGAAAGGGGTGTTGTGCGCGGCCGGGGTCCCTCACCAGGGGCCCCGGCCGCGCGTCTGTACGAGCCGGCCGCGCGTCTGCACGAGTCCGGCCGGCCGCGGGCGCGGGGCCGGGTTCGCGGCGGCGGGGTGGCGGGTTCCGGGTGGGCGGGGAGTTCCGTGAGCCGAGGGGCCGGGAGGCGCGGGGGGAGCGGGCCAGGGCCGCCCGGTCTCGGGGCCGTGTTCACGGGTGAGCCGTTCGACGACGGCCGGCTCGGTATCCGGGTCCCGGGCGACCAGGGCACGGGCCTCGGGTCGGCGTGCCCGGCGGGGCGGGCGAACCCGGCGCGCGGGACGTTCGGCGGGGTGGGCGGGCGTTCGGGTTCCGGTCCGGTGTACTCCGGGGGTCACGCCGTGAGCAGGGTGACGCCGAGGGCGATCAGGCCGGCCGCCTTGAGGACTTCCAGCGCCACGTACCACAGGTGGCTGTGCGAACGGGGCAGCTCCTCCCCCGCGAGGACCCGGTCGGACCTGCGGTTGAGGAGGGGGCGGACGACGGCCAGCTGGGCGAGGAGCAGGGCCGCCACCGCCGCGGTCGGCGAGATGACGGCGGCCGGGGCGTCACCCAGCGCGACCGCGAGGACCACGACGACCGCGAGGACGGTCTCCACGGCGTTCAGCGCGCGGAACACCAGGCGTCCGATACCGAGACCGACGGGGATCGTCACACCCGGGGCACGGAACTTCAGCGGCGCCTCCAGGAAGGAGATCGCCAGCACCATCCCGAGCCAGACGAAGGTGACCGCGCCGGCGGTGGCGGCGGCGGTGGTGTTCATGGGAGGCCTTTCTCCGCCGGGGTGGATGGGCGGCGGGGTTGCTCGGGGCACGTGGTGCGGTGGGTGCGGTGGTACGGCGCTGCGGTGGCTTCTGGACCGGCGGGCGGTGTGGTGGCCCGGGTCCGGGGCGGCTCGGCGGCTGGGGATGAAGCGGGGGCGCGGATACAGCGGGCGTGCGGTGGCTGCGGATCCGGCGAGCGGCACGGTGGCTCGGCCCGCAGCGGTGGGCCCGGTCGTGAGGTGCCCGGAGCGCGCGGGACGGGTCAGCCGGGGGCGGCCCCCGCCAAGTGGGCCACGCAGGAGTCGGGCGCGGCGAACGGTTCCAGCGAGGTGGCCGTCAGCGGCGCGCCCAGCTCCGCCAGCGCTCCCTGCATCAGGCCCAGATGGAGCGGGCAGACCAGCCCGCCCTGTTCCTCGGCGAGTTCCAGGAAGGGGCAGTGCCGCAACCGGATCCGCTCGGGCGTCCGGCCGGACTCGCCGTTCGCCGCGTCCTCCCCTTCCGGCTGCGGTGCGAAGCCCAGGCCGTCCAGCAGGTCGAGCAACGCGGCCACCGACCGGCCGGGCGTGGCCGGTTCGTACGGCGGCAGGGGGTCCACCAGGAAGCGGCCCCAGGCCCGGCCCGTCTCCATCGCCTCCGCCCGTGCCCCGGCCGGGTCGGCCGCCGCGGCCCACCGGCTGAGCAGCATGCGGGCGAGCAACCGGTAGTCGCGGGGGCCGCCGCGGTCCATGCCGGGGCGGACGGTGTAGACGGTGCGGGGCCGGCCGGGTCCCGTGGGCGCCGCGGCCCGGCGTTCCACCAGGCCGTCGGCCACGAGGGCGTCCAGGTGGAACCGCACGGTGTTGGCGTGGAGCCCCATCCGCCGGGCGGCCTCCGCGACCCCGAGCGGCGCGGGCGCGGTGCGCAGCACCTCCAGCACCTCCCGGCGGCGCGGACTCTCCCGCGTGGTCACGTCCGGACCCCCTCTCCCGCCTGCGCTCGTTTTCACGAATCCTACATGTATTAATTGTAGGGTGAGCGGACACCGTGGCAGGGACAGAGCCCGAGGGGAACACCAGATGACGTCGCCGTCCGCGACCGACACCGCAGCAGCAGGCCGTCCGGCGCCGGAACCGCGCGTGCTGTGCGACACCCGCGCGCTGGCCGACGCGCCCCCGGCGCCGGCCGGGGTGCTGTGGAAGCTGGCGGAGAGCGGCCGGCAGCTGGACGCGAACGTCGTCCGGCTGGCCCCGGGCGGACGGATCACGGCCCACACCGAGACCCAACTGGACGTGCTGGTCCTGGTCGTCGCCGGGGACGGCACGCTCGGCAACGGCTCCTCGCAGGCGGTGGAGGCGCTCAGCGAGGGCGCCCTCGTCTGGCTGCCGCACGGCGCCGCCCGCAGCATCACCGCCGGCGAGTCCGGGCTGACCTATCTGACGGTGCACGGCCGGCGCCCCGGCATGCGGATCGGCGCGCGCCCGACGGCCACGTCACCGGTCCAGCACCCCGGTTCCGCACCGGCCCGGCACCCCGGCCCGGCCCCGCGGTAACCCACCTGCTCCAAAGCCGGGTTGCGCGGGCCACTAGGGTGCCTCCGTGAGCACGTTTACCGAAGAGGACGTCCCCGGCCGTCAGGGCCCGCACGCCACCACCGAGGCCGACCCGCGCGAGGTCGGCCGGGTGCGCACCGAGTACGCCCCGGCCCATGACGGCGACCCGGACCCCGGCGAGATCGTGTGGACCTGGGTGCCGTTCGAGGAGAACGACGGCCGGGGCAAGGACCGCCCGGTGCTGGTGGTGGCCCGGGAGGCGGCCGGCACCCTGCTCGCCGTACAGCTCTCCAGCAAGCGGCACGACGGTGACCGCGAGTGGGTGCCGATCGGCAGCGGACCCTGGGACCGGTCGGGCCGCGACTCGTGGGTGAACGTGGACCGGGTGCTGCGGCTGCACGAGCAGGGCATGCGCCGCGAGGCGTGCGCCCTGGACCGCATGCGCTTCCAGCTGGTCCGCCAACGCCTGCACGAGCGCTACGGGTGGACCTGAGCGGCGCGGTGCCGTCGCACGAGTGGTACGGCCGGACTTGACCGCGTCGGACCACGGCACAAGCCCCACGCGGCGGACCCCACGGCCGGGCCCGCGCCTGAAGCGCCACGGCCGGGTCCGACCGCCCCCTGGTCCCGCGCCGGGACCGAGCCGGCGGACGCGCCGCGCCCCGAACTACCGCTAGGCCCTCACCGGTTCCGGGAACGCCCGCTCGAAGGCCCCTCGTACCACCGCGCCCGGCGTCCGGTCCAGCACGCCGAACACCACGTGCTCGAAGGCGCGGGCGAAGCGGCCGTCAGGCCCCAGCAGCGTGCGGAAGGCGCCCGCGACCTGCGCTGGGTCGTGTCGGAAGACCCCGCAGCCCCAGGCGCCGAGCACCAGCCGCCGGTAACCGTGGGCCGCGGCCGTCTCCAGGACGCGTTCGGCCCGTACGGCCAGGGCCGCCGGGAGCGCGACGGCCCGCTCGGGCGCCGTGCGCCGGACGACACCCGCGTTGGGGGCGGCGGCCGTCAGGAAGCCCGCGTGGTACGGCTCCGCGAGCAGCCGGCCCCGGTCGTCACGGAAGACGGGGACGGCCGGGGAGTGGAGCACGCGGTCCGAGTAGAACGGATCGCGGTCGGCGCGGTGGTGGTCGTAGAAGGCGCGGGCCGTCAGCAGGCAGGTGTGCAGCGCGGAGGCGCGGCACAGGGCTTCCTCCTGGGCCTGCGCTCCGTTGAGGTAACCGCCGCCGGGGTTCCGGGCGGAGGCGAAGTTCAGGACGGCGACCGGGGCGTCGGCGAGCCGGCGGGCCGCCTCCAGGCTGCTCTCGCCGGTGACCTCGACCACCGGGTCGGTTCCGCTCGCCGGTGTCACGGGCACCGGAGCGGGGCCGAACATCCGCGTGCTCGCCCGTGCGGCCTGCACCGATTCGGCGAGCGACACCTCCCGGCCGTCCGGCGCGCGGTACCGGCCCGCGGCTACGATTCGTTCCGTTTCCGCGGCGATCCCGCGCAGGCGCGCGCTCACGGCGCCACCCCCGTGGGCGCCGTGGCCGCGGCCCGCGCGGTCTCCCCCGTCGTGCTCATTCACGCATCCTGGGTGATGCTGGTGGGGCGGTGCAACGGAGTTTTCCGGCTCCCCGACGGCCGGGGAACGCACGAAGAAACAAAAGTAATAAATCCGGAACATCCCGGCTGGCACTCTTGTGCGAATCGGTGCGAAGGTCTTGGGTGGGACGAGTGCCTGCCCGGCCCGCACCCGGGTCGGCGGCATGGTGGAATCTCAGGAGGATCCCGACATGTCTCATACACAGAGCGACGGTGGTGACTGTACCGGGCACCGCACCGCCGTCACCGAGGCCGAGGTGGAGGCCCTGGTCCGGGGCATCTGCTTCAAGACCGGACCGCCCCGCACCCTCGGTGTCGAGCTGGAGTGGCTCGTCCACCCGCTGGAGCTGCCGCAGCTCCCGGTCACACCCGAACGACTCGAAGCGGCCTACGCCACCGTGCGGGCCGTACCCCTGAATTCGGCGCTCACCGTCGAACCCGGTGGCCAGCTGGAGCTGAGCTCGCCGCCCGCCGCCTCCCTGATGGAGTGCGTCGACACCGTCTCCGCCGACCTGGACGCCGTCCGGGCCGTGCTGGCCCGGGACGGTCTCGGCCTCGCGGGCATCGGCCACGACCCCTGGCACGCGCCGCGCAGGTTCCTGCACGAGCCCCGCTACGACGCCATGGAGACCTGCCTGGACCGCACCGGTCCGGCCGGCCGGCACATGATGTGCGCCTCGGCGTCGGTCCAGGTCTGTGTGGACGCAGGCCACGAGGAGCCCGGCCCGCTGGGGCACACCCGGCGCTGGTGGCTGGCGCACCAGCTGGGCGCGGTCCTGGTGGCCGCGTTCGCCAACTCGCCGCTGATCGAAGGCCGCCCCACGGGCTGGCAGTCCACCCGGCAGCTGGTGTGGACGGAGATAGGCGCCGGCCGGGCCGGCGCCCCACCGCTGGACGGCGACCCACGGGCCGCCTGGTCCCGGCGGGTGCTGGACGCGCCGGTGATGTGCGTGCGCCGGGACAGCGGGCCCTGGGACGTGCCCGAGGGGCTCACCTTCCGGGAGTGGACCCGCTCCGGCACACCCCGGCCGCCCACCCGGGCGGACCTGGACTACCACCTGACCACACTGTTCCCGCCGGTCCGGCCGCGCGGCCACCTGGAGCTGCGCATGATCGACGCGCAGCCCGGCGAGGACGGCTGGATCGTGCCGCTCGCGGTGACGGCGGCGCTGTTCGACGACCCGGAGGCCGCGGAGACCGCCTACCGGACCGTGAAACCACTGGGCGAACGGACCCTGAACCTGCCCGCCCCGCACAACCCCCTGTGGCTCGACGCGGCCCGGTACGGGCTCGCCGACCCGGAGCTGCGCGAGGCGGCCGACGTTTGTTTCGCGGCGGCCCTGGACGCGCTGCCCCGGCTCGGCGCCACCGCCCGGGTCACCGACGCGGTGGCGGCGTACCAGGACCGCCATGTCGCCCGGGGCCGCTGCCCGGCCGACGACCTGCTGGACCGGCTCTCCGTGACCGGCCCGCCGTCGTCCGGGTCCGGCCCGGCCGGGGGCACCCGCACCGCCCACAGGAGGAAGGACATCCGTACATGACCGCCCCGGAGACCGACATCGACACCCAGACGGCCGAGACGGACGCCGAGGCGCTGCGGGAGCGCGCGCTGGCCTCCCTCACCACGGCCCGCGACCGCACCACGCTGCTGACCTCCTGCGTCGACGGGCCGGACCTCACCGCCCAGCACTCGCCGCTGATGTCCCCCCTGGTCTGGGACCTGGCGCACATCGGCAACCAGGAGGAGCTGTGGCTGCTGCGGACGGTCGGCGGCCGGGAGGCGATGCGGCCGGAGATAGACAGCCTCTACGACGCCTTCGAGCACCCTCGGGCCGAGCGCCCCACCCTGCCGCTGCTGCCGCCCGCCGAGGCCCGCCGGTACGCCGCCGAGGTGCGCGGCCGGGCGCTGGACCTGCTCCAGTCCGCGGACTTCCACGGCACCCGGCTGACCGAGGCCGGCTTCGCCTTCGGCATGATCGCCCAGCACGAACAGCAGCACGACGAGACCATGCTGATCACCCATCAGCTGCGCAGGGGACCGCAGGCGCTGACCGCCCCGGACCCCGAGCCGGCCCCGCTGTTCACCGGGCCGGCCGAAGTCCTCGTGCCCGGCGGCCCGTTCACCATGGGCACCTCCAGCGAGCCCTGGGCGCTGGACAACGAGCGCCCGGCGCACCCGCGCGAGGTGGCGCCGTTCTGGATCGACACGACCCCCGTGACGAACGCGGCGTACCAGGCGTTCATCGAGGACGGCGGCTACGACACCGAGCGCTGGTGGGCACCGGCGGGCTGGGCGCACATCAGGCAGCACGCCATCTCCGCCCCGCAGTTCTGGCGGCGGGACGGCGGCCAGTGGCTGCGGCGCCGGTTCGGGATCACGGAACCGGTCCCGGCCGACGAGCCGGTGCTGCACGTGTGCTGGTACGAGGCGGACGCCTACGCCCGCTGGGCCGGGCGGCGGCTGCCCACCGAGACGGAGTGGGAGAAGGCGGCCCGCTTCGACCCGGTCACCGGCCGCTCGCGGCGCTACCCGTGGGGGGACGCCGACCCGGCACCGGAACACGCCAACCTGGGCCAGCGGCACCTCAGGCCCGCTCCGGCCGGCAGCTACCCGGCCGGTGCCTCGCCGCTCGGCGTCCGGCAGCTGATCGGTGACGTGTGGGAGTGGACGTCGAGCGACTTCCTGCCGTACCCGGGCTTCCGGGCCTTCCCCTACAGGGAGTACTCGGAGGTGTTCTTCGGCCCCGAGTGCAAGGTGCTGCGCGGCGGTTCGTTCGCCGTGGACCCGGTGGCCTGCCGGGGCACCTTCCGCAACTGGGACTACCCGATCCGCCGGCAGATCTTCTCCGGGTTCCGCACCGCCCGCTCGGAGGCGGTCTGATGTGTCGTCACCTCGCCTTCCTGGGGCCCGAGGAGCCGCTCGGCCGGATCCTCACGGAGCCCCCGCACAGTCTGTTCCGCCAGTCGTGGGCGCCGCGCCGGCAGCGGCACGGCACGGTCAACGCCGACGGTTTCGGGGTGGGCTGGTACGCCTCCCAGGACCCGGTACCGGCGCGCTACCGGCGGGCCGGGCCGATCTGGGCGGACCTGTCCTTCGCCGACCTGTGCCGGGTGGTGCGCTCGGGTGCCGTGCTGGCGGCCGTCCGGGACGCGACCTTCGCGGGGGCGGACGCCGAGGCCGCCGCGGCGCCGTTCGCGGCCGGGCGGTGGCTGTTCAGCCACAACGGCGCGGTCGCGGGCTGGCCGGACGCGGCGGCGCCCCTGGTGTCCGCGCTGCCGCCGGTCGAGCTGCTCTCGCTCCAGGCCCGTAACGACTCGGCGTTCGTCTGGGCGCTGGTCCTGCACCGGCTGCGCAGCGGCGACGAACCGGACCAGGCCATGGGCGAAACGGTTCGCCAACTGGCGCGGGCGGCCCCCGCCTCCCGCCTCAACCTGCTGCTGACCGACGGAGCCACGATCACCGCCACCGCCTGGGGCGACTCGCTCTGGTACCGCACGGAACCCGGCCGGAGCACGGTCGTCGCCTCCGAGCCGTACGACGACGACCCGCTCTGGCGGGAGGTCCCCGACCGCACGGTGCTCACCGCGAGCCGCGCCGGCGTGCTGCTCGCCCCGCTGGAGGACCCGGCGGCCTCCCCCGCGCTCGGCTCCGCCCGAGCGGTGGCACCCCGATCACCGAAGGAGCCCTGCCGTTGAGTCCCCTGCACGTCACCCGCACGCTCCCCGAGGACGCCACGGACGCCGCGCTGCGCGCCGACGTCCTGCACGGCCTCACCGCCACCCCCAAGTGGCTGCCGCCCAAGTGGTTCTACGACGCCCGGGGCAGCGAACTGTTCGAGCGGATCACCGAACTGCCCGAGTACTACCCCACGCGCGCCGAACGGGAGATCCTCGCCACCCGGTCGGGTGAGATCGCCGCCGCCAGCGGTGCCCGCACCCTGGTCGAACTGGGCTCGGGTTCCTCGGAGAAGACCCGCTACCTGATCGACGCGCTGCCCCTCGCGGCGTACGTCCCGGTCGACGTCAGCGAGAGCGCCCTCACCCAGGCCGGCGAGGCCCTGATCGAGGAGCGTCCCGGGCTTGAAGTGCACGCGCTGATCGCCGACTTCACCGCCCCGCTGACCCTGCCCGCCACACCGGGACCCCGGCTGGTGGCCTTCCTCGGCGGCACGATCGGCAACCTGCTGCCCGCCGAACGCGCGGAGTTCCTGGCCTCCGTGCGCGCGCTGCTCGCCCCCGGCGACGGACTGCTGCTCGGCACGGACCTGGTGAAGGACGAACGGGTGCTGGTCCGGGCGTACGACGACGCGGCCGGGGTGACGGCCGCGTTCAACAAGAACGTGCTGGCCGTGGTCGACCGCGCACTGGGCGCCGACTTCGACCCGGACGCGTTCGACCACGTGGCCCGCTGGGACGCCGAGCGGGAGTGGATCGAGATGCGGCTGCGCTCCCGTACCGCGCAGACCGTGAAGGTGCCCGCGCTGGACCTCGCCGTCGACTTCGCGGCCGGTGAGGAGTTGCGCACGGAGGTGTCGGCCAAGTTCCGCGAGGAGGGCGTGTCCCGCGAACTGGCCGCCGCCGGCCTGGAGCTGACCCACTGGTGGACGGACGCGAAGGGCCGGTTCGCGCTGTCGCTGAGCGTGGTGCGGTGAGCCGGGCGCGCCCGGTCAGCCCACGTTCGGGGCGAGGGCCTCGGTGATCCGGCGTGAGGCCCGGCGGGCCTCGGCCGCCGGGTCCGCGCCGCCCAGCACCCGGGTCATGTACTGCTTGATCGGGTTGTCGGCCTCCACGTCGGCCCACTGAGGGGTGTTGGGGGTCGCCCGGCCGTGCGCCGCGCCCGCGGCCATGGCGGCGACCCCCTCCTCGCCCCCGACGGCGCCGGCCAGCGTGGTCTTGTTGGGCACGTAGTTCATGGTGCGGGCCAGCTCGGTGTCCCACTTGGCGCCGGTGAGTGCCCCGACGACGGCGGTCGCGGCGAACTGGTCGCCGGTGTTGCCCGCGACGACCAGGTCCGAGCCGCCGGTGAAGACGGTGCCGGGCCGCCCGGCGGTCCGGCCGGGCACCGGGAAGAAGCCGAGCTTGTCCTTCAGGTCCGGGTTCTGCCGGACGACCGCCTGGGCGAGCCCGGGTACGGCGACGATCTGCGCGACCTTGCCGCCGGCGAACACCCCGGCCTGGGGCGGGTGCTCCTCGTCGGCGTCCACGGGTCCCTCGCCCAGCGCCTGGAGCCGGCGGTAGAAGTCCATGCCCCGCAGCGCGGCCGGGGTGTCCAGGGCGCCCTGCCACTCGTAGTCCTTCTCCCGGGCGAGGTCGCCGCCCTCGTCCCAGATGAAGCCAGAGAGCGTGTACCAGTCCTGCCCGGCGAGGTAGATGCCCTGGTTGCCGCCGGAGTCGAGCTTCTCGGTGGCGGCGAGCCATGCGTCGCGGGTCTTGGGCGGGCTGGTGATGCCGGCCTGTTCGAACAGGTCCTTGCGGTAGATGACGACCCGGTTGGCGGCGTACCAGGGAATGCCGTACTGCTTGTTGCCGTCCTTGCCGGGCTCGGCGAGACCGGGGAGCCACTTGTCCTTGCCCCAGTCCCGCATCGACTCCAGGGTCAGGTCCGCGAGCCGGCCGCCGTCCGCGTACAGCGGCACCTGGGTGTTGCCGACCTCGATGACGTCGGGGCCGTCGCCGGAGGGGGCCTTGAGCGCGCCGCGGACCTTGTCGACGATCCCGGTCCACTCCTGGATGCGGATGTCCAGCCGCAGGTCCTCGTGGGTGCGTTCGAAGTCCTCGGTGAACCGCCGCAGGAACTCCCCGGAGGCGCTGCCCTTCATCAGCCACACGGTCACGGTCTTGCGGCCGTGGTCGCCGGGGAGCATCCCGCAGCCGCTGACGAGGGAGCCGGTGACGCAGAGGAGGGCGAGCAGACGACGTCTCACGAGGGGTCCTGTTCTGTCTGGCGGGAGTGCTGGGACAGGGGCGGGGGCCCGGCGTGGGGGGACGAGCACACGGCTCGTACGGGTGTGCTGGATTTTGGTATGGACCAATGCAGAGGTCAAGGCCCGGCCCCCGGCCGGCCCGCGACGCCGTGCGCGCGGGGCGCGGATACGGCACGGTGGAGTACGGCGTGACACGAGAGGAGCACCCGCATGTCGAACCACACCTACCGGGTCACCGAGATCGTCGGCACCTCGCACGAGGGCCTCGACCAGGCCATCCGCAACGGCATCGCCCGCGCCGACCAGACCCTGCGCAACCTCGACTGGTTCGAGGTGACCCAGGTCCGCGGCCAGATCGAGAACGGCCGGGTCGAGCACTACCAGGTGGGCCTGAAGGTCGGATTCCGCCTGGAGGACGGCGACTGAGCCGCCCCGCCCGGGCCCTCCTCAGGTACGCCCCTCCCGTTCCTGAGCGTCTTCCAGCGCGGCCGACGTCGCGGCCCAGCGGGCCCGTACGACGGTGAACCCGGCCCGCTCGGCGTCGTCACAGACCACTTCGTCGTCGTCCACTACCACGCGGACCTCCCGGTCCCGGGCGAGCCGGCGCAGCGTCTCCAGCTTGGTGAACCGGGCCGGCCTGCGGTCGGCGTCACCCCGCATGTGCACGCGTCCTTCTGGAAGACCGTGGGCCGCGAGCCACTCCAGCGTGTCCCGGCGGCACCGCTCGGGACGGCCGGTGAGGTAGACGACCTCGCAGGCGCGGGCACTCTCCACGGCCAGCGCCACGCCCTCGGCGATCGGCGGGTCCTGGGGCGCGGCGGCGAAGAACGCGTTCCAGTTCCGCGGCCGGCTCTCCAGGAAGTGCTGGCGGTGGGCGGTGTCGGCGAGCGTGTTGTCGAGGTCGAACACGGCGAGCGGGCGCGTGCTGCTGTCGGTCACACCGGCCACCCTAACCAGCCACCGCGCGTGACCGCGGGAATCCCGGACCCCCTACGGCGTTGAACCACGGTGTGAGCAGCACACTGATCAGCCGGGCCCGGTTCTCCGTCCTCGACCGCTCCCGGACCCGGGAGGGCCGCCCGACCGCCGAGGCGCTGCGCGACACCGTCGCGCTGGCCCGCGAGGCGGAGGCGCTGGGATACCACCGGTTCTGGGTGTCGGAGCACCACGGCGTGCCGGGTGTCGCCGGTTCCGCGCCGACCGTGCTCGCCGCCGCGGTCGCCGCCGCCACCCGCGCCATCCGGGTCGGCACCGGCGGGGTCATGCTGCCCAACCACCGGCCCCTGGTCGTCGCCGAGCAGTTCGGGGTGCTGGAGTCCCTGTTCCCGGGCCGTGTCGACATGGGGCTCGGCCGCTCCGTCGGCTTCACGGACGCGGTGCGCCGGGCGCTCGGCCGGGACAAGGGCGACGCAGACGACTTCGCGGCCCAGCTCGGCGAGTTGCTGGACTGGTTCACCGGCGACTCGCCGACCGGCGTGCACGCCCGCCCCGCGGAGGGCCTGACCGTGCCGCCGTTCGTGCTGGCCATGGGCGAGGGCGCGCGGATCGCGGCGCGCGCCGGGCTGCCCATGGTCATCGGGGACCTGCGGAGCCGGGAGAAGATGCTGCGCGGCATCGACCGGTACCGCTCCCTGTTCCGCCCCTCGCGCTGGGCGTCCGAGCCGTACGTCGTGATCTCCGGCACGGTCGCGGTCGCCGGCACCGAGGCGGAGGCGCGCCGGCTGCTGGTCCCCGAGGCCTGGGCGATGGCGTACTCCCGCACGCACGGCACCTTTCCGCCGCTCGCCCCCGCCGAAGCGGTCGAGGCCCGCGCGATGACCGCGAAGGAACGGGACTTCTACGTGTCCGGGCTGGCCGGGCACATCGCGGGCACCGCCGACCAGGTCGCCCGGGAGCTGGAGAGCGTGCTCGGGGAGACGGGCGCCGAGGAGGTGCTCGTCACCACCAGCACCTACGACCGTACGGCCCTGCTCGACTCCCACCGGCGGCTCGCCGCGCTCTTCGCGCCGGCCCGGTGACCCGCCCGAGATGCGAACACGGCCCGGGCCGGTGACCCTGGGAGGGCGAACCCCTAGCGACGAGGAGGGCTGCCATGTCCTTCAAGGACAAGATCAAGGGCATGCTCAAGGGCCGTGAGGGCATGGCCGACAAGGGCATCGACAAGGGCGGCGACTACGTCGACGAGCGCACCGGGAACAAGTACCAGTCGCAGGTCGACACCGGTCAGGACAGACTGCGCGACGAGTTCGGCACCCGGCCGCAGGACCGGGACAACCCTCCGCAGGTCTGACGCACCGGGGCGGTTAAAGTATCCCCCCGATGCACAGCCCCCATGACCCGTACGTCCGCGTCCGCGGCGCCCGCGAGCACAACCTCAAGGGCGTCGACGTGGACATCCCCCGGGACGTCCTGGCCGTCTTCACGGGTGTCTCCGGCTCGGGCAAGTCGTCCCTGGCGTTCGGCACCGTCTACGCGGAGGCGCAGCGGCGGTACTTCGAGTCGGTCGCCCCGTACGCGCGCCGCCTGATCCACCAGGTGGGGGCGCCCAAGGTGGGTGAGATCACCGGGCTGCCGCCCGCGGTCTCGCTCCAGCAGCGCCGCTCCGCCCCCGGCTCGCGCTCCTCGGTGGGCACCGTCACCAACCTCTCCAACTCGCTGCGCATGCTGTTCTCGCGCGCCGGCGCCTACCCGCCCGGGGCGGAGCGGCTGGACTCGGACGCGTTCTCGCCGAACACGGCGGCCGGTGCCTGCCCCACGTGCCACGGCCTCGGCCGGGTGCACGAGACCACCGAGGAGCTGCTGGTCCCGGACCCCTCGCTGACCATCCGGGAGGGCGCCGTCGCGGCCTGGCCGGGCGCCTGGCAGGGCAAGAACCTGCGGGACATCCTGGACGCGCTCGGCCACGACGTGGACCGGCCCTGGCGCGAACTGCCCGCGCGTGAGCGCGAGTGGATCCTGTTCACCGACGAGCAGCCGGTGGTCACCGTCCACCCGGTCCGGGACGCCGACCGCATCCAACGGCCCTACCAGGGCACCTACACGAGCGCCCGCCGGTACGTCCTGAAGACGTTCTCCGACACCAGGTCGCCGACCCTGCGGGCGAAGGCGGAGCGCTTCCTGACCAGCGCGCCCTGCCCGGCCTGCGGGGGCAGCAGGCTACGGCCCGAGGCCCTCGCGGTGACCTTCGCCGGGCGGACCATCGCCGAGCTGGCCGCGCTGCCGCTGACCGGCCTCGCGGGACTGCTCGCAGCCGGCGCCGGCACGGAGACGGCCCGGGTGCTCACGGGCGACCTCACGTCCCGGATCGCCCCGGTGGTCGAGCTGGGGCTCGGCTACCTCAGCCTGGACCGGGCCGCCCCCACCCTCTCGGCGGGCGAGCTGCAACGGCTGCGGCTCGCCACGCAGCTGCGGTCCGGGCTGTTCGGTGTGGTGTACGTGCTGGACGAGCCGTCCGCCGGGCTGCACCCGGCGGACACCGAGGCGCTGCTGACCGTGCTGGACCGGCTGAAGACGGCCGGGAACTCGGTGTTCGTGGTGGAGCACCACCTGGACGTGGTGCGCGGCGCCGACTGGGTGGTCGACGTGGGCCCCGGCGCGGGTGAGCACGGCGGGCGGGTGCTGTACAGCGGTCCGGTCGCCGAGCTGGCCTCGGTCGAGGAGTCGGCGACGGCCGTGTTCCTCTTCGACGAGTCGCCCGGTCCGCCGCGCGAAGTCCGCGCCCCGCGCGGCTGGCTGACGGCGGGCCCGGTGACCCGGAACAACCTGCGGGAGGTGACGGCCGAGTTCCCGCTCGGCGCGTTCACGGCGGTGACCGGTGTCTCCGGGTCCGGCAAGTCCACGCTCATCGGCGAGTTGACGGAGGACCTGGACGGCGTCGGGCGGCTGGTCCGCGTCGACCAGAAGCCCATCGGGCGCACCCCGCGGTCCAACCTGGCCACCTACACCGGCCTCTTCGACGTCGTGCGGAAGGTGTTCGCCGGCACGCGGGAGGCGCGGGAGCGCGGGTACGGCGTCGGGCGGTTCTCGTTCAACGTGGCCGGCGGGCGCTGCGAGACCTGCCAGGGCGAGGGGTTCGTCAGCGTGGAACTGCTGTTCCTGCCGAGCACCTACGCGCCCTGCCCGGACTGCGGCGGCGCCCGCTACAACCCCGAGACGCTCCAGGTGACGTACCGGGGGCGGACCATCGCCGACGTGCTCGACCTGACCGTGGAGGCCGCCGCGGAGTTCTTCGCGGACTCCCCCGCCGCCGCCCGCAGCCTCGGCACCCTGCTCGACGTGGGCCTCGGTTACCTGCGGCTCGGCCAGCCGGCGACCGAGCTGTCCGGCGGCGAGGCCCAGCGGATCAAGCTGGCGAGCGAACTCCAGCGCGGGCGCCGGGGCCACACGCTGTACCTGCTGGACGAGCCGACGACCGGTCTGCACCCGGCCGACGTGGAGGTGCTGATGGACCGCCTGCACGGGCTGGTCGACGCCGGGCACACCGTCGTCGTGGTGGAGCACGACATGACGGTGGTCGCGGGCGCCGACTGGGTGATCGACCTGGGCCCGGGCGGCGGCGACCGGGGCGGCCGCATCGTCGCGGCCGGCCCGCCGGCCCGGGTGTCCCGCACGGAGGGCAGCGCGACGGCGCCCTATCTGGCGCGGGTCATGCCCTGAGCGGCCGATCCGTCGGCCCGTGCCGCGCCACGAGGGGGACGCCGGCCGGGCCGGGGGCCAGGGGCCAGGCGGGGTGGGGGGCGGACCGCGGGTGGAGCGGGCCGGGGCCCCGGGCCGCGGTGGTCTCGCCGGGCTCCGTCGTCATCGCCGAGCGGATCCGGCGGGCGGCGAGGCCGTGGACCACGCGATCGTGCGGCACCTGCGGCACGCGCACGCGCCGATGCCGCCCGGCCAGGCAGGCGGCCGCATGGCCGGACAGGCCGCCGGGCACGGCCGGGCGGCGCGGTACGCCGCGGTCACCGCGCCGGGAGCCGGACGGCTGCCGCCCGGCCGTCGCCCGTACCTGTCCGTGGCCGTGGCCGGCCGGACCCGTCGTACGGCGTCTGCGGCGCGCTCGCGACCAGCGCCGCGTGGGTCCAGGCCGGCTCGGGTGCGGCCGGCTGGGCCGCGAGGGCGAGGGCGCGGCGGTCGGGGTGGGTGCCCGGCGGGATCACCGGCCGGACCTCCACCTCGGCGACCAGGCCGCGGGTCCGGGCCACCCGCCACAGGGAGACCAGCAGGGTGTCCTCGCCGACGAAGGCCGCCGCGGTGCCGGGCCCGCCGTCCTGCCGCCGGTAGCGGAGGCCGACCGGCTGCACGGGCACGCCCGCGTCGAGCGCGGCCTGGAAGACGGCCCGGCGGAAGCGGCCGTGGGCGCGCCCGCACCAGGTGCTGCCCTCGGGGAACGCGGTCACGGCCGCGCCCGCGCGCAGGGCGCCCGCGATCTCGGCGACCGTACCGGGCAGGGCGCGCAGCCGGTCCCGCTCGATGAACAGGGCCCCGCCGCGCGCGGCCAGCGCGCCCGCCAGGGGCCACCCGCGGACCTCCGTC
Source organism: Streptomyces sp. NPDC047841 (assembly GCF_040704085.1). Taxonomy (NCBI): domain Bacteria; kingdom Bacillati; phylum Actinomycetota; class Actinomycetes; order Kitasatosporales; family Streptomycetaceae; genus Streptomyces; species Streptomyces sp. NPDC047841. The sequence continues at coordinate 241,253 of NZ_JBEYRP010000003.1, forward strand.
TTGGCGAGCATCCGGGCCGGGCGCACGGCGGTGAGCAGCGGGATGTCCAGCCACGAGACGTGGTTGGCGACCAGCAGCAGCCCGCCGGCGGGCGGGGCGGCGCCGGTGATCCGGACCCGGACCCCGACGGCCCGCACGATCATCCGGCACCACCGCCCGGCCCACCCGGCGGGGATCCTCCCGCCGAGCGGGGACAGCGCGATCCCGGCCAGCAGCAGGACGGCGACCGCGGTCAGCCGCAGCACGGCACGGGGTACGGCCGCGGCGGTTCGGACCGGTTCCAGGCAGGCGCCCGGGGTGCAGGGCGCGGTGGGCAGCCAGGCGTTCATCAGGCCGGGACGAGGGAGAGGAAGTGCCGCAGGTAGCGCGCGTCGACCCGGCGCATCGACAGCAGGACGTACAGGTCGGCGACCCCGAAGGCGGGATCGTGCGCGGGCTCGCCGCACACCCAGGCGCCGAGCCGGAGGTAGCCGCGCAGCAGGGCGGGCAGTTCGGTGCGGGCGGCGGGGGCCGCGGCGCCCGGGGTCCACGGCAGCAGCGGCCGGACCCGGAACTCCTCGGGTGCCAGGTGCTTGTCGCGGACCCGTTCCCAGGTGCCGGTGGCGAGGGCGCCGCCGTCCGCGAGGGGCACCGAGCAGCAGCCCGCCAGCCACTCGTGGCCCCGGTCGGTCATGTAGCGGGCGATGCCGGCCCAGATCAGGCCGATGACGGCACCGTCGCGGTGGTCGGGGTGGACGCAGGAGCGGCCGACCTCGACCAGGCCGGGCCGGATCGCGTCCAGCGCGGCGAGGTCGAACTCGCCCTCGGAGTAGAGCCGGCCGGCGATCGCGGCCCGCTCCGGCGGCAGCAGCCGGTAGGTGCCGACGACCTGTCCGGTCACTTCCTCGCGCACCAGCAGGTGGTCGCAGTAGGAGTCGAAGGCGTCGACGTCGTGCCCGGGTTCCGCGGTGGCCAGCAGGGCCCCCATCTCCCCGGCGAAGACGTCGTGCCGCAGCCGCTGGGCGGCACGCACGTCGGCCTCGTCGCGGGCGAGGGTGACGGTGTAGCGGGTGGGTGCCGCGGGCTGCGGGGGACGGTCGAGGGTGGAAACGCCGGTCATGGCTCTCTCCTGGGCACGGGCCGGGTCGGCGGCGGGGGCGGCGGGCCCGGGTCGTACGGCCCGCCGCTCCTGTTCTTCCGAGAACGGTTGGCGTGCGCGTGACCGGTGCCGGGAGAGGGGATGTGGGGGTGGTGAACGCCGGGGTCGTCCGTGCGCGCAGACGGCCGGGACCGGGAAAACCAGACGGGGCCGGGGAGCACCGGTCCCGGCCCCGCCCGTCCACCGGTCGGCGAACGTTCTCGGGTGTTACCTCTTGCCTGCCTTCCGGGTGGCCCTCAGCCACTCCTTGTTCATGCCGGTGATCGAGACCAGCGGGATGCCCTTGGGGCAGGCGGTCGCGCACTCACCGGTCAGCGTGCACCCGCCGAACCCCTCCGCGTCCATCTGCGCCACCATGTCCAGCACCCGGGTCTCCCGCTCGGGCGCGCCCTGGGGCAGCACGTTCAGATGGTTGACCTTGGCGGAGGTGAACAGCATCGCCGCGCCGTTCGGGCACGCGGCGACGCACGCCCCGCACCCGATGCACTCGGCGTGCTCGAACGCGAAGTCGGCGTCGGCCTTCGGCACCGGCGTGGCGTGGGCCTCGGGCGCGGAGCCGGTCGGCGCGGTGACGTAGCCGCCGGCCTGGATGATCCGGTCGAACGCCGACCGGTCCACGACCAGGTCCTTGATCACCGGGAACGCGGACGCCCGCCACGGCTCGATGTCGATCGTGTCGCCGTCCCGGAAGGACCGCATGTGCAGCTGGCAGGTGGTGGTCCGCTCCGGTCCGTGCGCGTCGCCGTTGATGACGAGCGAGCACGCGCCGCAGATGCCCTCGCGGCAGTCGTGGTCGAAGGCGACCGGCTCCTCGCCGGAGAGGATGAGCTGTTCGTTGAGGACGTCCAGCATCTCCAGGAAGGACATGTCGGGCGAGATGTCGTCCACCTCGTAGGTGGACATCGCTCCTTCGGCGCCGGCGTTCTTCTGCCGCCAGACGCGCAGGGTGAGCTTCATGCGTAGCTCCGCTGGGTGGGATGGACGTACTCGAAGACGAGGTCTTCCTTGTGCAGGACGGGCGCCTCGCCGGTGCCGGTGAACTCCCAGGCGGCGGCGTACGAGAACGCGTCGTCCTTGCGGGCGGCCTCGCCGTCCGGGGTCTGGGACTCCTCGCGGAAGTGGCCGCCGCAGGACTCGGTGCGGTGCAGCGCGTCGAGGCACATCAGCTCGGCGAGCTCCAGGTAGTCGACGATGCGGTTGGCCTTCTCCAGCGACTGGTTGAACTCCTCGCCGGTGCCGGGCACCTTGATCCGGCGCCAGAACTCCTCGCGGATCTGCGGGATGCGTTCCAGCGCCTTGCGCAGCCCCGTGTCGGAGCGGGCCATGCCGCAGAACTCCCACATCAGCTCGCCGAGTTCGCGGTGGAAGGAGTCCGGGGTGCGGTCGCCGTCCACGGCCAGAAGGAGGTTGATCCGGTCCTCGGTCTCGGCCAGCACCTCCTGCACGACGGGGTGCTCGTCGGTGACCGGTTCCTGGTGCGGGTTGCGGGCCAGGTAGTCGTTGATGGTGGCCGGCAGCACGAAGTAGCCGTCGGCGAGGCCCTGCATCAGCGCGGATGCGCCGAGCCGGTTGGCGCCGTGGTCGGAGAAGTTGGCCTCGCCGATCGCGAACAGCCCGGGGACCGTGGTCTGGAGGTCGTAGTCGACCCACAGGCCGCCCATCGTGTAGTGCACGGCCGGGTAGATCCGCATCGGCACCTCGTACGGATCCTCGTCGGTGATCCGCTGGTACATGTCGAAGAGGTTGCCGTACTTCGCCTCGACCGCTGTGCGCCCCATGCGCCGGATCGCGTCGGCGAAGTCCAGGTAGACGCCCTGTCCGCCGGGGCCCACTCCCCTGCCCTCGTCGCAGACGTTCTTCGCGGCGCGGGAGGCGATGTCCCGGGGCACGAGGTTGCCGAAGGACGGGTAGATGCGCTCCAGGTAGTAGTCGCGCTCGTCCTCGGGGATCTCGTTCGGCGGGCGGGTGTCGCCCTGGGCCTTGGGCACCCAGATGCGGCCGTCGTTGCGCAGGGACTCGCTCATCAGCGTCAGCTTCGACTGGTGGTCGCCGGTGCGCGGGATGCAGGTCGGGTGGATCTGGGTGAAGCAGGGGTTGGCGAAGTACGCGCCGCGCCGGTGCGCCCGCCAGACGGCGGTCGCGTTGGAGTTCATCGCGTTGGTCGACAGGTAGAAGACGTTGCCGTAGCCGCCGCTCGCGAGGACCACGGCGTCCGCGAAGTACGTGCCGATCCTGCCGGTGACGAGGTCGCGCGCCACGATCCCGCGGGCCCGTCCGTCGACGACGATCAGGTCGAGCATCTCGGTGCGCGGGTGCATCTCCACGTTCCCGGCGGCGATCTGCCGGGACAGCGCCTGGTAGGCGCCCAGCAGCAGCTGCTGGCCCGTCTGGCCGCGGGCGTAGAAGGTACGCGAGACCTGGACGCCGCCGAAGGAGCGGGTGTCGAGCAGGCCGCCGTACTCGCGGGCGAACGGCACGCCCTGGGCCACGCACTGGTCGATGATCTCGACGGAGATCTGCGCGAGCCGGTGGACGTTGGACTCGCGGGCCCGGAAGTCGCCGCCCTTGACGGTGTCGTAGAAGAGCCGGTGGACGGAGTCGCCGTCGTTGCGGTAGTTCTTCGCCGCGTTGATACCGCCCTGCGCGGCGATGGAGTGGGCGCGGCGCGGGGAGTCCTGGTAGCAGAACTGGACGACGTGGTAGCCCTGTTCGGCGAGCGTGGCGCCGGCGGAGCCGCCGGCCAGGCCGGTGCCGACCACGATGACCGTGTGCTTGCGCCGGTTGGCGGGGTTGACCAGCTTCGCCTCGAAGCGGCGCTTGTCCCAGCGTTCGTGGATGGGCCCGGCGGGGGCCTTGGTGTCGGTGACCGGCGCGCCGGTCGTGTAGTCGGCGTAGGTAGTCATGTCAGCTCACCACTCCGGTCATGACGCCCACGGGGATGGCGATGAAACCGGCCGTGAGCAGCAGCGCGAGGACGTTCGCGAGGGTCTTGAGGGCGCGGTCGCGGCTGCGGCTGCCGACGCCGAGGGTCTGGGCGGCGCTCCAGAAGCCGTGCCGGACGTGCAGGCCGAGCGCGAGCATCGCGACGATGTAGACGACGTTGCCGTACCAGGTGGAGAAGGTGTCCACGACGTTCTGGTACGGGTGGCCGTCCTGGAAGCCGCCGGAGTGCACGGTGCCGGTGGTCAGGTCGAGGATGTGCCAGACGATGAACAGGCCGAGGATGACGCCGCCCCAGCGCATGGTGCGGGTCGCGTAGCTGGCCCGCGGCTTCTTGTGCACGTACTTGCTGGGCCGTGCCTTGATGTCGCGCCGGCTGAGCTGGTAGGCGGACGTGGCGTGGGCCACCACGGCGACCACGAGGACGATCCGGACGAGCCAGAGGGTCCACTCGTAGTGCATGAAGGGCTCGCCCACGGTGCGCAGCCAGTGCGCGTAGTGGTTGAACTCGCCGGCGCCGAAGAAGATCTTCAGATTGCCGATCAGGTGCGCGACCAGGTACAGGAGCATGATCACGCCGCTGACGGCCATCACCGTCTTCTTGCCGACGGAGGAGTCCCACATCGTGCGCGCCATGGACGGCCGTCGGTCCGTCCGCGTTGCCAGAGCCATGGAACAGCACGCTAGGGGCGAAAGGCCCGATCGGTCCAAGACATGGTCCAGCTTGTTTCCATAGGCTGGGGCTATTCTGGCAGGGTGCAGTTCCAGCAGCTCCAGTATTTCGTGGCCGTCGCCGAGACCCGGCACTTCACCCGGGCCGCCGAGCTGGTCCATGTCGCCCAGCCCTCGCTGTCCCAGCAGATCAGGGCGCTGGAACGGGAGCTGGGCGCGGACCTCTTCCTGCGCGCCCGGGGCAACATCACGCTCACCGACGCCGGCGAGGCGCTGCTGCCGCTGGCCCGGCGCATCCTGGCCGACGCCGACACCGCCCGGCACGAGGTGCAGGAACTGGTGCAGCTGCGGCGGGGGCGGGTACGGCTGGGCGCGACGCCGAGCCTGTGCACGGGGCTGTTGCCGGACGTGCTGCGGGCCTTCCACGACCGGTACCCCGGTATCCAGCTGCTGATCGAGGAGAGCGGTTCCCACGACCTGGTGCGGGAGCTGGCGCGCGGCGCGCTCGACCTCGCGCTGGTCGTGCTGCCGCTGCCGACGCCGGCGCCCGCGCTGACGACCGTGGAGCTGCTGCGCGAGGACCTGGTGGTGGTGTCCTCGCCGGAGGCGCCGGACCCGGGCCGGGGCCGGCGGGCCGTGGAGATCGCCGACCTGGAGGGGGAACGGCTGGTGATGTTCCGGCACGGGTACGACCTGCGGGAACTGACCGTCGCCGCGTGCCGCTCCGCCGGGTTCGAGCCGGACTTCGCGGTGGAGGGCGGCGAGATGGACGCGGTGCTGGGATTCGTCCGGGCGGGGCTCGGCGTGGCCGTCGTCCCCCGGATGGTGGCCGCCCGGGCGGGCCGGGGCCTACGGGTCACCCCGCTGGCCCGCCCCGGCCTGCACCGCACCATCGCCCTGGCCCACCGCAGCGACGTGGCTCCGCCCCGGGCGGCCCGGGAACTACAGCGGATGCTGCTGGAGCGGTAGGCGGCGGGGCGGGGGTGGTGTCGTTGGGGCGGGGATGGTGCCGGCGCGAGTAACGCCAGCGTGCCGCCGGGGGCACGGGTGGTGCTGCCGGTCGCGCGGATGGGGTCGCCGGTGGCACGGGCGGTGTGGGCAGTGACGGGGGGCCGCCGGTGGCGGGAGGGTGCCAGCGGTGGCCGCGTCGGCACCGACGAGTGGCCGGGGTGGTGACGGTCGTGGCGAGGGTGCCGTCGGTCGCGCGGGGGGGCGGCGGAGGCGGGGATGGTCCCGCCGTTGGCAGGCGGGCGGCCGTCGGCGGGAGCGCAGACCGCGCCGGTGGAACGGCAAGTGAAGCCGCGCCGCTGAAGCCCGTGGCGCCGGCCGGTGGAACCGTCGGTGGGACCGCCCACGGTGACGGCGCCACCGCGGACCGCGCCGGTCGACCACCACACCGAGCCCGTCCCGGCGCACCGCGCTGGTCGCCCCCTACACCGCGCCCGTGCCCGTAGACCGCATCGGTCACCCCCCACACCGCGCCCGTGCCCGCGGACCGCGCCGGTCATCCCACACACAGAGCCCCATCGCCCCGGACCGCGTCGGTCGCCCCCACACACCGAGCCCGTCCCCGCGTACCACGCCGGTCACCCCCTACACCGCGCCCGTGCCCGTAGACCGCATCGGTCACCCCCCCACCGAGCCCGTGCCCGCGGACCGCGCCGGTCGCCCCCGACGAGCCCTACCCCAAAACCGCGGGCGGTGGCGGTCGCCGTCAGGGCTGGACGGCCGGCTTGAGTACCTCCTCGCACCACCGGCGGAAGGACGTGGGTGCCGTCTCGGGCGTGCTGGGCGCCTCGCTGCCGTAGAAGCCCTGCTCGGCCGTCGCGGTCGCGAGGTCGGTCAGGGCCTCGGCCCAGTTCTCGCTCGCGCCGTACCGCAGCACCGACGCCCGGTACTCCGCCCCGCTGATCCGCTGGAAGCGGACCGGCCGGTCCAGCACCTCGGAGACGACACGTGCCATGTCCTCGGGCGTCAGCGCGTCGGGACCGACCGTCGGGACGTCGTCCTGGCCGGTCCAGGAGCCGTCGAGCAGCAGCCGTGCCGCCGTCGCGCCGATGTCACGGGTGGTGCAGGTCCGCAGCACCCGGTCGCCGGGCGCCGCCATGGCGATCACACCGTCGTCGCGGATCGCCGCGGCCTGGTGGAGCAGGTTCTCCATGAGGTACGGCGGGCACAGCGCCCGGTGGTGGACCCCGGTGGCCCGGATCTCGTCGTCCATGGCCAGCGAGGCCGAGATCTGCCCGGCGTTGCGGGCGACGCCACGGCCCAGGGTGGAGACGGCGACGACCCGCTCGACGCCCCCGGCGCGGATCGCGTCGGCCAGGGGCCGGGTGAAGGCGCGGAAGTGGCCGTCGACGCTGTCGGCGGTGGGCCTCGGCGGCACCAGCCAGAACACCCGGTCGGCGCCCGCGTACGCCTTGACGGTGACGTCGGGGTCGGCGTGCGAGCCGGTGACGGCCTCGACGCGGGCGCGCACCCGCGGGGACAGGCGCCCGGGATCGCGCACGACGACGCGGATCTCCCCCGCCGCGTCCCCGGCGTCGAGGAGGGAGTCGAGGACCCGGCTGCCGATCTGGCCGGTCGGGGTGGTGACGAGGATCACGGAACGCTCCTGGAAGAACGGGAGGGGTGGACGTGATCGAGCCTGCCCTCCGGCGGCCGCCGGCTGAAGGACCGCTTCGCTCCGGGTTGTTACCCTCAGAGCAATACCGAGCGCACGACCGAGTCGAAGGCACTGCCGGAGGGAGGGCGAAACCGTGGAGTCCCGCCCGCTGCGCTACTTCGTCGCCGTCGCCGAGGAACTCAACTTCACCCGCGCGGCCGAACGGCTGGGCATCTCCGCCCCGCCGCTGTCCCGGGCGATCCGCGGGCTGGAGGCGGAGCTCGGGGTCACCCTCTTCGAGCGCACCACCCACAGCGTGGTCCTGACCCGCGCGGGCCACGTTCTCCTCGCCCAGGCGCGGTTCGCGCTGGACGCCCTGGAGGCCGCCGGGCGGCGGGCCCAGCGCGCGGCGGACCCGCGACGAGGGCTCGTCCTGGCGGTCAAGGCCGACGGCGACGCGGGACTGCTGGAGCCGCTCCTGGAGCGCTATGCCACCGACCCCGCCGCCGTCCCGGTGACGGTACGGCTGTGCGGGTGGCTGGAACAGCCGCGGCTGCTGCGGCGCGGCGAGGCCGATGCCGCGCTGGTCCACGAGCCCTTCGACCGCACCGGCCTGGACAGCGAGACCCTGATCGCCGAGCCGCGTGTGGCGGTGCTCGGCGCGGCCCACCCGCTCGCCGCCCGCGACCAGGTCCTCCTCGCCGACCTGGGGCTGCGCCCCGGGGATCTGCACCGCTTCCTGGCGGACATGCGCAACGAGGGCCGTGATCTGGCCCAGTTGCTCACCCGCGTCGCCCTGGGCGAGCTGGTCGCGCTGCTGCCGGCGTCCGTCGCCGAACGCTATCCGCGCCCGGGTGCCGTCTACCGGCCCGTCCCCGACGCGCCGCCCTCGCTGCTGGCGGTCGCCTGGCCGCAGCAGTCCCGTTCCATGGCGACCGCGGCCCTCGTCCGGGCGGCGGCCGCCGTCGCCGCGGCCGCCCGGGAGGGGGACGACGGCGCGGCTCCGGCGGGTCAGCCCGTCGCGTCCACCAGCGCGAGGTCGTGGAGTCTCTCCGGCGGGCCCGGACGCGCGTAGTACCAGCCCTGGGCCGTGTCGCAGCCCAGGATCCGCAGCTGTTCGGCCTGGGCGCCGGTCTCCACGCCCTCGACCGTGACCGCCAGGTCGAGGCTGTGGGCGAGCGAGACGATGCCCTCCACGATCTTCAGGTCGACGGGGTCGGCGGGGAACTGCTGCATGCCCTGGGTGAAGGAGCGGTCCAGCTTGAGGATGCTCACCGGCAGGCGGCGCAGGTTGGCGAGGTTGGAGTAGCCGGTGCCGAAGTCGTCCAGGGCGATGTCGACGCCCATCTCCGCGAGCCGGCGCAGAGGTTTGAGCAGGTCGTCGTCGGCGCCGATGAGCGCGGACTCGGTGACCTCCAGGCACAGGGCGTCCGGGGTGACGCCCGACCGTTCGAGGATGTCCACCGTGTCCTGCACCAGGCCGGGGTGGCTGAGCTGGCACGGGGACAGGTTGACGTTGATCCGCAGCGGGCCGGCCGCCTGCTGCTCGCCCTGGAGTTCCCGCCAGGCGCGGGCCTGCCGGATCGACTCCTCCAGGACCCAGCGGCCGAGCGGAACGATCAGGCCGGTGTGCTCGGCGAGCGGAATGAAACGGTCGGGGCCGAGGACGCCGTGCTGCGGGTGCAGCCAGCGCACCAGGGCCTCGGCGCCGCGCACGCTGCCGTCACCGAGGTGGACCAGGGGCTGGTACTCGATGAAGAACTCGCCGCGCTCCAGCGCGGTCGGCAGGGCCGTGGTCAGGCCGTGCCGGGTGATGGCGCGGGCGTCGGCCTCGGGGTCGGCGAGTTCGGAGCGGTTGCCGCCCGCCGACTTGGCCCGGTACATGGTGATGTCGGCGCTGCGCAGCACCTCGGCGGCGGTGCGCTCCCCGGCCGGGCCCTCCACGATGCCGAGGCTGCCGCGCACCATGAGGTCGCGGCCGTCGATGCTGATCGGCGTGACCAGCGCGTTCATGATGCGCTCGGCGAGTTCGTCCACCTTCCGTTCGGTACCGGGGCCGGTGGTCAGGGCCACGAACTCGTCACCGCCGAGCCGGGCGACCATCTCGCCGGGCGCGGTCGCGCACGACTGGAGCCGGTCGGCGACCTCCACCAGCAGCCGGTCGCCGGCCGCGTGGCCGAGGCTGTCGTTGATGGTCTTGAAGCCGTCCAGGTCCAGGTAGCACAGGCCGAAGCGCTGGCCCGAACCCGCGCCGAGGGCCTTCTCCAGCCGCTCGAAGAACAGGGAGCGGTTGGGCAGGCCGGTGAGGGCGTCGTGCGTGGCCTCGTAGCGCAGCCGGAGGTTGAGCAGCCGGCGCTCGGTGGTGTCCTCCATGAGGGCGAGCTGGTACTGCGGGTCACCGTCGGCGTCGCGCAGCAGGGACACCGTCAGGTTGGTCCACAGGGCCGTGCCGTCGGGGCGGTTGAAGGCCTTCTCGACGTGGTAGTGCTCGCGCTCGCCGCTCACGAGTTCGTGGTAGAGCCGCCAGATCTGCGGGGCGTCCTCGGGGTGCACCCAGTCCTGGACGCGCCGGCCGCGCAGGTTCTGCTCGGAGAGGCCGAACATGCGCAGCAGCGCCTCGTTGACCTGGAGGACGTTGCCTTCGAGGTCGGCGATGCCGATTCCTATCGCGGCGCCCTCGAAGACCGCGCGGAAGCGGGCCTCGCTGGCGTGCAGCGCCTGGGCCACCACGCCCTGGGCCCGCAACGCGGCCTGGGCGATGGCCTCCTGCTCGGCGAGGGTGCGCTCGCGCAGCGCCTGGGCGTAGCCGGCGGCCATGGCGTGCTGCAACCGGGAGGAGCGGATGCGCAGTTCGTCCTGGGGGCCGTCCTCGCCGCAGTACAGCACCAGGTAGGCGTCGACGCAGTCGAGGGTGCGGGCCAGTGCCTCGGGGTCGGTGCAGTGCGCCTCGACCAGGGCGGCGCCGACGGCCTTCGCCGCGTCCGCGTCGAAGCTGCGGGCCCGCAGCAGTTCACTCAGCCGGCGTGCGAGCGGGAGGAGTCGTTCCTCGAACTCGGTGCGGGTCAGCGACGTGGAGGTCACCGGGAAGAGTGCCCGGCTCCAGATCGTCGTCAGCCGGCGCAGTCTGCCCTCCGGCTGGTCCGGCTCCGCGTTCACGCCGTACGCCCCACGCCGGCGAATCCGGAGAAGGCATACGGATCCTCGTCCTCCGGCGCCGGGTCCGGGCGCCAGAGCGGCATCGGCACCAGTCCGGGTTCCACCATGTCGTACCCCTCGAAGAACCGCGCGATCTCATCGCGCGAGCGCATGATCAGCGGGTTGCGAATGTCCTTGTACACGTCCACCGCGCCCCCGGCCCGCTCGGCGGGCAGCGGGATTCCCTCGTACGAGGCATGGGTGAGGATCAGCAGGCTGCCGGGCGCGAGCGCCTCGCGCAGCTCGGCCACCGCACCGTACGGGTCGTCCGCGTCTTCCACGAAGTGCAGTATGGCAACGAGGAGGAGGGCCACTGGCCGATTCAGGTCGATCAGCCGGTCCAGAGGGGGGCTGGAGAGGATCTCCCGGGGCTTGCGCAGGTCCGCCGCGACCACGTCGGCGTCGTCGTTGCCCGCCAGCACCGCCTGGCTGTGCGCGACGGCCACCGGGTCGTTGTCGACGTAGACCACCCGCGCGCCCGGCACGGCCGCCTGCGCCACCTCGTGGACGTTGCCGAAGGTGGGGATGCCGGACCCGATGTCGAGGAACTGGGTGATGCCCTCCCCGGCCGCGAACCGCACGGCCCGGCGCATGAACGCCCGGTTGGCCTGCATGATCTTCGGCAGGCCCGGCAGGAACTCCATGGCCTTGCGGGCCGCTTCCCGGTCGACCTCGAAGTTGTGCGAACCGCCCAGGTAGAAGTCGTAGATCCGCGAGACGCTGGGCACCGAGATGTCGATGCTCCGTGGGGCCCAGGCGGGTCGCTCCATGTATCTCTCCAAGACGGTGGACGGGTGCAGGCGATCCGGTGTTCGAGCTGAGGCTACTGATCGCCCGCCAATGGAGCGACCTGAACCGGAAATTGACCGTCCGTTCCCGGTCACTGCCTGCGGCAAGTGCCCGTATGGCCCCGCTGTGTGACGGCGGTACGGGCAGCTCGCGCGTTCACCGCACACAACGATCCGCCCCCTCCGTGCGGTGCGGAGGGGGCGGATCTTCGGCCGCGCGCCGGGGCGGGCGGGGCGATCGACCTGGGGAGGTGATCAGTTGCCCGGCGCGCCGACCGGCTTTCCGTCGGGCGAGACGGCGTACCACGTGCCGCCCACGCCCTGACCGTTGGTGTCGCCCGGGGCCTTGTCCCCGGAGAAGGTGTAGATCGGCCAGCAGTTGACGGTCATCTGCTTCACTCCGTCGGGGCGGGTGAAGGGCATCAGGCCCTTCTTCTTGACGCCCTCGGTGTCGTCGGCGTTGACCGGGCCGACCGCCGGCCACTTCTCCAGGCAGGCGCCGGTGCAGCGGGAGACGGACTTCGGCCAGGCCTGGTCCTTCAGGAAGCGGTAGACGGTCATGCCGTTCTTGTCGACGACGACGTCACCCAGCTTGGCGTCCTTGCGGACGGACAGGCCGGGCAGGTCGGACAGCTTGGCCTTCTTGCCGGTGGGGGCGAGCGCGAACCACTTGCCGCCCACGCCCTGGCCGTTGACGTCACCGGCGTTGACGTCCTTGGCGTAGCGGTAGGCGGGCCAGCCGCCGATGGTCAGCTGCTTGGCGCCGTCGACACGGGTGACCTCGCCGAGCAGCGCCTTGTCGATGCCGGCGCCGGCGGTGGCGTCGCCGGCGGGGACCGGCGGCCAGGTGGTGGCGCAGTCGCCGGCGCAGTTGGACTTGGGCGGGTTGGCGGTGTCCTTGTCGAACCGGTAGAGGGTGAGGCCCGCGCCGTCGGTCAGCACACTGCCCAGCTGGGGGTTGCTAGCCACGGCGAGCTTGCCCGCGGGGGTGGCCGGTGCCGGGGAGCCGGAACTCTGGTTGCCGTCGGCGCCGTAGCCGTTGCCGGCACCCGGCGAGGTGCCGCTGCCCGGGTTGCCGTAGTCGCCGGCCGCCGCGGTGGCCCCGACGTTCTGGGCCGCCGACGCGGGAGTGGTGGGATTGTCCTGACCGCACGCCGTCGTCAGCGCCAGCACCGAAGCGGCTGTCGCCACCAGTGAGGCGGTCCGCCAGGAGGTCTTCATCGTCAACTCCACATTATCGCCTGGATATTGCAGCGCCCTGATGTGCCGCCGCACGGCCATGGGTACGCACCGCGGGGGCCCCGGTGTTCAACGGCTGCCGGAATTTCTTTCCGGACGCTGTGCGGCTGCGGCGCCGGGGCAGAGACACCAGAGGGACACACGGGGCGATAGCGGACGCTTCCGCTCGCCAAACCTCTGATCACCCCATCTCCCTCTTTCGGAGCAATCTCGGCCCACTACGGGGTACGGCGGCCTCCCGCGCCTCATGATCTCGGTCGTGCCTGGACCCGAAGTGACCCGATGCGCGCCCACCACACGGGTGCTGGCCCTGTTGACGCTGACCTGGGCCCTGGTGGGCTGGCCGGCCGGCAGCGCGTCGGCCGACGCCTGCGCGTACGCCTCCACGGGCCCGGACGGCACGGTGGCGGTGGCCCATGCCGGCGGCTACCACTGGCCCGACCCGCCCTGTCCGAAGCCGCCCCCGCCACCGTGTCCGCCGACGCCCACGCCCACGCCCACTCCGACACCCACTCCCCCTCCCCCGCCGACCCCGCCGCCGAAGCCGACGCCTCCGCCCGAGCCGACGCCGACCCCGAAACCGCCACCCCGGCCGGTGCCGAAGCCACCGCCGAGACCGGCCCCCGCGCCGCGACCGCCCGCCCGGCCAGCCCCGGCGCCCCCGGCACCCCGGCCGACCCCCACCCCCACGCCACCGCCGAGACCCACGCCGAAGCCGACGCCCAAGCCCACCCCGCGGCCCTCCGTGACCCCGGTGAGCTACCCGGCGGAGTACCACCCCCACGCCATCAGCCGTCCCACGCACGGCCACACCTCGCCCGTCACCTACGTCCTGCTCATCACCGTCCCCGCGATCGTCGCCGTGGCGGCGCTGCGCCCGCGCTGACGCGCCGGCACCCCTCACTCCCTGGAGGCATCAGTTGTCGGATTGGCTTGTTCTCATCCTCGCGATGCTGGGGGCCTGTGCCGTGGTGGTCGTCATCACGCTGCTACGGCACCGGGCGGCCACCGAGGACGAGGATCCCAACGAGACCCCGGACGTCATCGAGTACATGACGATGTGGATCGGTGTCATCTACGCCATCGTCCTGGGCCTGGCCATCGCGGGCGTGTGGGAGGCGCGCAGCAGCGCCCAGGACCACGTGCAGACCGAGGCCCAGGCACTGCACGAGATCTCGGAGCGGGTCCGGGTCTACCCGCCGGACGTCCGGGACGGGATCCGCGCGGACATCGACGCCTACGTCGGTTACGTCGTCCACACCGAGTGGCGGACGATGGCGGACGACGAGCGGGTCACGGACCGCGGCACCGAACTGCTGCACAAGGTGCGGGAGGCCGTCACCGACTACCAGCCGAAGAACGACTTCGAGGCGCAGGCCTACCAGCCGCTGCTGGACCAGATGGCCACCGCCGACCAGGCCCGCAACGCGCGCGCCGACTCCACCGGGGCCACCATGCCGCCGGTCGTGTGGTGGGGGCTGCTGACCGGTGCGCTGATCACCGTCGGCATGGTGTTCGCGCTCCAGATCCGGCGCACCGGGCGCGAACTGGTCCTGGCCGGGCTGTTCTCCGCGACGATCGCCTTCATGCTGTTCCTCATCTGGGACTTCGACGCGCCCTACAGCCGGGGTATCGCGGTGACGGCGGAGCCGTTCCAGACCCTATTCCCGGGCATCACCGGGTAGCCCACGGCAGGCCTCCGCCCCCGGCTTCCCTCGGGGAAGCGGGGCGAAGGCCTGCCGACGCGCGTGCTCGGGAGCGGGGGGAGATCCGGTGGCCTCGGCGGCGCACCGGGGACTCAGGCGCGCTTCTCGTGGCGGCGGCGCATCCAGAAGGCACCACTGCCGAGCACGGCCGCGCCCACGAGGCCGCCGCCGATGGCCATGTCGGTGGGCGTCGCGCCGCTGGTCCTGCTCCCGCCGAGGCCGCCGTTGACGCCGCCGATGACGCTGAAGGCCCCGCGCCGGGTCAGGGTGCGGCCGTCGCAGCGGACGGTGACGTCGTACCGGCCGCGGCCCGCGTCGCGGTCCACGATGGCGACACCCCGCGCGGTGTCGTCGTGGACCGCGTCCAGGTCGATGGTGCCGAAGGCGTCGGAACTCGCCGTACCGCGCCGGCAGCCGTTCACGATGACGGTGATGCGGCCCCCGGCCGAGACGATGTCGGGCGTCACGAAGATGTCCTGCGAGTTGCCGAACTCGTCGCCCCGCCCGAACTCGTCACGCCGCCCGAACTCGTCACGCCGCCCGAACTCGTCGCGCCGCCCGAACTCGTCGCGCCGCCCGAACTCGTCTCCGCGCCCGTTGCCACGGTGGCCGTTGCCCTCGCCCCCGCGGCCGTTGCCCTCACCGCCACGCCCGTTGCCCTCGCCCCCGCGGCCGTTGCCGTTGAAGTTGCCGTGGCCGTTGTTGCCGTTGAAGTTCCCGTTCCCGTGGCCGTTGTTGCCGTTGAAGTTTCCGTTGCCGTGGCCGTTGTTGTTGCCATTGAAGTTGCCATTGAAGTTGCCGTTGCCGTGGCCGTTGTTGTTGCCGTTGAAGTTCCCGTTCCCGTGGCCGTTGCCGTTGAAGTTCCCGTTGCCGTTGAAGTTCCCGTTGCCGGGGAAGACACCGTTCCCGGGGAAGACGCCGTTCCCGCTGAAGGTGCCGATGTTGCCGGTACCGGGCACGATGACCGCGGGGTTGTTGTCGGTGCTGCTCGGCCCGCCCCCGTTGCCCATGCCGTCCGCGACGGCGTCAGGGGCGGCGAGCCCGAGCACGGCGACCGCGGTGCACGCCGCCGCCAGGGCGCGTTGGTTGCGCATGTGATCCTCCGCGGGAGGCGCCCCGGGTCCCGTCCCCGGTGGATCGGCGAGAAAACACCTCCCGGGTAGACCCTCAGACGCGCAGAACACGCCCGCATGTCGAGAATGGTCCGTCCTGGTGAGCCGACACGCCGACGGACAACCACACAATCGGATATTGCCGCAGGTCACAGACCGTCAGAAATTTCCTGGAAACGGCAACTCGGATGGCGCACCGACCGGGTGCGGGGCCACCCGTTCGCCGTTCGACCCGTCGCCCGCCGCACGCGCGGGACTTAGCGTTTTCCCATGCGCGAGGGACGTGCCGAGGCCCGCGTCGAGAGGGGTGACGAATGTCTGCGTCCAAGCTGGCCCAGCTTGCCGAAGAGGAGGAGCGACGGAGGAGGCGCGCCCCCTGGGGGGTGATAGCGCTCGTTCTGCTCACCGGCCTGGCGCTCATGCGCAATGGCTCGGGCGAGTTCGACGTCGGCCCGCCGCAGCCCGCCACGGCGGCGGCCCCGGACAACCGCGCCACCCTGGGCACCCTCGCACCGGGGACCGCACCCCTGCCGTTCTCCCCCGTGCAGCGGGTGCGGATCCCGGCGATCCGGGTCGACGCGCCCGTGGTGCAGGTCGGGCTGGACGCGGACGGCTGGGTCGCCGCGCCGCCGCCGGAGAACCCGGACCTGGCCGGCTGGTTCACCGGAGCCGTGTCCCCGGGCGAGAAGGGCACCGCGGTCATCGTCGGACACGTCGACAACAAGCAGGGCCCCGCCGTGTTCTACGGCCTCGGGGCGCTGAAGAAGGGGAACCAGGTCGAGGTCCTGCGCCAGGACGGGAAGACCGCCGTGTTCGAGATCTACGGGGTCGAGGTGTTCGAGAAGAGCAACTTCCCGGGCGACCGGGTGTACGGCTCGAAGGGGGCGCCGGAGCTGCGGGTCATCACCTGCGGCGGCGGCTTCTCGAAGCAGAACGGCTACGACGGGAACGTCGTGGTCTTCGCCCGCCTGGCCACGGTCGTCTGAACCACCGCGGCCCGGCGTGCGGGAAGAGGGGCGGGTCCCCCGGAAGGCGTCACACGCGGCGGCGCGGCACGGTGAGGCGGTACCCGGAGTCGATCAGATAGGGCAGCCACTCGCGGATCGCGCGGACGGTCTGCGAGCGGTCGCCCCCGGCGTCGTGGGAGAGCACCACGACACCGGGGGCGGCCCCGTTCTCCACCCGGTCGATGATGGTGCGGGTACCGGGCACCATCCAGTCGGTGGTGTCCACGGTCCAGGCCATCGGCTCCATGCCCATCTGGGCGCCCAACTGGAACGCGGCGCGGTTCCAGGCGCCGTAGGGTGCGCGGAACCACTGCGGGCGCTCGCCGTAGGCGTCCTCGATGGCGTCGCTGGTGCTCTCCATCTCGGAGCGGATCTCACGGCGGTTGAGCTCGGTCAGCAGCGGGTGCGTCCAGGTGTGGTTGCCGACGACATGGCCCTCGTCGGCCATCCGTGCGAGCAGTTCCCTGTTCCGCACGACGCACTCGCCGCAGACGAAGAACATCGCCCGTACGTGGTGCTTGGCGAGGGTGTCCAGGATGTGCGGGGTGTAGTCCGGGTTGGGGCCGTCGTCGAAGGTCAGCACCATGTGCCGGCCGCTCGTGGAGACCTGCATGATGGGTTCCTTGCGCACCTTCAGCTTGCGGGGCGCGGCGCGTGGCGGTCCGTCTCCGGTGAGCGGCTGGAGCCGGAAGGCTGAGGGCTTGAGCGCCTGGCGGGCCTGTGGGCCGGCGACGGGGGCGGCGGTGCCGCGGGCGGTCTCCTCGCCGCTCTGCGCCAGGACGGCTCCGGCGGTGCCCGCGGCTCCCAGGGCGGCGACGCCGGCGAGGAGCATCCGGCGCCGGGTGAACAACTGATCCTTCTGCATGACCCATCAGTCGCCCCACCGGAGGTCGCCGCACCACAACGGCACCGGTGCGGCGGCGGTAATACACCCGGACAGCGCAGTGGGCGCCGGACGCCTCAGCGGCGGCGCACGAGCGGGAAGGGCAGTGTCTCGCGGATCGTCAGACCGGTGAGGAACATGACGACCCGGTCGACGCCGAGGCCGAGCCCGCCGGTCGGGGGCATGCCGTAGGCGAGGGCCTGGAGGAAGTCCTCGTCCAGTTCCATGGCCTCCGGGTCGCCGCCGGCGGCGAGCAGCGACTGGTCGGTGAGCCGGCGGCGCTGTTCGACGGGGTCGGTCAGCTCGGTGGACGCGGTGCCGAGTTCGGTGCCGAAGGCGACGAGGTCCCAGCGTTCGGCGAGCCGCGGGTCGGTGCGGTGCCGCCGGGTCAGCGGGCAGACACCGGCCGGGAAGTCCTTGTAGAAGGTGGGCGGTCCGGTCCGGCGCTCGACCAGCCGCTCGTACATCTCCAGGACGACGTCACCGGGCCCGTCGTCCGCGGTGTACGGCACCCCGGTGCGGTCGCACAGCCGGTGCAGCCGCAGCAATTCGGTGCCGGGGCCGATCTCCTCCCCGAGCGCCTCGGACAGCGCCCCGTGCACGGTCTTGACGGGCCAGGTCCCGGAGATGTCGTGTTCCCCGCCGTCCCTGCGGGCGACCGGGCAGCCGAAGGCGGCGGTGGCGGCGCCCTGGATCAGTTCGCGGGCGAGGTCGAGCATGACGTCGTAGTCGGCGTGCGCCTGGTAGGCCTCCAGCATGGTGAACTCGGGGTTGTGCTGGTGGGAGACGCCCTCGTTGCGGAAGGTGCGGCCCAGTTCGAAGACCTTCTCCAGACCGCCGACGCACAGCCGCTTCAGGTACAGCTCGGGGGCGATGCGCAGGTACAGGTCGAGGTCGTAGGCGTTGATGTGGGTGGTGAAGGGGCGGGCGTGGGCGCCGCCGTGGACCTGGTGGAGCACCGGGGTCCCGACCTCCAGGTAGCCGCGGTCCAGCAGCCCCTGGCGCAGCGCCTGGACGGCGGCGGAGCGGGTGCGCAGGACGGCGCGCGCGTCGGGGCTGGTGATCAGGTCCAGGTGGCGCTGGCGGACCTTGGCCTCGGGGTCGGTCAGGCCGTGCCGCTTGTGGGGCAGGGGGTGCAGGCACTTGCCGGTGAGCTGCCAGGAGGTGACGAAGACGGTGGGTTCACCGGTGTCGCTGGGGGCAGCGTGGCCGGTGACGGTGATGTGGTCGCCGATGTCGGTGTCGCGGGTGAAGCGGTCGAGTGCGGGGCCGGAGCCGTCGCGGGTGAGGGCGATCTGGTGGTCGCCGGACCAGTCGCGCAGCAGGGCGAAGACGATGCCGCCGTGGTCGCGGAGGAGCATGACGCGTCCGGACACGGTGACGTCCGCGCCGGGGGTGACGTCGGCGAGGGCGTGGGTCGGGGCGGGTACGCCCGCGGGATAGGGGTCGGTGCCGGTGGCGCGCAGCCGGTCGCGGGTGCGGTAGCGCACCCGGACCTGGTCGGACGGGCCCGCGTCCGGGGTGGCGGGCCCGGCCCCGTCCCCTCCGGCTGGGCCGGACACCGGCACGGACGGCGGGCCCGCCGTGGTGGCGGGCCGCCGTCCGCCTTCCGAGTGCCCTTTTCCCCAGAGTCTGCGCAGCGAGGGGACGGGGACGAAGCCTTCGGCGATGGCGGAGGCGAGGCCGATGCGGGCGAGGTGGGCGGTGTCGCCGTAGCAGATGAAGCGCGGGTACCACTCGGGGAGGTACTTGGCGTTGGAGCGGTACAGGGCCTCCAGCTGCCACCACCGGGAGAGGAACAGCAGCAGCCGGCGCCACAGCCGCAGGACCGGCCCGGCACCGATGCGGGCGCCCTCCTCGAAGGCCGAGCGGAAGACGGCGAAGTTCAGGGAGACGCGGCGCACGCCCAGCTTCGGCGCGGCGGCGCACAGTTCCGCGACCATGAACTCCATGACCCCGTTGGGGGCGGTGCGGTCACGGCGCATCAGGTCCAGGGAGACGCCGTCGCGGCCCCAGGGCACGAAGGAGAGCAGCGCGAGCAGCCGGCCGTCCTCGCCCAGGGCCTCCACGAGCAGGCAGTCGCCGTCGACGGGGTCGCCGAGCCGGCCCAGGGCCATGGAGAAGCCGCGTTCGGTCTCGGTGTCCCGCCAGGCGTCGGCCTTGCGGACGATCTCCTCCATCTCGCGTTCGCCGAGGTGCGCGTGGCGGCGGATGCGGCAGACGGCTCCCGTGCGGCGGACCCGGTGCACGGCCTGCCGGGTGACGCGCATCCCGCGGCCGGCCAGGTCGAATCCGGAGACGCGCAGGACCGCCTCGTCGCCGAGCTGGAGGGCGCCGAGGCCGGCGCGGGCACAGGCGAGGGCGCCGGCTTCGGAGGCCCCCATGACGGCGGGCGTCCAGGCGTGCCGGCGGGCCAGGTCGAGCCAGGCGTCGATGGCGCGCGGCCAGGCCTCCGGGTCGCCGACGGGGTCCCCGGAGGCCAGGCACACGCCGGCCTCGACGCGGTAGGTGACGGCCGCCTTGCCGCTGGGCGAGAAGACGACGGCCTTGTCGCGCCGGGTGGCGAAGTAGCCGAGGGAGTCCCGGTCGCCGTACTCCGCCAGCAGGGCGCGGATGCGGGCCTCCTCGTCGCCGTGCAGGGCGGCTTCGAGGCGCTGGGAGCGGAACAGGGTGGCCGCCGCGTTGAGCAGGGCGAGGGCGCCGAACAGGCCGAGCACGAAGGTCACCTGGCGTGGCGGGCGGCCGTCGAAGTCGCTGGCCGGGACCAGCCCGCCGCACACCCGGGCGGCGGCCCAGGCCAGGTGCTGGCCGGCCGGGAGCGTGCCGGGGACGAGCAGCACCAGGCCCCAGCCGAGCAGGATGGCCACGGCGAGCCCGGCCAGCAGCACGGCGAGCGCCCGCCATACGGCGCCGCGGCGGGAGACGGCGTAGAACTCCCCGCGCGCGAGCACGAGCAGGAGCAGCAGCAGCGCGCACAGCACGAGGGACGGCAGCGACTCGGCGTACAGACCGGCGGCGGTGCCGAGCGCGTCGGCGAGGACGAGCAGGGCGAGGCAGACGGCGACCAGCCACCAGGCGATCTTCTTGCGGGCGGCGAGGGCGCCGGCCAGCAGGAACAGGAAGACGGCGTAGGCGAGGTTGTCGCTGATGGGGATGAGGAGCTGGTCGAGGGTGCGGACGAGCGGGCGGAGCGGCCGGCGCAGCGGGCTGACGACCGCGAGCAGGGCGCACAGCAGGCCGAGGGCGGCGACGAGGGTCGCGAAGGCCTGCGGGACCCGGCCGAGGCGTCCGCCGGCGGGCGGTCCGGCCGGCGCCGTGGCGGCCCCCCGTGCGGACGGTTCCGCGGTGGCGGTCATGGTTCCGACTCTAGGAAGGGCTGCCGTGCCTCGCCCGTCGAGCGGCCCCCCGTGAACCGCCGTTCACCAGGAACGGTCGGTTCCGATAGCCTCGTGGCGTGACGGAACAGCATCACGAGCAGCACTCGCACGCGCACCGGTTCGAACGGGGTACGGACGGGCCGAAGGTCATCGTGGTCGGCGTGGACGGCTCCGACTCCTCGATGCGTGCCGCCGCGTACGCGGCCGGTCTGGCCCGGCGCCAGCGCGCGCTGCTGGCGGTGGTGTACGTGCAGCCGGTGCTCGCGGCCGGGGCGGCGCTCGGGGTGCCGGTGGCGGAGACCACCGACGAGATCGCGGAGGACCTGGTCGCGCAGATCCGGGACGCGGCGGAGCGGCTCAAGGGGACGTTCGAGGTGCGCTGGGAGTTCCACACCTTCCGCGGCGACCCCTACAACGGGCTGGTGAAGGCGGCGGACGAGCTGAAGGCGGACGCGGTGGTGGTGGGCGCCTCGGAACAGGCCGGCCACCGGATCATCGGCTCGGTGGCGGTCCGCCTGGTGAAGACGGGCCGCTGGCCGGTCACCGTCGTGCCGTAGGGCGGCGCGGCGGGGGCGCGGTCCGGCCCCGGCGGCCGGGTGGCACCCGTGCCGTCGCCGGCCGGCGGCTCGCCGCCCTCCCCCGGCGCGGACCCGGTTCCGGGCCCCGCCGGGCCGTGCGTGGCGTCTTCCCCGGGGCTCCTGGCTGAGCCATCATGATCCGCCGTCAGCCGTTTGCCGTCGGCGAAGAGGTGAGGCCCATGGACAGGCTCCGTGCGGGTGAGGGGATTCTCCGCCGCAAACCCATCGAGCACATCGAGGAGACGGAGGTCGGTGAGGGCACCGGCCTGGACAAGTCGCTGGGGCTCTGGCAGCTGACCGCGATCGGTGTGGGCGGCATCATCGGCGCGGGCATCTTCACGCTGGCCGGGACGGTGGCGAACGGCACGGCCGGGCCCGCGGTGCTGGTGTCCTTCCTGATCGCGGGTGTCGCGAGCGCGTGCGCGGCGCTGTCGTACGCCGAGTTCGCGGGGCTGATCCCGAAGGCGGGGTCGGCTTACACCTACGGGTACGCGGTGCTCGGCGAGTTCGCGGGCTGGTTCATCGGCTGGGACCTGCTGCTGGAGTACACCGCGATCGTGGCCGTGGTGGCCATCGGCATCTCCGGCTACTTCGGCTTCCTGGTCGAGCAGATGGGCGCCGGCCTGCCGCGGTGGATGCTGGGCGCGCCCGGTACCGGGGCCGGGCACCGGGTCGACCTGTTCGCGGCCCTGCTCTGCCTGCTGATCGCCTGGCTGCTGAACCAGGGCATCCGCAGCGCGGCCCGCTTCGAGACGTCGGTGGTCGCGCTGAAGGTGCTGGTGGTGCTGCTGGTGATCGGGGTGGGCGCCTTCCACATCGACACGCGCAACTACCACCCGTTCTTCCCGTTCGGCGTCGGCGGGGCGTTCACCGGGGCCGCGACGGTGTTCTTCGCCGTGTTCGGCTACGACGCGATGTCGACGGCGGCCGAGGAGTCGAAGGACGCCCAGCGGCACATGCCGAAGGCGATCATCTACTCGCTGGTGATCTCCATGGTGCTGTACGCGGCGGCCTGTCTGGTGCTGACCGGGATGCAGAACTACAAGGAGATCGACAAGGAGAGCGGCTTCTCCACGGCGTTCAAGTCGGTGGGTCTGGACGCGCTGGCCGACGTGATCGCCGTCGGGGCGATCATCGGCATCCTCACGGTCATGTTCACGTTCATGCTGGGCGTGACCCGGGTGTGGTTCTCGATGTCCCGGGACGGACTGCTGCCCCGGTGGTTCGCGAAGACGCACCCGACGCGGCACGTGCCGACCCGGGTGACCTGGATCGTGGGGCTGGCCTCGGCCGCCATCGCCGGCTTCGTACCGATCGGCGAGGCGGCCGAGCTGACCAACATCGGCATCCTGCTGGCGTTCGTGGTGGTGTGCACGGCGGTGATCGTGCTGCGCTACCGGCAGCCGGAGCTGCCGCGCACCTTCCGGACGCCGGGGATGCCCGTCGTGCCCGCGCTGGGGGTCGTCTTCTCGATCTGGCTGATCACGTTCCTGCAGTGGCAGACCTGGGTGCGGTTCGCGGTGTGGTTCGTGATCGGCTGCGGCATCTACTTCGGCTACTCCTACCGCCGCTCGGCGCTGGCGCGGCGGCCGGCTCCGTAGTCACTCGGCCATGACCAGGCCGTCCTGCCCGGCGCCCCGGCTGAGCACCACGTCCCTGATCCGGTCGCGCACCCCCTCCAGTTCGGCGCCCTCGGCGATGGCCTTGTTGAGGTCCACGACCCGGCCGGCGTCGAGGTCGTAGAGCTGCGGGACGAACTCGGCCTTGGTGACCCGCCAGGCCTCTCCCGGCCGGGCGGGCGGGGCGAAGGTGAAGCGGCCGAGGGTGGACTCGTTGCCGCGCGGGTCCTGGGCGCCCTCGCCGTTGTACATCTCGCCGGCGATCTGGTCGCCCATGCCGTAGATCACCCAGGTCCCGTTCACCTTCTCGTACGCCTGCGGGACGTGGGCGTGGGTGCCGAGGATCAGGTCGATGTCCGGGCGGCCGGCCGTGGCCGAGGAGGTGAGCCGCTGGGCGAGCGTGAGCTGCTGCCGGTCGGGCTCGTCCTGCCATTCGGTGCCCCAGTGCACGGAGACCACGACGACGTCGGCGCCGGCCCGGCGGGCCGCGCGCGCGTCGGCGATCATCCGGTCGGCGTCGATCATGTCGACGGCCCAGGGCTGTCCGGGCGGCAGCGCGTTGCCGTTGGTGCCGAAGGTGTACGACAGGTGGGCGACCTTGGCCGAGCCCGCCCGCAGGAGCGTGACCGAGCGGGCCTCGGCCTCGTTGCGGGCGGTCCCGGCGTGCCGCAGGCCGACCCGGTCCATGGCGTCGAGGGTGCGCCGGATGCCGGCGGCGCCGTCGTCCAGGGCGTGGTTGGAGGCGGTGGAGCAGCCGTCGTAGCCGGTGGCGGCGAGGGCCTGGGCGATCTGCGGCGGGGACTTGAAGTCGGGGTAGCCGGTGTAGTCGCCGTCGGTGCCGTAGACGGTCTCCATGTGGCACAGCGCCAGATCGGCGCCGGAGACGACCGGTTTGACGCCGGCGAGCATCGGGCGGAAGTCGTGGCCGCTGCCGCCGGCGTCGAAGGAGGCCCGCTCGATGACGGAGGTGTGCGGCAGCACGTCTCCGGAGGCGACGAGGGTGAAGCCGTCCGCGGCGGCGGGCGCGGGGCGTCCATCCGCGCCGGACTCGCGGTTCTGGTTCTGGCAGGCGGCTCCGGCCGCGAGGACGGCGGTCAGGGCCAGGGCCACCTGCTGTCTGCGTCCGATCATCAACTCACCCCAGATTTGTCGTATATACAGACGAAGCCGTCACGGGCATATGGGTATGAATCTGATGAGTCGGATAAACAGCCCGACAGCCGTCCTTAGCCCGTCCGGGGTCCGGACGTACCGCTCACCCGGTTCCCGCCGTACCGCTCGTCCGACCGTTCACCGACGCGTTCGACCGTCCGTCGCACGACCGGATCCGCCCCCTGTCCGCCGGCCGCGCCCTGCGCTGCCATACGGCCATGACGGCCGGAACCTCACTCACCCCCGGGACGACGACCGCCGAGCACGAGCTGGCCGCGCTCCAGCGCGAGCACGGCGGTCCCCTGTTCGCCCTGCTGTACCGGCTCTGCGACGGAGACCGGCAGCGCGCCGAGGACCTCGTCCAGGAGACACTGGTGCGCGCCTGGCAGCATCCGGAGGCGCTGCACGCCGACGGCTACGACTCCGTACGGCCCTGGCTGCTCACCGTGGCCCGGCGGCTCGCGATCGACGCCCGGCGGGCCCGGCGGGCGCGACCGCCCGAGAGCGGCGACGAGGTCCCCGAGAACGCACGGGTCACCGCCGACCACGCCGAAAGGGCCGCCGCGATGCTCGACGTCCGGGAGGCTGTGAAGACACTCACGCCGGAACACCGTGACGTACTGGTACTCGTGTACTTCCGCGGGGCCAGTGTGGCGGAAGCGGCGCAGACCCTGGGCATTCCACCCGGTACCGTGAAATCCCGCGCGTACTACGCGTTGCGCGCCCTGCGCCGGGGTCTTCCGGGTTACGCGACCGACCTGCGGTGAAACCGGAAGCCGGGTCAAACCTCGGTAAAGCGCCTTGCTGCGGCCCCCGTTCGGGCATGGGCTGTCCTCATCCGCGTTCCTGCGGGCACCGGGGCCGCGGTCCCGACGCGGCCCGGGCGACGCGCACGCACCGGAGGAAGGCAGGAAGGGATGCTGCACAGCGGGCACGAGAGCACGGACGGCGCCGACGGCGGTGAACTGGCCGTTCCGATGGCCTGGTTGTACGCCGAGTACATCGCCGACGAGCTGCTGCGCACCGGCGATCTGATGCCACCGACGTCGTTCGAGTTCCGGGCCGGCCGGGACGCGCTGGCGCTGACCGTCTTCCTGTCCGACACCGACGGGGAACTGTCCGGCATCCGGGTGATCTCCCAGCTGGAGAACTGGCTGTCGCTGACCGCCTACGACCAGCCGTGGCAGGACTGGGTGCGCGAGCGCCTGGCCGAGCTGACCGGGCGGGCGGCCGGCTCCGGCACGCCCAGCCCGGACCTGGCGCTGGCGGTGGAGGCCTGGCGCTGGCTGGAGGAGACCGAACTGCTCGCGCCGGACCTGGACGCCGTGCCCGGCGGCGGGGCGGTGTCCGGGGAGGACGAGGGACCGAAGGTGTGGACCCCGGCCTGGCGGCTCGGACTGCCCCTCGGGCACCTCGCGATCCACCTCTTCTGAACCCGCCGGAATTCACACCAATCCACGGGCCGGGCCGCTCCGAATCCCTTGCCGCGATTCTGCGCGTGGCTTGAGTGATTCGGCGGCCGGCTGCGTACGGGTGGGAGCAAGGAGTAACCCTTCCCCCACCCTTCGGCACGAGGATTCGGCATGAGGTCCCTGGAAAGGCATCGCGACGCCGGCGCGTACGCGCTCGGCGTGCTGGACGAGGCGGAGGCCTTCCGCTTCGAGGACCACCTCATGGAGTGCCCTCGGTGCGCGGCGCACGTGACCGAGTTCGGAGCCACAACCCGGCAGTTGATGCTGTACCGCCGGGCCACGCCGCGCTTCGTGCACCCCATGGCCCAGCCCGGTCCCCGGCTGCTGGACCGGTTGCTCGGCGAGCTGGCGCGCCTGCGGCGGACGCGACGCCGCCGGACGCTGTACGGCCTGGCCGCCTCCGTGGTGCTGGCCGTGGCCGGTCCCGGGATCGTGGCGTTCGCCGGGCACACGGACGCGGCCGCACAGGTCGCCGTGGCGACCGATCCGGACACCGGGGTGTGGGCACGGGTCACCTCGGCGGAGGAGGACTTCGGCAGCGATCTGCGGCTGGAGGTCAGGGACGGCTCCGGGGCACACGCCTGCCGGCTGGTCGCGGTCGGCCTCGACGGCACGGAACAGGTCGTCGCGGGCTGGACCAACGCGGGCGGCGGCACCCGGCCCACCACCGCCATGGGCGCCACCGCGCTGCGCCCGGACCAGATCGCCCGCTTCGAGGTCCGCACGACGGACGGGAAACACCTGGTCACGGTACGGGCACGGTGACCGCGCCGGAACGTGACCGTGCTCCCGGGCGCCGCCCTCACCCCGCCGGCACCTCGGCCGGCGCCGGGCCCCGGGCTCATTTCAGCAGGCGGGACAGCCGGCGGTCGGCCAGGGGCTTGCCGCCCGTCTGGCAGGTGGGGCAGTACTGGAGCGAGGAGTCGCTGAAGGAGACCTCGCGGATGGTGTCGCCGCACACCGGGCAGGGTTCGCCGGTGCGGCCGTGGACGCGCAGGCCGCTCTTCTTCTCCGCCTTCAGCCGCCCGGCGGCCACGCCCCGGGAACGCTCGACCGCCTCGTTGAGCGTGTCGCGCAGCGCCTCGTACAGCCGGTGGGTCTCCTCCGGCGTGAGCGAGGCGGCCAGCTTGAACGGGGACATCTTCGCCGCGTGCAGGATCTCGTCGCTGTAGGCGTTGCCGACGCCCGCGATCAGCGACTGGTCCCGCAGGGCGCCCTTCAGCTGCCGCCGTTCGCCCTTCAGCAGGGCGGAGAAGCGGTCCTCGTCGAAGTCGCCGGCGAGCGGATCCGGGCCCAGGCGGGCGATGCCGGGCACCTCCTCCGGGCCGCGGACGACGTACACGGCGAGACGCTTCTGGGTGCCGGCCTCGGTCAGGTCGAAGCCCTCGCCGGTCTCCAGCGCCACGCGCAGCGCCAGCGGCCCCTTGCCGGGCTTCGGCGGGCCGTCCGGCAGCCGGTCCTTCCACTGCAACCAGCCCGCGCGGGCCAGATGGACCACCAGGTGCAGGCCGCCGTCCGTCTCGATGTCCAGGAACTTGCCGTGCCGGCGCACGGCCGTCACCCCGGCCCCCTCCAGGGCGGTGACCGGGGGGTCGTAGGTCTTCAGGACGCTGATGGCCACGGGCAGCACCCGCACCACCCGCCGTCCGGCCAGGTGCTCGGTGAGGAAGTCCGTCAGCGCTGCTACCTCGGGCAGTTCGGGCATACGTCCAGAGTGCCATCCGGCACCGGCAACACCCCCGCCGTCACGCCCGGCGCGGTGGCTACGGCACCCGGAACTCGCACCACACCGCCTTGCCGCCGCCCCGCGCCTCCACTCCCCAGCTGTCGGAGAGCCGTTCCACGAGGACCAGGCCGCGCCCGGAGACACCGATCTCGCCCGCGTCGCGCCGCCGGGGCAGGGCGCTGGAGCCGTCCTCGACCTCGATGCGCAGCCTGCGGTCGCCGCCGTCCAGGGCCCGCAGGGTGACGATGGCGGAGCCCTCGGTGTGCATCAGCGCGTTGGTGATCAGCTCGCCGGCGACCAGCCCGATCTCGTCGGCGAGCTCCTGGGCGCCCCAGGCGCGGACCGCGGCCTGGATCATGTGCCGGGCCTGGGTGAGGGCCTCCGGGTCGCCGGGCGCCACATGCTGCCGGAGCCGGCCGCCGGGCCGCGTTGTCTCCCGGCCGCGGCGGTGCAGCAGGAGCAGGGCCACGTCGTCGTCGCCGCCCCGCTCCTCGGCCAGCTGGATCAGCCGGTCGGCGAGGTCGCGCACCCCGCGGGGACCGTCGCGGACGAGGGCCACCAGGCCGCGCATGCCGTCGTCCAAGTCGGCGCCGGGCTGTTCGACCAGCCCGTCGGTGCACAGCAGCAGGGTGTGGCCGGGGTCGAGTTCGAGGGTGGCGACGGGGTACTCCAGCCGCCCGAACTCGGCGGACAGCCCGAGCGGCAGTCCGCCCTCGACGCCGACCCGGGCGCAGCTGCCGTCGCCGTGCCGCACCAGCGGGTCGATGTGGCCGGCGCGGACCACCTGGACGACACCGGTGGACAGGTCGGCCTCGGCGTACAGGCAGGTGGCGAAGCGGTCGGTGTCGAGTTCGTGCAGGAAGACGGAGGCGCGGGCCATCACGGTGGCCGGGGGGTGGCCCTCGGCGGCGTAGGCGCGCAGCACGATGCGCAGCTGGCCCATGACGGCCGCCGCGTGCGTGTCGTGGCCCTGGACGTCCCCGATGACCGCGCCCACCCGGCCTCCGGGCAGCGGGATGAGGTCGTACCAGTCGCCGCCGATGTCCCGGCCCAGTGCCGCGGAGCGGTAGCGGACCGCGACGTCGGCGCCGGGGACGCTCGGGATGGTGCGGGGCAGCATGGCCTGCTGGAGGCCCTGGGCGAGGTCCTTCTCCTGTTCGTAGAGCATGGCCCGCATGAGGCTCTGGGCGATGCTGCTGCCCAGTGCGACGAGGACGGCGCGCTCCTCGGCGGAGAAGCCGCGCCGGTCGGCGTAGAGCAGGCCCATCGCGCCGATCGGGCGGGCCTGGGCGATCAGGGGCAGATAGGCGGCCGAGGTGATGTGCAGGTCGGTGAGGTGCGGCCAGAGGATCGGGTAGCCCTCGGCGAACTCCTCGGGCGACTCGATGAACCGGGGGCCGAGCGTGCGGACGACCTCGCTCATCGGGTACGGCTCGTCGATCCGGGTGATCCGGGTCCCGGGGACGGACGCGCCCACCGGTCCCTCGGCCACCAGCCGGATCCGGCCCGCCTCCACCAGCCCCATCACCAGGCTGGCCGCGCCGAGGTGGCGGATGCCGTGCGCGTCCTTCAGGACATCGATGACGTCCTGGACGCTGCGGGCGTGGGCGAGCGCGGCGGAGATGACCTGGACGACACTGGTCTGCTGCCTGAACGCCTCGTCCTGGGCGGCGCGGAGGCTGCGGGCCGCGCTGTCGGCGAGTTCCTCGGTGGCGTCGCGCACGATGCCGACGACCCGGCGCGGGCGGCCGGTGCCGTCGCGCCGGATGTAGCCCTGGGTGTGCGTCCAGCGCATGGTGCCGTCACGGCAGCGGATGCGGAAGTAGACGCCGTAGTTCTCGCTGCCGTCCTTGATCGCCCGGGCGACCGCCGCGTCGAGCCGGGCGGCCTCCGGCGGCGGCACCCGCACGGCCAGGGTCTCCGGGCGCCCGTCGTACTCCTCGGGCAGCAGGTCGAACACCTCGAAAGCCTGGGCGTCCATGTGGAACAGACCGGCGTCCAGGTCCCAGTCGAAACTGCCCATGCGGTTGAGCGCGAGGATCGGGTCCGGGTGTGCGGGCCAGTCCTCCGGGAGTGACAGGGCGCTCGCTCCCCGATCGGCCATGGGGCCACCTTGCCAGGAACCGGCCGATTCTTCGACTTGATCGGCAGCCGGGCACGTGCGCTGGGCGAGGGGCCGGTGGGTGATGGGCCTCGGGACACCGGCCTTGGCCGCCCCCGTCGTGGAGGCCGGGGATCTTGGGCACGCGGGACGCGCCCGTGGTGGGCCTCGGCGGGCACCGGCCCGCGCTCAGCCGGCCGGGACCGGCCGGGGGACGGACGGGGACGGTGGCGGTCGCGCCGGGTGCGATGCGGGACCGGACGACGGGCGGGACGCCCGGGACCAGGCCACCCCCGCCGGGAAGGCCGGGCACGAGCGCTCGGCCGGTGGGTGGTGGGCCTCGGCGGGCACCGGCCCGCGCTCAGCCGCCGGGTCCGGCCGGGGGATGGGCAGGGACGGTGGCGGTCGCGCCGGGTGCGATGCCGGGCCGGACGGCGGGCGGGGCATCCGGGACCAGGCCGCCGCCGTCGGGGAGGCCGGGCACGTGCGCTCGGCCGGTGGGTGGCGGGCCTCGGCGGGAACCGGCCCGCGCTCAGCCGCCGGGCCCCGCCGGGGGACGGACGGGGACGGTGGCGGTCGCGCCGGGCGCCATGCCGGGCCGGACGGCGGGCGGGGCATCCGGGACCAGGCCGCCGCCGTCGGGGAGGCCGGGGATCTAGGGCACGCGGGACGCGCCGGTGCCGGCGGAGGTGCGCGGGTCGGAGGCACCGCGCTCCGGGGCTTTCGGAGCGGAGCCGTCCGGGCGGGAGGAGCCCGGGTCGGAGGGACCCCGGTCCGAGGGGTCCACGGTGAGGTCGAGGGAGAGATCGCGGGCCGGATCGGGGACGGGGTCGGGATCGGGGGCGTCCACGGCGGGCGGCGGCTGCTGCGCCGTCGTCCCGGTGTCGCGGTCCGCGAGCCCGCTGGCACTGTCCGGGCGATCGCCCCGGCCGTCCGGCACGGCGGAGCCGGACGGGGACGACGGCGTACCCGCCGGGGACCGCCGCGTGCCGGACGGGGACCGCGGCACGGCCGGGCCGCTGGCGCGCGGGCTGGGCCGGCCGGTGACGGACGGTCCGGCGTCCGCGGAGCCGGACGGGACCGGGCTGGCCGCGGCCGGCGCGGGCGGGGACACGACCCGGTCCCGGCGGACATCCGGGCCGACCCGGCGCTCGGTCCAGGTGCGGGTCGCGGGGTCCACGATGGTGAGGCTGGTGACGGCCCGGGGCGCCGGGGCCACGACGATCACCTCGTCCGGCTCGTAGCCGGCCCAGGGGGTGCCCCGGGCCCCGGCACCGCCGCGCGTCGGGGCGGGCGGTGTGAGCGGGTTGCCGCAGGCACAGCGCACCCGGGGCACGCCCCGTTCGTCGACGAGGACGGCGGTGCCGGCCTGGAGCACGGCCTGGTAGCGGGCGGCCGCGCGGTCGCGGTAGGCGTGGTTGGTGACGCGGGTGTCGGCGCCCAGGACGACCGGGGTCAGGCCGCGCAGGTAGCCGGGGAGCGCCGACCGGGTGACGCCGGCCACCTGGGCGAAGGCGTCGGCCCTGGCCCCGTCCGCCGCCAGACCCTCGATGTGCCGCTCGACGTCGCAGGCGGCGACGCGCGGGGTGCCCCGGTACAGGCCGGGGGTGGCGCCGGACACGGTACGGGCCGCGCGCAGGGGTGCCTCGGCCTCGCCGGGCTGGACGCGTGCGGTGCCCCGGGGTGACTCCGGCCGGGTGGCGGTGGCCGCGGAGTCGGTGAACGGGTCCGGTCCGCGGTCGGTGGCGGCCTCAAGGAGGACCAGTTCGCCCGCCTTGGTCTGCTTGACACCGGCGCCCGCGCAGCCCCCGGCGAGGAGCGCCACCGAGAGCGCCCAGGCCGCGACGATGGATCGGGTGGGTATCCGCACCGCACACTCCGCATCACTGTGGGTGATTACGCCCTATTGTTGGCATCGCTCGGGTTCGGCTGGCAACTCGGGGAACGCCGTGACGACACCGGCGGCCGGGGTCGCCGTACAGGAGGGCGCGCACAGCCGTGGACTGGTTCACCGCACCCGGCTACTGGCTGAGCCGGCTGGTCTTCCAGCGGGCCCTGGCCGCCGTGTACCTGGTCGCGTTCCTGACGGCGGCCCTGCAGTTCCGGGCCCTGCTGGGCGAGCACGGCATGCTGCCGATCCCCCGGTACCTGGCGCGGGCGCGGTTCCGGCACGCCCCGAGCCTGTTCCACCTGCACTACTCCGACCGCTTCTTCGCGGCCTGTGCCTGGACGGGCTGCGCGGTGTCGGCGGCCCTGCTGGCCGGGGCGGACTCGCTGCTGCCGCTGTGGGCCGGGATCCTGCTGTGGCTGATGCCGTGGGCGCTGTATCTGTCGATCGTCAACGTGGGCCAGACATGGTACGCCTTCGGCTGGGAGTCGCTGCTGCTGGAGACGGGCTTCCTGGCCGCGTTCCTCGGCAACGGCGAGACGGCGCCGCCGGTCGTCGTGCTGTTCCTGCTGCGCTGGATCCTGTTCCGGGTGGAGTTCGGTGCCGGGCTGATCAAGTGGCGGGGCGACGCCTGCTGGCGGCGGCTGACCTGTCTGGACTACCACCACGAGACCCAGCCGATGCCGGGCCCGCTGAGCTGGTTCTTCCACCACCTGCCCAAGCCGCTGCACCGGGTGGAGGTGGCCGCCAACCACGTCACCCAGCTGGTCGTACCGGTCCTGCTGTTCACCCCGCAGCCGATCGCCTCGGCCGCCGCCGCGCTGATGATCGTCACCCAGCTGTGGCTGGTGCTCTCCGGCAACTTCTCCTGGCTGAACTGGATCACCATCGTGCTGGCGCTGTCCGCGCTCCGGCTGCCGGCGACCGCGCCGCCGGTACCGCCGGCGCCGCTGTGGTACGAGGTGCTGGCGCTGGCGGTCGGTGCGCTGCTGCTCTTCCTGAGCCACCGCCCGGTGGTCAACATGGTCTCCCGCCGGCAGGTGATGAACCGCTCCTTCGACCCGCTGCACCTGGTGAACACCTACGGTGCGTTCGGCAGCGTCAGCCGGGTCCGCTACGAGGTGGTGGTCGAGGGCACGCTGGACGACACCCCGCGCCCGGACTCGGACTGGCGGGAGTACGTCTTCAAGGGCAAGCCCGGCGA
The DNA here is from genome assembly GCF_040704085.1 of Streptomyces sp. NPDC047841. Taxonomy (NCBI): domain Bacteria; kingdom Bacillati; phylum Actinomycetota; class Actinomycetes; order Kitasatosporales; family Streptomycetaceae; genus Streptomyces; species Streptomyces sp. NPDC047841. The sequence goes on from NZ_JBEYRP010000003.1 coordinate 273,655, forward strand.
TCCGCGCCGCTGGCCTCGCCAGTTCGCCCCCTACCATCTGCGCCTGGACTGGCTGATGTGGTTCGCGGCGCTGTCACCGGCCTACGCCGGGGAGTGGTTCGGCGGTCTGGTGGAACGCCTGCTGGAGAACGACCGGGACACGCTGCGGCTGCTGCGCCGCTCCCCCTTCCCGCCCGGCACGCCGCCCCGCCATGTCCGGGCCCGGCTGTTCCGGTACCGGTACACGACCTGGCGGGAGCTGCGCGCGACGGGGGCGTGCTGGGAGCGGACGTTCGTGCGGGAGTACCTGCCGCCGACACGGCTCGCGGGCGCGGTTCACAGGTCGTAGACACGGCTCGCGGTGGTCTCGAACAGCGCCGTGCGCTCCGCCTCGCCGAGCCCCGCCGTCACCTCCCGGGTGAGCGCGTGGACCTCGGCGTACGTCATGGCCAGGGTGCACACCGGCCAGTCGGAGCCGGCCATCAGCCGGGCCGGGCCGAAGGCGTCCAGGGCGGTGTCGACGTACGGGCGCAGTCCTGCGGCGTTCCGGGTGTCCGGGCCGGCCTCGGTGACCAGGCCGGAGAGTTTGGCGACGGTGTTGGGCAGGGCGGCGAGGCGGCGCAGGTCGGCGGCCCAGGACGCGCGCTCCCCGGAGGCGATGGGCGGCTTGCCGAGGTGGTCGAGGACGAAGGTGAGCTGGGGCAGGGCCCGGGCCGCCGCCGCGCAGGCCGGGAGCTGGTGGGCCTGGACCACGAGGTCGTAGACCAGGCCGGCGTCGGCGACGGCGGCCAGGCCGCGCAGGACGTCGGGCCGCAGCAGCCACTCGGGGTCGGGTTCGCCCTGCACCTGGTGCCGGATGCCCTTCAGGTGGGAGCCGCCGGGCAGCTCGCGCAGCCGGGCCAGTTCGTCGGCGATGCCGGGGCGGGTGAGGTCGGTCCAGCCGACGACCCCGGCGATCAGGTCGTGGACTGCGGCGAGGGCGAGGAACTCGGGGGTCTCCTCGGGCACGGTGACGGTCTGGACGAGGACGGTGCGGTCGACCCCCACGGCGCGTGCCTGGGGTTCGAGGTCGGCGACGGTGAAGTTCCGGCGCAGCGGCCGGAGTGCGGGTCCCCGGATCCAGTCCTGGTCGCGGACGGTCAGGTCCCAGACGTGGTGGTGGGCGTCGACGCTCACGGCAGCTCCCACACGACGGGCAGGGTCGCGGCCGCGCCGTCGGCGGAGTAGTCGTGCGCCACGTCCAGCAGGTCCGCCATCCGGGTCTGCCAGGCCGCGTTGACCGGGAGCCGTGCCAGCTCGGCGAGGAGACGGGCGTAGTCCGCGCACTCCAGGACGTGGAAGAGGTCGGTTCCCGATCGCCAGATGGTCCAGGAGGTGGCCCCCGCGGCGCGGATGGCGTCGGTGAGGTCCTCCGGGACCGCACGGTGGGCGGCCTCGTACTCCTCGATCCGGTCCGCGCGGACCCTGGTGTGCAGGGCGACCCTCATGACGGTTCCTCCGGGGGCAGCAGGCCGGTCGCGCGCAGTTCCCGCCAGAAGGCGTCCGGCACCGGCGTCGCGAACTGGTCGGCGCAGTCGTGGACCTCGGCGGCCGAGCGGGCGCCGGCCAGGACGCTCACCACGGCCGGGTGGGCGGAGCAGAAGGCGAGGGCGGCGGCGCGCAGGGTGGTGCCGTGGCGCTCGGCGACCGCCTGGATCCGCAGGGCCCGGTCCAGCAACTCCCGGGGCGCACGGGTGTAGTCGTACGTCGGGTGACGGGACGGGTCCGCCAGCAGGCCGGAGTTGAAGGCGCCGCCGACGACCACGGACACGCCGCGTCGCTCGGCCTCGGGCAGCAGCTCGGTGGCCGCGCTCTGGTCCAGGAGGGTGTACCGGCCCGCGCAGAGCACCACGTCCACGTCCGTGTCACGGACGAACCGGGTCAGCATCTCCGCCTGGTTCATGCCCGCCCCGATGGCGCCCACGACGCCCTCCGCGCGGAGCTTCTCCAGCGCCGGGTAGCCCTCGCGGAAGGCCTGTTCGGCGTGGTCGTCGGGGTCGTGGAGGTAGACGACGTCGACCCGGTCGAGGCCGAGGCGCTCCAGGCTCGCCTCCAGGGTGCGGCGGACGCCGTCGGCGGTGAAGTCCCAGACGCGGCGGTGGCCGGCGGGTACGGCGAAGCCGTTGGCCAGGTCGTCGCCGGTGCCGTCGGCCGGTTCCAGGCGGCGGCCGACCTTGGTGGAGAGCGTGTAGTCGGCGCGGTCGTACTCCCGCAGGGCGGCTCCCAGGCGGCGTTCGGACAGCCCGAGGCCGTAGTGGGGGGCGGTGTCGAAGTAGCGGATGCCGCGCTCCCAGGCCGCTCGCACGGTGGCGTGGGCCTGCTCGTCACCGACCGGGGTGTAGAGGTTGCCGAGGGCGGCGGCGCCGAGGCCCAGGGAAGTGACGTCGACGCCGCCGCGGCCGAGGGGGGTCACCGGTCCGCCCCCGGGCGCAGCCTGAGGCCCTGCATGCCGCCGTCGACGGCGAGGGCGGTGCCGGTGGTGGCGCCGGACAGGGGGCTGGCCAGGTAGGCGATGGCGCCCGCGACCTCGGCGGCGGAGACCAGCCGGCCGGTGGGCTGGCGGGCCTCCAGGGCGGCCCGTTCGGCGGCCGGGTCCTCGGCCGCGTCCAGCAGCCGGCCGATCCACGGGGTGTCCGCCGTACCGGGATTGACGCAGTTGACGCGGATGCCCTCGCGGACGTGGTCGGCGGCCATGGCGAGGGTCAGGGAGTACACGGCGCCCTTGGTCGCGCTGTACAGGGCGCGCTGCGGCAGGCCGGCGGTGGCCGCGATGGAGCAGGTGTTCACGATGGCCGCGGTGCCCGGCCGGGCGGTGGCGGCGCGGCGCAGGTACGGCAGGCAGGCGCGGGCGGTGCGGACCATGCCGAGGACGTTGACGTCGAAGACGTGCCGCCACTCGGCGTCGTCGTTGTCCTCGACGGTGCCCTGGGCGCCGATGCCCGCGTTGTTCACGAGGACGTCGAGCCCGCCCAGCGCCTCGGCCGCGTCCTGGACGGCGGTGCGCACGGAGGCGTCGTCGGTGACGTCGGCGCGCACCCCGAGGAGGGGCTTCCCGACCGCGGACGGGTCGAGGTCGAGGACCGCGACCCGGGCGCCGCGGGCGGCGAGGAGGTCGGCGGTGGCCCGGCCGATGCCGGACGCGCCGCCGGTCACCAGGGCCCTCAGTCCCGCGAAGTCGCTCATGCGGCCTCATCCTTCCGGGTGTCGGGGTCGGCGGCCCAGTAGGCGCCGCCGGGGTACGTGTACCGCGCGAGGGACTCCGGGCGCAGGGCGGCGGAGAAGCCGGGCGCGGTGGGTGCCGTGTAGTGGCCGTCGCGGATGACGACCGGGGTGACGAAGTGCTCGTGGAGGTGGTCGACGTACTCGATGACGCGGTCCTCGGTGCTGCCGGAGACGGCCAGGTAGTCGAACATCGACAGGTGCTGGACGAGTTCGCACAGCCCGACCCCGCCCGCGTGCGGGCAGACGGGGACGCCGAACTTGGCGGCGAGGAGCAGGATGGCGAGGTTCTCGTTGACCCCGCCGACGCGGGCCGCGTCGATCTGCACGATGTCGAGGGCGCCGGCCTGGAGCATCTGCTTGAACACGATCCGGTTCTGCACGTGTTCGCCGGTGGCGACCTTCACGGGGGTGACCGCGCGGCGGATGGCGGCGTGGCCGAGGACGTCGTCGGGGCTGGTGGGCTCCTCGATCCAGTACGGGCCGAACTCGGCCAGGGCGTTGGTCCAGCGGATCGCCTCGTCCACGTTCCAGCGCTGGTTGGCGTCGATCGCCAGGCGGATCTCCGGTCCGACGACGGCGCGGGCCACCCGGCAGCGGCGGATGTCGTCGTCGAGGTCGGCGCCGACCTTCAGCTTGATCTGCCGGAAGCCGTCGGCGACGGCCCGGGCGGCGAGCCGGCCGAGCTTGTCGTCGTCGTAGCCGAGCCAGCCCGGGGAGGTGGTGTAGGCGGGGAAGCCGCGCTCCAGGAGCCGGGCCCGGCGCTCCTCCGCACCCGCTCGGCCGCGTCTGAGCAGGTCGAGGGCCTCCTCGGGGGTGAGGGCGTCGGTGATGTACCGGAAGTCGATCTGCCGGACCAGCCACTCGGGTTCGGCGTCGGCGAGCAGCCGCCACAGGGGCTTGCCGGCCCGCCGGGCGGCGAGGTCCCAGGCGGCGTTGACGACGGCCCCGATCGCCATGTGCATCACGCCCTTCTCGGGGCCGAGCCAGCGCAGCTGGCTGTCGGCGATCAGGTCCCGGAAGAGCGAGCCGGGGTCGGCGCACAGTTCCTCGACGTCGCGGCCCAGCACATGGCCCCGCAGCGCGTCGATCGCGGCGACCTGGACGTCGTTGCCCCGCCCGATGGTGAAGGTGAATCCGTGTCCTTCCAGCCCGTCGGCGGCGTCGGTGCGCAGGACGACGTAGGCCGCCGAGTAGTCGGGGTCCGGGTTCATCGCGTCGGAGCCGTCCAGCTCGCGCGAGGTGGGGAAGCGGATGTCGTGGGTGTCGACCGCGATGACACGGGCGGGAGCGTCGGACACGGATGCCCTTTCTGCCGAGGGGAGGTGACGGTTCATCAGTCCTGGGCGCGGCCCGTGGTGACACGGGCGATCATCAGGGCGACGAGGATGATGCCGCCGTAGATGGCCTGGATCCAGAACGACGGCACCTGGGCGAGGGTGAGCAGGTTCTGCACGACGCCCAGGAGGAGGACGCCGGTCAGGGCGCCGAACATGGTGCCCTTGCCGCCGTCCAGGCTGATGCCGCCGATCACCGCCGCCGCGAACACGGTGAAGATCATGTTCTGGCCCTGGTTGGCGCTGATCGCGCCGACGTAGCCGGTCTGCATGATGCCGCCGACGGAGGCGAGGACCCCGGCGACGACGAACACCCCGAGCATCACGCGGTCCACGCGGATGCCCGCGGCGCGGGCGGCCTCCGCGTTGCCGCCGATGGCGTACAGGGCGCGGCCGATGCGGTGGTACTTCAGCACGCCTCCGGTGACGGCGAAGGCGACGGCGGCGAGCCACACCGACATCGGGACGTCGAGGAAGGTGGTGGTGGCCAGCGAGGAGAAGCTGTCGGGCATGCCGAACAGGGTCTTGCCCTTGGTGGCGCCGACCAGCAGCCCGCGCAGCACGATGAGCATCGCGAGGGTCACGATGAACGCGTTGAGCTTGAACTTCACGACCAGGACGCCGTTGAAGGCGCCGACGGCCGCGCCCGCGACGAGGATCGCGAGCAGGGCGACCGGCGCCGGGAAGCCGGTGCCCCAGCCGGCCTGCGCCGAGGGCAGGACGAGGAGCGCCCCGACGGCGGGCGCGATGCCGACGACCGACTCCAGGGACAGGTCGAACTTGCCGGTGATGAGCACCAGCGACTCGGCGAGCACCACCATGGCGAGGGCGGCCGAGGCGCCCAGGATCGAGATCAGGTTCCGCTCGGTGAGGAACGAGTCGTTGACCACCGCGCCCAGCACCATGAGCAGCAACAGGGCCGGCACGAGGGCGAGTTCCCGGGCGCGGCGGAGCAGCACGGCGCGGGCGGCGCGCTGGTCGGGGAGGCGGGGCGAGGTGAGCGGCGGGGCCTTGGTGTCAGCCATGGTCCACTCCTTCGATGGAGGCGATCAGCTCGTGGTCGCGCCAGCCGGCCGGGTGTTCGGCGACGATGCGGCCGTGGAAGAGGACGAGGACGCGGTCGCAGCGCCGCAGGTCGTCGAGTTCGTCGGAGACGACGAGCACGGCCGTGCCGTCCTCGCGGGCGCTGTCCACGCGGGCCAGCAGGGACTCCTTGGACTTCACGTCGACGCCGGCCGTCGGGTTGATCAGGACGAGCAGGCGGGGGTCGGAGGCCAGGGCGCGGGCCATGACGACCTTCTGCGCGTTGCCTCCGGACAGGTCGGAGACGGGCTGTCCGGGGCCCTCGGTGCGGATGTCGAGGCGGTCGATCAGCTCGGTGGCGAAGCCGCTCCTGCGGTCGGTGCCGACGAATCCGAAGCGGCCGAGCCGGTCCAGGACGCTCAGGGTGGTGTTGTCGCCGACGGTCATGCCGGGGACCAGGCCCTGCTCGTGCCGGTCGCGGGGCACCCAGCCGACGCCCGCGTCCAGCGCCGCCCGCACGTCGCCGAACGGCAGCGGCTCTCCTTGCAGCAGGGCCGAGCCGGCGGCCGGGGTGTGCAGTCCGGCGAGGGTCTCGGCCAGCTCGGTCTTGCCGCTGCCGCTGGTCCCGGCGAGTCCCAGCACCTCACCGCGGCGGACGGTGAGGTCGATGCCGTCGTACGCGGTGGAGGTCAGGCCGCGCACGTCGAGCACGACCGGGGCGGTGCCGGTCACCGTGGCGCGCGGCCGCGCCCGCTCGGTGACCGAGTCCCCCGCCATGGCCTCCACCAGGGCCGCCCTGGGCAGCTCGGCGACGGGGGCCGTCGTGATCCAGCGGGCGTCGCGCAGCACGGTGACGGTCTGGCAGACCTCGTAGACCTCTTGCAGGTGGTGCGAGATGAACAGGAAGGTCACCCCGGAGTCCTGGAGCGCCCGCATCCGGTCGAACAGCCGCTCGATCTCCCGCTTGTCGAGCTGGGCGGTGGGTTCGTCCAGCACGATGAACCGGGCGCCGAAGCTCAGGGCGCGGGCGATCTCCACCATCTGGCGGTCCTCGACCTTGAGGTCGGCGGTACGGGCCTCCGGGTCGACGTGGACGTCCCAGGTGGCGAGGAGGTCGGCGGCCCCGGCGCGCAGCCGCCGCCAGCTGATCAGCCCGCGTGCCCGCGGCTGCCGGTTGAGGAAGAGGTTCTCCGCGACCGTCAGCTCCGGTACGACGGTGGGCTTCTGGTACACGCAGGCGACCTTGCGGCGCCAGGCGTCCCGGTCGGCGAGCGGGGGCGCTGCCTCCCCGTCGAAGCGGACGGTGCCCGCGTCCGGGGCCTGGAGGCCGGTGAGGATGTTCACCAGGGTGGACTTGCCGGCGCCGTTGCGGCCGACGAGGGCGTGGGACTCGCCGGGCAGCACGGTGAGCCGGCCGTCGGCGAGGGCGACCGTGGGGCCGTACCGCTTGACGACGTCCTCCGCTTCGACCAGGGGCGTGGTGCCGATGGGCGGGGTGGTCACCGGACGGTGGCTGTGCGGACCGTGGCTCATCGGACCGTGTTGCCCCACAGCTCGGGGTCGTCGACGTTGTCCTTGGTGACCAGCGGGGCGGGCAACTGGTCCTCCAGGATGCCGCTGGGCAGCTTGACGATCGTGGAGTCGTGGTCGGTCGGGCCGGGCCGGAACTTCTTCCCCTCCATCGCCGCCTCGATGTAGTACAGGCCGTACTTGGCGTAGGCGTCGGCCGGCTGGGAGACGGTGGCGTCGATCTGGCCCTTGCGGATGGCCTCGTACTCCTGCGGGATGCCGTCGTTGGAGACGATCGCGATGTGCCCCTTCTGCCCGGCCGCCTTGAGCATGTTCTTCGACTTCAGGGTCTGCAGGGTCGGCGCGAGGTAGACACCGCCCGCCTGGAGGTAGATGCCCTTGATGTCGGGGTTGGCGTTGAGGAGGGTGTCGAGCTTGGCGGCGGCGGTGTCGGACTCCCACTTGGCGGGGATCTCCAGCACCTCGAGCCTCGGGTACTTCTCCTTCACGCAGGAGCGGAACGCCTCGGAGCGGTCGCGTCCGTTGACCGAGGCCAGGTCGCCCATGATCTGCACGACCTTGCCGCTGCTCACGTGCTGCCCGAGGTAGTCGCAGGCCTTCTTGCCGTAGGCGACGTTGTCGGCGCGCACCACCATGGCGACCTTGCCCTTGTCGGGCGCCACGTCCACGGCGACGACCGGCACGCCCTTGCGTTCGGCCTGGTCGAGTCCGGCCTGGATGGCGGCGCTGTCCAGCGGGGCGACGACCAGCCCCTTGACGCCCTGGGTGAGTTCGTTGTCGATGTCGGTGATCTGCTGCGAGGGGTCGCTGTTGGAGTTGACCGTCTTCAGCACCTCGACGCCCTCGGACTTGGCCATCTTGGGCACGTAGTCGTTGTACGACTGCCAGAACGGCGAGGTCAGCAGCGGCAGGATCACGCCGACCTTGCCGGTGCCGCCGCTTCCCGCGCTCGCGGTGTCCTTGGTGCTGCCGCAGGCGGCGAGCACGAGCGAGGCGCCGACGGCCAGGGCCGCCGCGCCGGTGATCCGGGACCTGCTGCGTTTGCTCACTGTGCTGGCGGGCATCTCGCGGCTCCTCGTCGAGGTGGTTCGAGCGACGACCGCATACTTATCAGACCACTCAGGCGCCGGAACACCCTCGTGCAGCGAAAATCCCGGCTTTGGATGCATAGTGGTCGGACCACTCGGCTGGCTAGACTGCGACGCACCCGGTGACTGGAGGAGTGGCGTGGACGAGGCGGCCCCGCAGAAGGGCACGGTGACCCAGCGCGCCATCGAGGAGATCAAGGCGATGATCGCCGAGGGCCGGCTGGAACCGGGCCAGCGGCTGCCCACCGAGCGGGAACTCGCCGCCCGGCTCGGCATCTCCCGCAGCTCGATGCGGGAGGCGATCCGCGCCCTGACGGTCATGGGCGTCCTGGAGGCGCGGCACGGGTCCGGGATCTACGTCACCGCGCTGGAGGCCGGGGACCTGCTGGAGACCTTCGGGGTGGTCGCCGACCTGTCCCGGGGCCCGCGTCTCGTGGAACTCCTCGAAGTGCGCCGGATCCTGGAGTCGACGGCGACCGCCCTGGCCGCCGCGCGCATCACGGACGGCCAACTGGCCGCCGTGGAGAAGCACCTGGCGGCCATGAACGCCACCGACGACCCCGAGGAGATCCTCGCCCACGACCTCGCCTTCCACCGCGAGATCGCGTCCGCCGCCGGCAACGAGGCCATGGCCGCCATCCTCGACGGCCTGTCCTCACGCACCTTCCGCGCCCGCGTCTGGCGCGGCTACCAGGAGGAGGGCGCCTTCGCCCGCACCCGCCGCGAACACGCCGCCATCCACCGCGCCCTCGCCGCACACGACCCGGAAGCGGCCCGGGCGGCGGCAGCAGCCCACGTGGGCGAGGTGGAGGAGTGGCTGCGGACCCAGCTCGGCGGGTAGCGGCGACGACGGCCGTGGCGGGGGCGGTACCCGAAACGGTTCCGCCCCCGCGGGCCAGCCGTGCTCCCCGCGGTCCGACCGCGGTTCCGGACGGCTACCAGGGGTGGGTCACGGTCACCGGTGCCGAGGCGTTGTACAGCTCCCCCACCGCCCGCAGTTCGAACCGTGCGGCCGTCTCGCCCTGCTCGGGCCGCTGGCCGGCGACGAAGTAGGCGCGCTGACCGGTGGCGCCGAGGAAGCGGCGGGTGCCGTCGGCCAGGAGGCGGTGGAGGGTGTAGTGGCGGACGGCGCCGGGGGCGGCGGTCCAGGCGAGGCGGAGGTCGCCGCCGTTCGCCGCGGTGACGCGGGCGCCGGAGGGGGCGGCGGGTGTCGTGACCGTGTCGCGTACGGCGAGGCCGCCCAGACGCCAGCGGACCGGGCCCGCGGTCGCGGTGAGCCGTACGCCGAGCGCGCGGACGGTACCGGACAGTCCTGTGAGGGGGACGGTCACGGTCTGCCAGCCGTTGACCGACCGGACGCGAACTCCGTTGTTGACCGGGTTCACAGACAGATAGGTGTAGGGCGGGGTCGCCCCGGGCCCGCTCGGCTCGGCCGTCGCCACCGCCAGCTCGACCGTCACCTCCCCCGCCTCGCTCCGGGAGATCAGCTCGACAACCGTGTTCACACCGATCGGCAGCCGGGTCGCGTACAGGTCCACCACCGCTGGTTGATCCAGTTCACCCGCGACCAGCAGGCTGCTGCCGCCCCGCCAGGCGTCGGCGAAGTCGAAGGAGACGGCCGGCCGCTGCCCCGCCGTGCGCACCACCCACCGCCGCGACGGCAGCCGGTCCTGGAGTCCGAGGTGGTTCCAGGGCGCCTCCGAGGTGACGGCCCCCTCCTCGTACCACCGCAGTCCGTGCCCGGTGTTGAACACGCTCGCGAACGGCACCGAGGTCACCGTCGACCGGTCCGCCACGGACACCGCGGGCGCCCGCCACGGATCGCTCGGGTCGGGCCGCGACGGATCCAGTGACCGCCCCGTCCAGAACCGGTCGTCGGCCGCGTGGAAGTCCTCGGGGGCGCGCTGGTCGGCGGGCAGGTGGTTGCGGGTCCACTCGGGCCGGTAGAAGCCGATCGACGTGACGTGCGCCTTGTCGGCCGGCACGATCGCGTCCCAATCCACCCACGTGCCGGACCCGTTCGACTCGACGTCGACGCCCGCCCACAGGTCATAGCGGCTGCGGCCCAGCTGGTCCGCCTTCGTGCCGGAGGCGGCGAGCGTGGCCGCGCTCCACCGGAAGTCCACGAACATGTCGTCGGCGGCCTGGAAGAACGCCTGGTTCTGGCTGTTCAGGGCGCCCTGCCAGCTGACCGTGCCGTTCACGGTCATCGCGTCGTACCAGGTCACGCGCTGCCCCTTGGCCGCCGCGAGCGCCTTCAGCTCCTTGAGGAAGCCCAGCATGGCGGTGCCCAGCGCGGTGTTGCCCCCGCTGGTCTCGGCGTTGACGAACCAGCCGTCGAAGCCGTAGGCCGCGGCGACCGCGACGAGTTGCGCGGCGAGCGGGTAGTGGCCGGTGGCGTCCTTCTGCACCAGGTCCCGGGTCCACTGGAGTTGTCCGCCGTAGGCCACCGGCGGCAGGAAGATGTTCCCGAGGACGGGGACGCCGTGCCGGTGGGCCGCGTCCACGACGGGGGCGTTCGGCGCGAGGATCAGGCCCTCGCCGGCCGAGCCGCCCCAGAACACCAGCTCGTCGATGTACGCCCAGTGGGTCAGGGCGTAGTAGTCGGCGGTGGCCGAGCCCTGCGAGGGGTTGGCGGAGGTGGGTCCGAAGGAGACCAGGGCCTGGACGCGGGCCTGTCCGGAGCGGGCGGTGGTGTTCGCCGGGACGGGGGTGAAGCGGGCGGCGAGCGGTATGGAGGCGGCGTTGAAGGCGAGGTCGGCGTCGTCGGCCGCGCGCCAGCTCTTCAGGCTGCGCCAGGTGATGCCGGGGCCGGGGCTGCCGGCGGGCAGCGTGTCCGGGTACCAGTAGGAGGCGTACGGCGGGGTCGCGGCGGCGGCTCGCGGGGCCGCCTGCGCGGACGGCACGGACAGCGCGGGGGTCAGGGCGGCGGCACCGGCGGCGATCAGGACCGTGCGTCGGGTGGGGTTCACGAGCGGAGGCCTCCAGGGGGGACGGGACATACCTGCTGTGACGACTGCGCCGTGACATCGTTGTCGGGGCCATCGGTGGAAGTCAATGACGGTGCACGGCCTCTCGACGCGCGGCCCCCGCAACCGGCACAGTTCTCCCTGCCCGTCTTCCGTACCGATGAGTAACGAGGAGTGCCCGTGAGCAGCTGGGCCGGCCGGAGTGCCACCGAGATCGCCGCCGCCGTCCGCGAGAAGCGGGTGACGCCGAGGGAGGTGGTGGCCGGGCACCTCGCGCGGATCGAGCGGCTCGACGGCCGGATCGGAGCGTTCCGGAAGGTCCGGGCCCAGGCGGCGCTCGCCGAGGCCGACGAGCTGGCGTCCCGTGCCGACCTGGCCGGACTGCCGCTCGCCGGCGTGCCGTTGGCGGTGAAGGACAATCTCGCGGTGCGCGGTGAGTCGTGCCGCAACGGCTCCGCCGCCACCCCGGACGCCCCGGCCGCCGAGGACCATGTCACGGTGGCCCGGCTGCGGGCGGCGGGCGCGGTGGTCGTCGGGCTGACGAACGTGCCCGAACTGTGCGTCTTCGGCACCACGGAGGGCCCGTACGGCACCGCCCGCAACCCCTGGGACCTCGCCCGCACGGCCGGCGGCTCCTCCGGGGGCAGCGCGGCGGCGGTGGCCGCGGGGCTCGTGCCGCTCGCGCTGGGCAACGACGGAATGGGCTCGCTGCGCATCCCGGCCGCGAACTGCGGTCTGGTCACCCTGAAGCCGGGGCACGGGGTGGTGCCGGCGGGGATCGGCGACGGCGACTGGTTCGGCATGTCGGAGAACGGCCCGCTGGCCACGACGGTCGAGGACCTGCGGCTGATGCTGGCGGTCCTCGCGGACACGGAGTTCGTCCGGCCGCGGGAGGGAACGCGCCGGAAGATCGCCGTCGGCCTGCGCAGTCCGCTCGCCGGGGTGAGCGTGAACCGGTCGTATACGGCCGCGGTCCGGCAGGCGGCCGGGACGCTGGCCCGGGCGGGGCACCAGGTGCGGCGGGCCGAGCCACCGTACCCGCTCTCCCTGGGCGTGACCGCGCTCCAGCACTGGACGGCGGGCACGGCGGTGGACGCCCAGGGCCTGGACCGGGCGCGGCTGGCCCGCCGGACCCGGGTGCACGCGGCCGTGGGCCGCCGGTTCGTCCGGCCGGTGCGCACCGGCGAGGCGCGCGAGCGGCTGCGCGCCCGGCTGACGCCGTTCTTCACCGAGTACGACGTGCTGCTCACCCCGGCCCTCGCCCGCCGCTCCCCGCAGGCCGGGCCGTGGCACGAGCGCGGCTGGCTGCGCAACGTCCTGGCCAACACCGCCTACTCGCCCTTCACCCCGCCGTGGAACCTGACGGGCTGGCCCGCGATGTCCGTGCCGGCCGGCGTCCTGCCCTCGGGCGCCCCCTGTGCCGTACAGCTGGTGGGCCGGCCGGGCACGGAGGCCGTCCTGCTGGATCTGGCACGGGAGCTGGAGGAGCCGGCCCCGTGGCGGCGGACGGCTCCGGTGGCGGAGGCGGAGGCGGAGGCGGACGAGGGACCGGCATCCGGTGGGTGACGCGCGGTGAACCGGACCGGCGACGGCCCGCCGAGGCGCGCGGGAGCCGGATCGGCGGGCGGCGTGTGAGGTGCGCGGGGGCCGAGGCGTGCGGGCGTCCGGATCAGGAACTGTGCCCGTGGCTCGGGCGGCCGGAGCGGCGGCGGTGTGGGCGCGGCCTCGGTGGTCCGCATGGGCGTGCGTCTGTCACGCCCACGCGGGCGGCGATCGCGACGGGACCGACCCGGAGGTCAGTCCACGCTCGGCAGGATGTGGGGCTCGGCGAGGTCGTCCTCGTAACCCGCGAGGCGGATCGGGGCGGACCGGGCCCACACGTCGAGGCTGCCGAGTTCTCCGGGCCTGCGGCCCCCGCGCTCCGTGTGTTCCTTGGGGCGCTGCTCGCGATTCGTCTTCTCCGGTGTCACCGCGCACTCCTTATGTGTCGGGTCACCCTCGGGGCGTACCGGACAGTCTGCGCTCCGGTGCTCGACGCCCGCTCAGGTCTGGATGGAAGGCCAGTTCGGACGCGGTGGCGCCGGTTCCTCTGTCAGAGCAGGCCGGTGTTCGCCGGCTCGCCCCAGGACGGACGGTGGGTGTGGGTGGAACCCCGGTGCTGGTGTCCGTCGGCTCCAGACTAACCAAATGAGCGGGCATCCGCTCGATAGGGAATGCAAACAACCTGTAACCGATGCACTTCTTACCGCTTCTCAATACCCCCACGATGTGACCTTTTGAAACATTCCGCTCACGCGGACTACACGCCGAAGCACCCGTATGGCCTACAGGAACGAACACCCCTTCAAGTGCTGTTGGCCCGGCGGCAAGCTCGTCATGTTCTGCTGACGCCGCAACGGCTGTCTCGCGGAAGGGCTGACGCATGGAACTGCGCAGTGTCGAGGAGCTGATGGATCTGCTGCACGCCGGCCGGCCCCGGCAGGCGCTGCGCACCGCCGCGCTGCTGCGCCGCAGCCGTCCCGCCGACAAGGAACTGCAGGTGGCGGGGCTGGTGCGGGGCATCGGGCCGGTGCTCTGCCCGGGGGACGAGGCGGCCGGGGCGCGCGGCGCGGCCGAGGCGGTGCGCGCCCTGCTCGGGGAACGGGTGTCCCGGCTGGTCCGGGGTGACGCGGACCCGGCGGACGACGATGCGCTGCGGCTGCGCCAGGCCGGCGAGGAGAGCCGCACGGCCGGCCTCGACGCGGGCGAGCTGGAGGACTGGCGCACGGTGCTGGAACTGGTCGCGGCCCGCCACACGCGGCTCGGCGCCGTCGACTGAGGGCGCGGCGGCCGCCGTGGCTCGCGCGCCGGGGCCGTGCCCCGTGCCTGGGCGCGACCCCCGCGGCGGCTCCGCCCGTCGTCTACCACTTGCCGGGGGCGTAGTCCTTCAGGAAGACGCCGTACAGGTCCTCGCCCGCCTCGCCGCGCACGACCGGGTCGTAGACGCGGGCGGCGCCGTCGACCAGGTCGAGCGGTGCGTGGAAGCCGGCCTCGGCCAGGCGCAGCTTGTCGTAGTGGGGGCGCTCGTCGGTGATCCAGCCGGTGTCGACCGAGGTCATGAGGATGCGGTCGGTCTCGAACATCTCGTGGCCGCTGGTCCGCGTCACCATGTTCATGGCGGCCTTGGCGGCGTTGGTGTTCGGGTGGCCCGCGCCCTTGTAACCCCGGCTGAAGACGCCCTCCATGGCCGAGACGTTCACGATGTACGCCCGTCCGCTCGCCGCCTTCCGGGCGGCGTCGGCCATGGCCGGCCGGAGCTTGCTGATCAGGATGAACGGCGCCGTGTAGTTGCACAGCTGGGTCTCCAGCAGCTCCACCGGGGAGATCTGCTCGATCGTCTGCACCCAGGTGTTGGACTCCACGACGTCGGGGAGCAGGCCGCCCGCGTCGATGGCGGTGCCTTCGAGGTGCCGGGCGACGCTGGCGTTGCCCGCGACCAGGGCGAGGTCGGCGACCTTCTGCGCGTCGAGGCCGCTGGTGCCGACGGGCAGCGCGGCCAGGCCGTCGACCGCGCCGGAGTTGAAGGCGCCGATGACGTGGTGGGCGGGGAGTTCCCCGGCGGGCAGCGGGGCGCTCTCGCCCTCGACCAGGGCGGCGTAGGCCGAGGGCAGGCGGCGCACGGTCTGCGTGGCGTTGTTGATCAGGATGTCCAGCGGGCCGGCCTCGGCGACCTGATCCGCCAGCGCGACGACCTGGCCGGGGTCGCGCAGGTCGATGCCGACGACCTCCAGGCGGTGGATCCAGTCCGCCGAGTCCTCCATCGCCTTGAAGCGGCGGATGGCGTCCTTGGGGAAGCGGGTGGTGATGGTGGTGTGCGCGCCGTCACGGAGCAGGCGCAGCGCGATGTACATGCCGATCTTGGCCCGGCCGCCGGTGAGCAGGGCGCGCTTGCCGGTGAGGTCGGCGCGGGCGTCCCGCTTGGCCCGGTTCTCCGCGGCGCACTTCTGGCACAGCTGGTGGTAGAAGTAGTCGACCTCGACGTAGCGCTGCTTGCAGGTGTAGCAGGAGCGCGGGCGCTGGAGTATGCCCGCGATCCGGCCGGCGTCGACCTTGGAGGAGGGCAGGATGCCCTCGGTCTCGTCGTCGATGCGCTCGGCGGAGCCGGTGGCGGTGGCCTCGGTGACGGCGCGGTCGTGCGCGGTCTTGGCGGCCCGGCGCTCTTGGCGGCGGCGCTGCTTCACCGTGCGGTAGATGTGCGAGGTGGCACGGCGGACCGCGATGGCGTCGGGGTGGTCGACGTCGATCCGGTCGAGTTCCTCCAGCACGCTCAGGCACACGGCCAGCCGCTCCGGGTCGATACCGGGCCCGTGGACCGCCTCGTCCATGGCGGCGTCCGTGGGCACGTCCATCGCCGCCGAGCCGTCGTCTGTCACCGTCATCGCGCTGCCGCTTCCCTGGTCACCCGCGCAGCGCTCCGACTCGCGCCCGCTTTCGAACAGCGAATTTTACGGAGCCTGGGCCACCGCGCCAAACCGCTGCCGTGCCGGGTGGGTACCGATCACGCACGGCAGCGGGCCGCCGGGCGCCGGGCGGCCTTCGGCGCCGGGTGCGGAGCGGGGCGGCCGACGGGCGGACCCTCGCCCGCGCCGCCGTGCCCGGTGCTCAGCCGTCGCAGACGGTCAGCAGCGTCTCCACCTCCGCCGACACCGCGTGGGCGAACCGGTCCAGGTCCGGCACGGCCACCGCGTCGGCGACCAGGCCGTAGTGCACGCGCCCGCGATACGTCGAGATCGCGACCGCCAGCGCCTGGCCGGGCGCGAGCGGGGCCAGGGGGTACACCTCGGTCAGCTCGTGGCCGCCGAGCCGCAGCCCGAGCCCGGGCAGCGGCACGCTGGTGACCAGGATGTCGAACCACAGCCGGGCCGCCTGGCCGACCAGTGGCCCGCCGAGCCGGTGCCCGAGCGCCGGCACGTGGTCGGCGAGCAGCGCGACCGCGCCGGCGCCCCGGTAGGGACCCGCGTCCTTGTTGCGGACCATCGCGGTCCGCACCGTCTCCAGACGGCCGAGCGGGTCGGGCTCGTTCACCGGAAGCCGTATCAGGTACCCGGAGAGCCGGTTGCCCTGCGGCTGGGCGGTGTGCGGGCGGCGCCGGGAAACCGGGATCAGGGCGCGCGGCGCCACGCCCCCGCTGCCGTCGCCCCGCTCGTCCAGCCAGCGGCGCAGCGCCCCGGCGACGACGGCGATGAGGACGTCGTTCACGGTGCCGCCGGCGCTCTTGCGCACCCGGTGCACGTCGTCGATGTCGAGGACGACCCCGGCGGTGCGGCGGGTGCCGCTGGGCGCGGAGGTCAGCGCGGCGCACGGCCGCATGCCGAGGGTGGACCGGGCGAGCGAGGCGCCGATGTCCAGGGCCCGGCCCACGTCGGACAGCGCGTCCCGGAGCAGTCCGGGCATCCGCGCGGGCAGCCGGCGCACGTCGGAGAGCAGGCCGCGCGGCGGCTCGATCGCGCGGGGCGCCCGTTCGGGCAGGTCGACGGGGTCCAGGACGCCGGCGGCGAGCTTCAGCGCGCGCAGCCCGTCGGCGAGGGCGTGGTGGAACTTGAACAGCACGGCGAAGGACACCCCGTCCTCGCCGGGCAGCACGTGCGCCTCCCACGGCGGCCGGCCGCGTTCCAGCGGGCGCTCCATCAGCCGGCCGGCGACCGCGTGGAAGTCGTCGGTCGGGGCGTGCAGCCGTACGTGGTTCAGGGGGTCGAAGTCCGGGTCGGTCTCGCGCATGGCGCCGCCGAAGGCGAGCGGCTGCCACAGGTCGCGGATGCGCATGCGCAGGCCGGGTACGGCGGCGGCCCGGGCGGCGAGGAGGTCGGCGGCGTGGGCCCCGGCCGTGGGCGAGTGCGCGGAGAAGACGCCGAGCGCCCCGAGGTGCATGGGATGCCGGTCGGACTCCATGTTCCAGAAGGCCAGGTCGAGTGGAGCGAGCAGGTCGGAAGTCAAGGGATTGCCTCACGCATCGACGAGGGGGGCATCAGCAGTCAATCCCTGCTGGCGATTACGGTCAAGTACGATCAAGCTACGCTCAGTTAACGCCAGGTTCGGTCCCGCCGCGCGTGGGAGCGGCGGGACGCAGGCGTCGGCTGAGGTCATTTCAGGACGGGCGGCGCCGCTTCGGGTGACGTACCCCACTCCGACGGGCGCGGGCCGACCGTGAAGGCGAGGGAGCGCAGGGAGCGCAGCGCGCCGGTCGTCAGATAGGTCCGGCCGTGCGGCCTGCCGTCCGTGTGCACGGCCTGGACGTAGCGGTCGGCGGCCGAGGTGCCGGGCGCGGTCACCGTCAGCCGGCCGGCGGGCCAGTGGCGGCGGTCCAGGGTGAGGTCGACGCGGTCGAAGACCGGGGTGGTCAGACCCCAGGTGTCGTAGCCGGGCTGGACCGGGAAGAGGCCGATGGACGACAGGACGTTCCAGGCGGACATCGTGCCGAGGTCGTCGTTGCCGGTCATGCCGGTGGGGCTGTCGGTGAACAGGGTCAGCGCGGCGTGCACCACGTCGGTGGTCTTCCAGGGCTGGCCGGTGGAGAGGTAGGTGTAGGGCGCGATCAGGTCCGGCTCGTTCATCGGGTTGTACACGGCCGCGTTGTAGTAGGCGTACGGGTCGCCGTGCACCCATACCTCGCGGGCGGTCCCCTCCGGGTCCGTGAGGAGGCGGTCGTAGGCGAAGAAGGCGTCGAGGCGGGCGTTGGCCGCGCGTGTGCCGCCGATCAGACCGACCATGCCCGGGACGTCCTGCGGGACGAGCCACTGGTACTGCCAGGCCGTGCCCTCGTGGAAGCCGGTGCCGCGGGCCGGGTCGGGCGAGCCGGTGAAGGCGCCGGAGGCGTCGCGGGCCCGGAAGAACCCGGTGCCGGGGTCGAACACGTTCCGGTAGTCGCGCGAGCGGGCGGCATAGCGGGCGGCGTCCTCCCCGTGGCCGAGACCGCGCGCCATCTGGGCGAGCATCGCGTCGGCGAGGGCGTACTCCAGGGTGACGGAGGCACCGTGGTGGTAGTCCGAGTCGCCCATCTTGGCGTACGGCCGGTCCTTGGCGTAGGGGGCGAAACCCCTGGCGATGTACTCGGCGTTGGCCTCCCGGCCGATGCCCGGGTACGCGGCGGGCGGCACGCCGTCGGCGTTCTTCCTCAGCGCCCGGTAGGCCCGCTCCTCGAACCCCTTCAGCAGCCCCATGTGGTACGCGGTGGTCAGGAACGGGGTGACCGGGTCACCGCTCATGATGTTCGTCTCGACCGGCCCGTAGCCCCACTTGGGCAGCCACCCGCCGTCCTCGTCGACCGCGACCACCGACCGGGCCATGTCCCGGGCCTCGCGCGGGGCGAGGAGGGCGAGCAGCTGGGCCTGGGTGCGGTAGGTGTCCCACAGCGACCAGTTCTGGTAGTAGGTGAAGCCGCGGGCGCGGTGGGTACGGCGGTCCCAGCCGAAGTAGCGGCCGTCGGCGTCGCTGCCGATGTTGGGCGCGAGGTGGGAGCGGTACAGCGAGGAGTAGAAGGTCCGGCGGAGCGTGGGCGTGCCGCCGCGCACCCGGACCGCGGCGAGCCGGCGCTCCCACTCCTCGCGGGCCCGGTGGCGTACGGCGTCGAAGGCCCGTCCGCCCTCGGCGCGCAGGTTTCCGGCGGCGCCGCGCGAGTCGACGTACGACAGCGCGGTGGTCGCCTCGACCGTGCGGTCCCGGGTGGTGTCGAAGCGGACGTAGGCGCCGCCGGATCCGCTGCGGGCTCCCGGCGTGACCGTCCCGCCGTCCCAGGTGCCGTAGGCGGTGAAGGGCCGGCTGAAGCGGGTGATCGTGTACACCGTGTAGGGGCCGGTGTCCCGGCAGAAGCCGTGGCCGGTGATCTCGGTGCGCACGGTGCGGTCGTCCAGGATCCGCACCGTGCTGCTCACCGTCTTGTGCAGCGACTGGGCCGCGTTCAGCAGGACGTTGGCCTTGTCGGTGGCCGGGAAGGTGTAGCGCTGGACGCCGGTGCGGGCGGTCGCGGTGAGTTCGGCGCGGATGCCGGAGGCCAGGCCGACCCGGTAGTAGCCGGGGCTAGCCTCCTCGTCGTCGTGCGAGAAGGCCGCCGCGTACCGGGCGTCGTCCGTCTGAGTGACGTCGCCGGTGGTGGGCAGCACGGGCAGGTCGCCGCCGATCCGGCAGCCGACGCCTGAGAGGTGGACCAGCGAGAACCCGCGGATACGGTTCTGCGCGTAGTCGTACCCGGTGCTGTGCCCGGTGTCCGGGGAGAGCTGCACCATGCCGAAGGGCACGGCCGCGCCGGGGAAGGTGTTGCCCTCGTTCTGGCTCCCGATGAAGGGGTTGACCAGGTCGGTGAGGTGGCCGTCGGTCCGCTCGGCGGCGCGTGCGGCGGGGGTGGCGATCAGCGCGGACGCTGCCATCACCCCGGCCAGGCACAGCCGTGTGCGCCGGGTCCCTCTCATGTCGGATGACCTCCGCAGGTTGGACGTCGTTGCCTGCATCCTGGACGGCCGACGGTGCAAACCTGGGCATTCCGAGAGGGTGAAGTCGAACGCGTCGCGCCGTCGCGGCGGCTGACGCCCTGTCCGTCAGGGCACCCGCTGCCCCTTCCCCAACGCGATGACCCCGCCCTTGGACACGGTGTACAGCTCGGCGTCCCGCTCCGGGTTGACGCCGATCGTCGCGCCGGGCGGCACCTCGACGTTCTTGTCCAGCACGGCGCCGCGGACCACCGCGCCCCGGCCGATGCGGACGTTGTCGTGCAGGACCGAGCCCTGGACGACCGCACCGGGGTCGACGCGGACACCCGGGGAGAGCACCGACCGGGTGACCTGGCCGCGGATCAGGCAGCCCGCGCTGATGATGGACTCGCTCGCGATGCCGCCCGCGTTGAAGCGGGCCGGGGAGAGCTGGTAGGAGTGCGTGTAGATGGGCCACTGCCGGTTGTAGAGGTTGAACGCCGGGCGCTCGGCGATCAGGTCCATGTGAGCCTCGTAGTAGGCGTCCAGGGTGCCCACGTCCCGCCAGTAGCCCTGGTCGCGGCTGGTCTCGCCGGGCACGTGGTTGTCGCAGAAGTCGTACAGCTGCGCCTCGCCGCGCGCGGTCAGCTGGGGCAGGATCGAGCCGCCCATGTCGTGCACGGACTGGCTGTCCTCGGCGTCCCGGTGCAGTGCCTCGATCAGGACCTTCGTGGTGAAGAGGTAGTTGCCCATCGACGCGAAGATCCTGTCCGGGTCGTCCGGCAGGCCCGGGGGGTCGGCGGGCTTCTCCAGGAAGCGCTCGACGGTACGGCCGTCCGAGCCCGGGGTGATCACCCCGAAGGAGGCGGACTCCGCGCGCGGCACCCGGATGCCCGCCACCGTCACGCCCGCGCCGCCCTCGATGTGCTGCGCCAGCATCTGCCGCGGGTCCATGCGGTACACGTGGTCGGCGCCGAACACGGCCACGTACTCGGGCTGTTCGTCGTGGACCAGGTTCAGCGACTGCAGGAGGGCGTCGGCGCTGCCCAGGTACCAGCGCGGGCCGAGCCGCTGCTGGGCGGGGACCGGGGTGACGTAGTTGCCGAGCAGGCTGGACATCCGCCAGGTGGTGGTGATGTGCCGGTCCAGCGAGTGCGACTTGTACTGGGTGAGCACACAGATGCGCAGCACGTCGGCGTTGACGAGGTTGGACAGGACGAAGTCGACGAGCCGGTAGGTGCCGCCGAAGGTGACGGCCGGCTTGGCGCGGTCCGCGGTCAGCGGCATCAGGCGTTTGCCCTCGCCGCCGGCCAGCACGATCCCGAGTACGGAAGGCCCTCCACGACGCATGGCCGCTCCCCTCACCGTGGTTGAACCATCATTGCCCCGAGCGGGCCGGACTAAGCCTGCTTGAGGATCTCCTCGTACAGCCCCGCCGTGCGGCGGGCCACCGCGTCCCAGCCGAACTCCCCCACCGCGCGGGCCCGTCCGGCCTCGCCCATGCGCCGCGCCGCGTCCGGATCGCCGAGGACGGTGTCCAGGGCACGGGCGAGCCCGGGCTCGAAGTCGTCGTCCGCGTCGACCAGGAGACCGGTACGGCCGTCGTCGACCACCTCGGGGATGCCGCCCACCCGGGACGCGACGACCGGCGTGCCGCAGGCCATCGCCTCCAGGTTGACGATGCCCAGCGGCTCGTACACCGACGGGCAGGCGAACACCGCGGCGTGCGTGAGGAGCTGGATCACCTCCGTGCGCGGCAGCATCTGCGGGATCCAGAACACGCCCGCCCGCACCCGGCGCAGCTCCTCGAACAGCTCCTGGAACTCCCGGTCGATCTCGGGGGTGTCGGGCGCGCCCGCGCACAGCACGACCTGGGCGCCGGGGTCGATGTCCCGTACCGCGCGCAGCAGATGGGGCACGCCCTTCTGCCGGGTGATGCGGCCGACGAACAGGACGTACGGGCGGGTGGGGTCGATGCCGTGCCGGGTGAGCGCGTCGGTGCCGTGGTCGGGCCGGTACAGGCGGGTGTCGATGCCGTTGTGGACGACGTGGACGCGGGCCGGGTCGAGGGCCGGGTAGCAGGCGAGGATGTCGTCGCGCATGGCGCCGGAGACGGCGATCACCGCGTCGGCGGCCTCTATCGCGGTGCGCTCGGCCCAGCCCGAGAGCGCGTAGCCGCCGCCGAGCTGCTCGGCCTTCCAGGGGCGCAGCGGCTCCAGCGAGTGCGCGGTGACCACGTGCGGGATGCCGTACAGCAGCTTGGCGACATGGCCGGCGAGATTGGCGTACCAGGTGTGGGAGTGGACGAGTTCGCGGCCTTCGAGGGCGGCGGCCATGGCGAGGTCCACGGAGAAGGTGCGCAGCGCGTCGTTGGAGCCGTCGAGGACGGACCAGGGCCGGTGCCGTACGACGCCGACGCCGCGGCCCTCGCCCCAGCAGTGCACCTCCAGGTCCACCAGGGCCGCCAACTCGCGGGCGAGGAACTCCACATGGACACCGGCGCCGCCGTACACATCCGGGGGGTACTCCCGGCTCAGCAGTCCCACTCGCACCCGGCAACCCCTTGGTCTCGGTGGCAGGTTCCCCTCATGGTCACCCAGATGCGGCGCCCGGGGAAGAGCGCGGGGAGGAGCGCGGCGCCGCGGTGAGGCAGCAGTCGCCGCAGAGCCCGCCGCCGGGCACCCGGTAGTACAGACAGCAGCTGCGGCGCCGGAACGCCGGACCGGTGCGGGTGCCGGTGGCGCTCAGCAGGGGGTGGGCGAAGAGGTCACCGGTGAGCGTCCGGGTGCGGGCCGCGACGTCGGTACGGCCGTGGGCGCGGGCCCAGCGGCCCAGTTCCCGGGCGGTCGCGGCGAGCGCGGAGCCCGCGTTGCCCCACAGCAGGCCCGGCGCGACGCCGTAGCGGGCCCGCAGGACCCGCGCCAGGGGCTCCAGATGACCGTGCAGCACGGTGCCGGCGAGCGTGGCGGCGTCCCCCGGCAGCGGGCGCAGCTCGGTGAGCCACAGATCGTCGGGGACGGCGGCACGGGCGTCCCAGCGCAGCAGACGCGGGTCCAGGTCGGGCAGCCGGCCGTACAGGACGGCACAGCCGAGGGCCGCCGACCACAGCCGCGCGGCCAGTCCCTGCTGGGCGAGGGAGGCCGCGACCCGGGGCTCGCCGGTCCCGAGCCGGTCCGCGACGGTGGCGACGCGCAGCGCCAGCGGATCGCGGCGGCCGGTCTCCGTGGCCGTCGCCGCGTAGCCCTCCGCGTAGCTCTCCGCGAGGGCCGGCAGCCGTCGGGCGCCGGTGCCGTCGGCGGTGCCCGGGAGGGTGCGCAGGGGGAAGAAGCCGCCGAGCGCGCGCAGGGCGGAGAGATCGGGGTCCAGGTCCACGGCAGACACTCGTACCAGGCCCGCCGCGGGCGTGACCGGGCGGGGGCCCGCCCGCGTTCACCCGTCCAGGGGATGATCAGGCCGCTGCCGTACTCCATCGGCAGTAGGACGCATTGCGTGCTCAGGTACGACGACGGGAAGCAGCCGGGCGGGCAGAGTGTTGGCCATGGCAGCCGACCGTACCCCGCGCCGGGCCCAGGACGCCCGTCGCACGCAGAGGAGACACCGATGAGCGCCCTGGCGTTGTCCGTGCTCCTGTCGGTCGTCTCCGCCCTCGCCTACGCGGGCGGAGCGATCGTGCAGGAGCAGGTCGCGGTGTCCTCTCCCGACAGCGGGTACCTGCCGCTGCGCCGGCCGGGCTGGTGGGGTGCGCTGGCGCTCAACGGTCTCGGGGGCGTGCTGCACGTCGTGGCGCTGGCCTACGGTCCGCTCAGCCTGGTCCAGCCGCTCGGCGCGCTGACCATCGTCTTCGCACTGCCCCTGGCGGCGCTGTGCGTCGGCCGCCGGGCCGGCGCGACCGCCTGGCGCGGCGCGCTCATGGCCACGGTGGGCCTCGCCGGTCTGCTCTCCCTGGTCGGCTCCTCCTCCGGGCACTCCCTGGCCCCGGCCCAGCGGCTGGCGGTCGCGCTGGTCACCGGCGGGGCGGTGGTGGCGCTGATGTGCGCGGGCCTGGCCGCGCACCGGCACCCCGCCGTGCGCAGCGTGCTCCTCGCCACCGCCTCCGGCATAGCGTTCGGCATGTCGTCGGTGTTCACCAAGACCGTCGCCGTCGACTGGAGCGACGGCATCGCGCTGGGCGACCTGCCCTCGCTCGCGGTGATCGGGCTGTTCGCGGTCGCCGGCGTCCTGCTGTCCCAGGCCTCCTACCGGGGCGGCGGCCTCGCCGCGCCGCTGGCCACGCTGACGGTGGTCAATCCGGTGCTGGCCGCCGCGGTCGGCATCCTGTTGTTCGGCGAGACGTTCCGTTACGGCACCACGGGCACCGTGCTGGCCCTGGGCTGCGGTGTGGTGGCGGCCGGCGGCCTGATCATGCTGACGACGGAGCGGCTGACCCGCGAGACGGCCGCGGACGGGCCGGCGTCCGCCGCTTCGGCACCGGCCGGGCCCCCCGCGCGGGGAGTACCGGTGGCCGCGGAGACGGGGTCCACGGCCCCCGCGCGTCCCACCGTGCCGCAACCGCGCGCGGGCGGGGCTGCGGGTGCGGAGCGGGGCGCGCACGCGGACCCCAACACCGGAGCGGCCGGGCCGGAGGCACGCGCCGGGACGCCCGAACCGGCGTACCCCGCCGGGCCGAGCGAGCCGGTGCGCGTCCCCGGGCCGACGGCCCCGGCCCGGGCCGAGCCGGGCGAGCCGGCCGGCCGCGCGGGTCTGGGCGAGCCGGCCGGCCGCGCGGGTCTGGGCGAGCCGGCCGGCCGCGCGGGTCTGAAGGGGGCCGTGGTGGGCGTCGAGGCGGGCGTCCGCGTGGGGGTGGCCGAGGGCGTGGTCGGCGCCGAGGTGAGTGCCGCGGTCGTCTCTGTGAGGGCGCCTGAGCCGCTGACGTGCACCGGGGCGGGCGAACCGGTCGGCCACCCGGAGCCGGCCCAACGAGTCGTACCCACCGGTCCGGCCGAGGCCCGGGGCGGCGCGGAGGTGAGCGAGGCGGTCGTCCCCTTGAGGGCCGCCGAGCCGTTGACGCGCACGGGGACGAGCGAGCCGGCGGCCCGCGCCACGGCAGCCGAACCGGTCGGCCACCCAGAGCCGGCCCAACGACTCGTACCCACCGGTCCGGCCGAGGCCACGACGCACGCCGAGCCGAGCGACGCGGCCGTCCTCGCGGAGGCCGCCGACCCGGGCGTGTCCGGGCTGTCGGTGTCCGGGCCGCCCGGGAGCGGCGGAATGGCGGGCACCGGCGGTGCCGGGACGGTCACCGACGGTGTACCCCCGGTGTCGTACGCCCCGCTGCCCGCGGGCGTCGCCGTACCGCTGCCGGTGCCGTTGCCGGCCCTGCACCGTACCCGCGTCAGATCCTGACGCCGCCGGCCCGGAGGTAGGCGAGCGGGTCGATGTCCGAGCCGAACCCGGGCCCGGTGCGCACCTCGAAGTGCAGGTGCGGGCCCGTCACGTTCCCGGTGGAGCCGGAGCGGCCGATGCGCTGGCCCGCGGTGACGCTCTGGCCGTCGCGCACGGCGATGGCCGACAGGTGGGCGTACTGGGTGTAGCGGCCGTCGGCGTGCCGGATCACGACCTGGTAGCCGTACGAGCCGCCCCAGCCCGCGGCCACCACGCGCCCGGCCGCCGCCGCCTTCACGGAGGTGCCGGTCGGCACGAGGAAGTCGACGCCGGTGTGGTAGCCCTTCGACCAGTGGGAGCCCGCCACGTGGTACCCGGTGCCGACGGAGGCGGTGACCGGGGCGACGAGCGCGTGCCGGGTCGGCGGTGGCGTGTGGTGGGTGGTGGGGTGCTCCGAAGGCGCCTTCTTCCTCGGTGCCTTGGAGGGCGCGGAGCGGGTCGCGGTGCCGTCCAGGCTGAGCCGCTGCCCCGGGATGATCAGGTCGGGGTCGGCGCCGATCGTGGTGCGGTTGCCCGCGTACAGGGTGCGCCAGCCGCCCGTGACGTGGTGGTCGCCGGCGATGCCGGAGAGGGTGTCGCCGTGCACCACGGTGTACATCTCGGCCCGGCCGGCCCGGGACTGCGGGGTCGTCTGCGGCCGCACGTCCTTGACGGAGCCGGAATGCGCGGAGCCGGTCTTCGCGGGGCGCGTGGCGCTGGTCTCGGTGTGCACGCCGGGGGCGGGTCCGCCCCGGGTCAGCCCGGCCTGCCCCGAGCACACCGGCCAGGCGCCGGGACCCTGCCCGTCGAGGACCTTCTCGGCGACGGCCATCTGCTCGGCTCTGGTGGCCAGGTCGGCGCGCGGTGCGAACCGTGCGCCGCCGTACGCCTCCCAGGTGGACTGGGTGAACTGCAGTCCGCCGTAGTAGCCGTTGCCCGTGTTGATGCTCCAGTTGCCGCTGGACTCGCAGGCGGCGACCTTGTTCCAGGTCGCCACGTCGGCGGCGTTCGCGGTGCCGGCGGCGACCAGCGGGATCGCGAGGCCGGCACCGCCCGCCGTGACGGTGAGTGAGGCGCGGTTGATCCTGTTCGGCTGGTACCGGCGGTGCCGGCCGCGTACGGCCATGTCCGAAATCCCCTCGGCATGCGTCAGGAGCGGCAAAAGTAAGCGCCACGAACTGGCCATGACAAGACTGGAATTCGGCCTCCCGTGCGACCCAAGTGGCCGGGAACGGCCCCTGCTTGATCCGCCGGGCCGGTCAGTGAGGCGGACGGCGGTCCCGCTGCGTACAGATGCCTGGCGGGTCGGATGTGCGCTCGCCGTAGCGGCACGTCAGGATGGGCAGGGACCCGTACTGACGGAGCCGTAGTACACGAGGCAACAGGGAGCAGGCGGTATGAGCACTTCAGCGCAGATCGGCGTCACGGGCCTCGCGGTCATGGGCCGCAACCTCGCGCGGAACTTCGCGCGCAACGGCTACACGGTCGCCGTGCACAACCGTACGGTGTCGCGCACGAAGGCGCTGGTGGAGGAGTTCGGGGACGAGGGCGACTTCGTCGCGGCCGAGACCGCCGAGGAGTTCGTGGCGGCCCTGGAACGCCCGCGCCGGCTGGTCATCATGGTCAAGGCGGGCCAGCCGACGGACGCGGTGATCGAGGAGTTCGCCCCGCTGCTGGAGCCGGGCGACATGATCATCGACGGCGGCAACGCGCACTTCGCCGACACCCGGCGCCGGGAGCGTGAGCTGCGCGAGCGGGGCATCCACTTCGTCGGCGCGGGCATCTCCGGCGGCGAGGAGGGCGCGCTGCACGGCCCGAGCATCATGCCGGGCGGTTCGAAGGAGTCGTACGGGTCGCTGGGCCCGATGCTGGAGAAGATCTCCGCGAAGGCGGAGGACGGCGCGCCGTGCGTGACGCACGTGGGCCCCGACGGTGCCGGGCACTTCGTGAAGATGGTCCACAACGGCATCGAGTACGCCGACATGCAGCTGATCGGCGAGGCGTACCAGTTGCTGCGCGACGTCGCCGGGTACTCCCCGGCGCAGATCGCCGACATCTTCCGCACCTGGAACACCGGCCGGCTGGACTCGTACCTGATCGAGATCACCGCCGAGGTGCTGTCCCACGTGGACGCGGCCACCGGCAAGCCGTTCGTGGACGTCGTGGTGGACCAGGCCGAGCAGAAGGGCACCGGCCGCTGGACGGTGCAGATCGCGCTGGACCTCGGTGTTCCGGTGTCCGGCATCGCCGAGGCGGTCTTCGCCCGCTCGCTGTCCGGCCACGCGCCGCTGCGGGCCGCTTCGCGGGACCTGGCCGGCCCGAAGCCGTCGCCGCTGGGCGAGTCGGAGGCGGCCGCCTTCGCCGACCGGGTGGAGCAGGCGCTGTACGCGTCCAAGATCGTGTCGTACACACAGGGCTTCCACGAGATCGCCGCGGGCAGCGAGGAGTACGGCTGGGACATCGACCTGGGCGCGGTGGCCTCGATCTGGCGGGGCGGCTGCATCATCCGGGCCGCGTTCCTCGACCGCATCCGCGCGGCGTACGACGCCCGGGCCGACCTGCCGAGCCTGCTGTCGGACGAGACGTTCGCCCGCGAGATCGCCGAGGCGCAGGACGACTGGCGGGAGGTCCTGGTCGCGGCGACCCGGCAGGGCGTGCCGACGCCGGGCTTCGCGGCGGCGCTGGCGTACTACGACGCGCTGCGGGCGGAACGGCTGCCGGCGGCGCTGACGCAGGGGCAGCGGGACTTCTTCGGTGCGCACACGTACCGGAGGGTGGACCGGGACGGCACGTTCCACACGCTGTGGGGCGGGGACCGCACCGAGGTGACCGCGTAGCCCGGCGCGGTTCGACGGGCACGTTCGTCTCGGCCGTACGTCCCGGTACCGCCCCGCGCGCCCGGGAGGAGCCCGGCGCCCCTCATGGTGCGGGCGTCCGGCCCCTCCCGTGTCTCAGGTGAGCGGAGGCCCCGGCTCCGGGCTCGGTACGGGCTCCGGGCCCGGCGGGATGGGGGACGGGGACGGCTCCGGGGGGCCGGGGTGGGGCGGCGGCGGGCTTGGGTCGGGCCCCGGTGGGGGTGGCGTGGGCTCCGGGACCGGTTCCGGGGTCGGCACCGGGCTCGGGTACGGATCCGGCGGGGTCGGGCCCGGACCCGGTGTCGGGCCCGGCGGTACCGGGTCGGGATGCGGGTTCGTCATGCTGTCCTCCGGGCAGTCACGGGACGTCGCCTCTGGACTACTCCCCCGCCTACCCGGCGACCGCCCGGCCACTCACCCGACGGCAGCACCGAACGGGTCCGGGCGGGTGGCCGACGGGACGGGTCGCGGGGGCGTTCCCGGGAGGCGGCCGGGGTCGCACTCGCTCCTGGAGGGACGACCCCGAGGGCGACGGCACGCCGAGAGACGGACGCGGGGGCGCCGCGCGCTCCGACCGACCTGGGTCGGCCCGGGTGGGCCTGGGTGGGCCCGAGCGGACCGTCGCTCGATCAGAAGCGGTCAGGGTGGGCGCGCAGCCAGTCCTTCGCGGCCGACAGCAGCCGGGGGTCGGCCGGCGGGGCCGCCTCGGGATGGCGTTCGGCCCACGTCACGACGTACGGGCAGAGCGGGGCCACCGGGACGCCCTCGCGCCCGGCGAGGGCGTACAACGCGCGGGCGAGCGATCCGGCGATGCCCTTGCCCTCGTGGGCGGGCTCGACGATCGTGTGGACGGGGACCAGGGCGCGCTCATGCGCCTCCAGGACGAAGTACTCGATGCGGCCGACGACTTCGCCGTCGCCGACGGCCTCCAGGCGGCCCGCCGCCCGGTCGTCGCGGATCCCGGTGCCGCTCATGGGCACGCACGCTCCTGGTCCTCGTCCGGGTCAGGCTCCTACGGCCTGCGGGCTGCGCTGCTGGTCCGAGCCGGGGACCGGTTCGGACGGATCGGCGCCGAGGGACACGATCCGGTTGCCGGCGTCGACGTGCACGATCCGGGGCCGCAGCGCGCTCGCCTCCGCGTCGGTGACCTGGGCGTAGCTGATGATGATCACGAGGTCGCCGGGGTGCACGAGGTGGGCCGCGGCCCCGTTGATCCCGATGACCCCGGACCCGCGCTCACCCTCGATGACGTACGTCTCCAGCCGGGCGCCGTTGGTGACGTCCACGATGTGCACCAGTTCCCCGGGCAACAGGTCGGCGGCGTCGAGGAGATCCGCGTCGATGGTCACCGATCCCACGTAGTGCAGGTCGGCCTGGGTGACGGTGGCTCTGTGGATCTTGGACTTGAACATGGTGCGCAGCATGTCGAACTCCTGAAAGACGGCTCCCTGCCTGCTTTGTGCAGGTCAAGGGCGGTATTCACTGTACACGGGCGTGTCTCCGACTCGAAGACTTTCCAGAACAACGTGCGCCAAGGCGAGCAGGCTTCTCACCTGCCTGATTTGCGCGAGGCAGGCTGCCGCGAAGCCACCGACCGGGAGTGAATCGCTTGATTCCCTGGGGGAACGAGTCACGGCGCGTCCGTCCCCTCACCCTGCCGAGCTTCGTGAGTCAGCGGTGCGTATGGTCGCGGAGGTCCGTCCCGACCACGCTGGGCGTCGGCTTCGCCGGGACGGTGCGGACGTGGGTCCGCAAGGCCGAGGTCGACGCCGGCCGTCGAAGCGCTCGTGGCGTTCATCGACGCCCGTCGGCAGGTGTTCGGAGTCGAGCCGATCTGCAACGCCCTGACCAGAGTGGTGGTCAGCGGCCTCGCCTAAATTGCCGCCTGGGCCGGGATCGTCTCCGTCGTCTTCGTCGTGGCCGTGTTCTCCCTGGTGATCGTCGTCCGGTCCGCCGCCACCGGCAAGCGGGCCGAGTTCGTCCTCGACGCCCTCGACACGTCCCTGTGGCGCCGCGAGACCGAACCGGCATCCCGCAGGCTCCGGCACGGTCGCGCCGACTTCGAACTCAGCACCGCGGTGGGGGGCACCCCCGGCTCAAGGCCGGGAGTAGATCGACTGGTTCGACAACCAGCGCCTGCACCGTGCGATCGGTAACGTCCCGCCCCAACCGGGGGCTGGGGTCAACGCATGGAGCCTCCACCGGTCCCGGGGCGATTCACCGGTCGGTGCGCTGGGGTGGAGGAGGTGCGGCCACTGACTGAGGCGGTCGCATCGCTGACGCGGGACAGGGCGTCGTACTGGTGCTGAAGCGTTGCCGGTGCTCGCCTGCCTGTGGTCGCTCGCGAAGTCGAGAACGGTACTCGCCCGGGGCCATGCCCCGGGCACGGCGGAAGGCACGGTGGAAAGCGTGCGCGGAACCGTATCCCACCGCGTCGGATATCGACTCGACCGGTTCGTCGGTGTCGCGGAGCCGGACGGACGCCAGGTCCATGCGCCACTGTGTCACGTACGCGCCCGGTGTCTGTCCAAGGGCGGACCGGAAGCGCCTGGACAGCGTCGCGCGGGAGACGTTCGCCGCGGCGGCCAGCGTCTGCGTGGTCCAAGGGTGTTCCGGTCGGGCGTGGACATGTGCCAGGGCGTCGCGTACGACCGGATCACGCATCGCGCCCAGCCACGAGCCGGACCGCTCCTCCGGGTGGCGGGCCAGCCAGGCGCGTATGAACTGGACGAGCAGGAGGTCGACGATGCTGTTGACGACGGCGGTGGTGCCGATCTGCGGGTGTGCGAGTTCCGTCGTGAGCAGTTCGACGGTTCTTCCGAACTGTGCGTTCTCGCGGGCTGTGACGTGTACCGGCCGGGCGAGGAAGGTGAGCACCGGTGTGCTCACCTCCGGGTCCTGCTCATAGTGCAGGACGATCACCTCCGTCCGCTCCGGTGCCGAGCCCAGCCGGAGAGCGCCGCCCTCGGTGAGGGCCCGGACCGCCGCCTCACGGTCGCAGGAACCCATCGTCACGCTGGGTCCGCCGGCTATCCCATGCGGGGTGCCCGACGACACCAGGACGGCGTCCCCGGCCCGCACCTCCAGGGGCTTCTCGCCAGTGACGTGGAGCCACATCGTGCCACGGGACACCACGTGCAGTGCCGCTCCCGGATAGGTGTCCAGCCACTGGCCCCACATTCCTCCGGCCTTCAACACCACCCCGAGCGCTCCTCGCGCACCCGAAACCCGCAAGACCTCCGCAAGCACATCCATGGTTACCGCCCTCGCCGACCATCGGGAATCGCGACGGCCGAGCGCGACGTCGCTGGTGTTCTCGTCCATGGTTTCAGGTCACATCGAGAACGATCTTTCCGTGCACCGTCCGGGCGAACAGCGCCCGGACGGCGTCGTCCACGTCCCTCCAATCGCCTCGCAGGCCCACCGGTACCGCGATTCTCCCGGCCGCTACGAGGCCCAGGAGATCCGTCAGCTCCTGACTGGGCGGCGTCATGTCGCCGAAGGTGGCGATGGTGCGGGGTTCGCCGAACCCGAGCAAGGTCCCTGAGGGGAACCTGGTGTCCTGGCCCGAAGTGACACCGACCAGGTGGAGGGCGCCGCCCTCGGCGAGGGAACTCCACGCCCGGGCCGATACCGGCCCGCCGACCGTGTCCAGGACGAGGTCGAACCGGTCCTCGGTCTCGTCCAGATCGGTCAGGACCTCCTCGGCCCCCAGTTCGCGGAGCCCGGCGGCCCGGTCCGGCGAGCCGACGAGTGCCGCCACTCGGGCGCCCGCCAGCGCCGCCAGTTGGACGGCGAAGTGCCCGACACCCCCGCTGGCGCCGGTGACCAGGACTTTGCGCGCCAGTACGGAACGCTTGCGCAACACCCGCAGCGCGGTGACTCCGGCGACCCCCAGCGCGGCGGCGTCGGCCAGCTCCACACCCTCGGGGACGGTGCCGAGCCAGTCGGGGCCGACCGCCACCCGCTCCGCCCACGCGTAGGGGGCCATTCCCAGCGCGACGCGCGTGCCTTCGGGCGGCCCCGAGCCGTCGGATGCGGCCCGCACCACGACACCGGCGGCGTTGTGGCCGTGCACAGCGCCGTCCGGCCACTCGTGCGGGTACTTCAGCTCCCCGAAATTGAGACCGATGTGCCGTATCTCCACCAGCGTCTCGCCGGCGGACGGCACGGGCTCGTCGACGTCGGCGAACCGGACGGGTCCCGCCTCGCTGTGATCGACCACAAGGGCGCGCATAAGGTGTGCTTCCTTCTCTCGTGGATGCGCCTGACCACTCGGCGCGGCAGCGGATCGAGTGCGCGAATGCCGCACCGCCGCCTCCTTGGAACCCTACGCACGACCAGGCCGGCGACCAGCCCCATGAGAATCGATCAGTTGACCATCTGTGTCAGCGCGATTCGCGACGCGTCGACTTCCACACGCATCCGATGAAGCGTCCAGCCGTCCATGACCCCACCTACCGAGCCTGGACCGCTGCCTTCACCGATTCGCGGTCCGCTTCCGGACGGGACCACGCCGTGCGGTGGGCAACAGCCTGGCGGTCGCCGGCCCGGTGAGGCTGCTCAGGATGAGCATGCTGCCAGGACTGAGTCCGGAAGAAGACACGTGAAGAACCTCTTCGGTGAGTTGGGGGGTGATCCGCTGCACTGGGACAACGGGTGAAGGACACCTGCGGCATCGGCGGCACGGGGCTCTGCGTGGGGCAGTTGTCTGGGGAGCAGTTTGCCGGGACCGTGTTCTTGATATCGAACGATGCTCGGTTCTTCGGACAACTGGATACTAGGGAACCGCGGGCAGCCGTCAAGGCTTCGTGCGTGATTCATCGGGCGTCCTGGACGTCGGCCTCGACCATGAGCCCGGGAACGGGCGTGAACGGTCCCGTGGTCACCCGGCCGCCGGACTGCCGGGCTGCCGGCCCGACCTGGTGCCGCATGTGCCAATGCCATCCTGCGTGAAGTATTGACACGCCTGAGCAGCCCCCTACCATCAACGTCTGTCCGGAGAGTCGTCCAATGGTCGGTATTTCGAACCAATTGCTGGGGATATCGCGTGCCCGGACGGAACGAAACGGAGGCGGGAACCGGCGGAACGCTCGGCTCCTCATCCGCCGCCGTCCCGCAGTCCCCGTGACGCCAGCCGTGACATCTCCCTGCTCATTCCACGAGGAGGAACCATGTCGTTGATCTCGGGCCGCTTACGTCAGGGCAGAACGCTCGCCGTACTGGCGTCGGGACTCGCCCTGACCGCAGCCCTGTTCGGGGGCCAGGCATCCGCCAACGGGGCAGGCGCCGTGTCCGCAGGACAGCACGCCGACGCCACGGCGGCCGCCGCGGCCGCGTCCTCCCAGCCGTGCGACATCTACGCCGGCGGGGGAACGCCCTGCGTCGCGGCGCACAGCACGACCCGCGCGCTGTACTCCTCCTACAACGGCCCCCTCTACCAGGTGCGGCGTGCCTCGGACAACGCCACCCGGGACATCGGCGTGCTCAGCGCCGGGGGGTACGCCAACGCCGCCGCCCAGGACTCCTTCTGCGCCGGGACGACGTGTCTCATCACGGTGATCTACGACCAGTCCGGCCGGGGCAACCACCTCACCCAGGCACCGCCGGGAGGATTCTCCGGGCCCGCGGCGGGCGGCTACGACAACCTGGCCGACGCCACCGCCGCGCCCGTCACCGTGGGCGGCCACAAGGCGTACGGCGTCTACGTGGCCCCGGGTACCGGCTACCGCAACAACCACACCAACGGGATCGCGACCGGGGACCAGCCCGAAGGGATGTACGCGGTCCTCGACGGCACGCACTACAACGGCGGCTGCTGCTTCGACTACGGCAACGCCGAGACCAACAGCCGGGACAACGGCAACGGCACCATGGAGGCCATCTACTTCGGCAACATCAAGGTCTGGGGCTACGGCACCGGCAACGGCCCCTGGGTCATGGCCGACCTCGAGAACGGGCTGTTCTCCGGGGCCAACGCGGGCTACAACGCGAACGACCCCAGCGTCAGCCACCGGTTCCTCACCGCCATCGTCAAGGGCGAGCCGAACCACTGGGCGATCCGGGCCGGAAACGCCCAGTCCGGTGGCCTGTCCACCTACTACAACGGGCCGCGCCCCAACGTCGCGGGCTACAACCCGATGAAGAAGGAAGGCGCCATCATCCTCGGCATCGGCGGTGACAACAGCCACGGCTCCGCCGGCACCTTCTACGAAGGCGTCATGACGTCGGGCTACCCGTCGGACGCCACCGAGAACGCCGTACAGGCCAACATCGACGCCGCCGGCTACACGACGTCGACCTCGAACCCCGGCGGCATCACGCCGGGCTCGAAGATCTCACTGCGGGCGACCACCCCGTGCTGCACCAACGATTACATCGTGCACGACGACGCCGACACCAACGTCGTCATCGCACCGGTCACCACGTCCAGCAGCTCCACCACCAAGGGCGACGCCACCTGGACCGTGCGCGCGGGACTGGCCGACTCCTCGTGCCTGTCCTTCGAGTCCGCGAACCAGTCCGGTCAATACCTGCGGCACTCGAACTTCCAGCTGCACCTGGGCTCCAACGACGGCACCTCGCAGTTCGCCCAGGACGCCACCTTCTGTCCGGAGGCCGGCCACAACGGCCAGGGCTACTCCTTCCGCTCGGTGAACTACCCCAGCGACTACCTGCGCCACTACAGCTACACGGTCTACATCGCCAGCCAGGGCGGGTCCCACACCTGGGACAGCACCACCTCCTGGAGCGACGACACCAGTTGGGCCGTCGGCCAGCCCTGGGCCTGAACCCCCGCACCACCACACCCCGCACAGTGACGCCGCGCCGGCGGACCAGCCGGCGCGGTGCAGTGCGTTCCCGAGGGCGCGCACCGGTGCGGCGAGTTGCCGGGGTTTAGCGCGGAATAGCTCTGCGCGGTAGTGGGCATTGCCGCAAGGTGGGGTGGCCGGTGGTGTGGGGGGCTCGTTGAGATCGTGCATGGTCATACTCGTCGCCAGGCAGGCATGCCTTCTCTCGCAGCCGGCCTCGTGGTGTTGCTCGGCATCCAGCAGGGCGGCCCGCACCCGGGAAGGCCGCGGTCAGGGGACCAGCTTGATCGAGTTGTACGGCGTGAGCGACCCGTGGAACGCCTGGCCGGCGGGAATGGTGACGGTGCAGTTGGTGCCGTTGTAGCCCAGGCACAGCAGTGCGCGGGCTCCGCCGGTCTGGTTGTTCCACACGGTGTGATCGTCGAACTCGTTCACGAAGTTGTACGAGCCGTAGTAGTAGTACCGGTGTTCGGGCGTCATGCCGACCGGGATCAAGGCGGCATAGACGCAGACGTTTCCGGGCGCGCAACTGTCCGGTGCGGGCCCAGGGTTCGGATCGATCCACATGGCTGCGGCAGGAGAAGCAGCCAGCACCGAAGCGGCCAGAGCGGCCCCGACGGCCACCGAGACAGCGGAAGCCCGCACTTTCAGACGCCCTGACAGGTTCGCCCACTTCATTCTGTTCCCCCGTGTTGCCCGATATGCGTGAGGCCGAACCTAGGGCCGACCGGTCGGGGACTCACACATTCCAGCCACCTACGAAGCCCCCTCGGCGTCACGCGTGCAGCGGCGGGCGAAGTCCACGGTGCGGACGTAGCAGTCCTCGACGTCCTGCTCGGACAGGCCCACCCAGAGGTGGTCGCCGCCGGCGAGGAGGCGCAGGTCCGGGTGGTGCCCGGCGGCGCGCAGGGCCTCGGCGAGGCGTACGGACTGCCGGGCCGGGACCAGGGTGTCGTCGACGCCGTGCAGGAGGAGGAAGGGCGGCGCCTCCGGGCCCACGTGGGTGACCGGGCTCGCGTCCCGCGCCGCCTCGGCCCGTTCCGCCGGGGCACCGCCGAGCAGCAGGGCCTCGAAGGAGCCCGGGTCCCGCGGGTCGTACGCGCCCCCGGGGCGGTCCTCGGCGAGTCCGGGCAGGTCGGTGGCGGCGTACCAGGTGACGCAGCCGGTGACGGTCGCCGTGCCGGTCCGGGCGGGGCGGGTCAGCGCGGTCAGGGCGGCGAGGTGGCCGCCTGCCGATTCGCCCCACAGCACGGTCCGTGCGGTGTCCAGGCCGAGGTCGTCGGCGCGGGTGTGGAGCCAGGCCAGTGCGGCGGTGAGGTCGCCGGTCTGGGCCGGGTACGGCGCCTCGCCGCTGAGGCGGTAGTCGAGGCAGACGACGGCGAAGCCCGCCCGGGCGAGGCGGGCGAACGGGCCGGGCCGCCAGGAGCGGAAGCGGGGGCCGAGGTCGTCGCGCAGGCCGGTGCGCCAGGCGCCGCCGTGGACGAAGACGACGACGGGCACGGGTGCGCCGGCGTCCTCGGGCAGCCACAGGTCGGCGGTCAGCGGACGGCTGCCGTCGGGGACGGCGTAGACGGCGCCGCGCAGCAGCCTCACACCGTCGGCGGGGTGGGCCGGGTGCGGCAGGGACAGTGTGGCCGGATCCGGCGGGGCCAGCAGGTGGAGGGGGAAGGACGCGGGTGCGGCGTCGGTCACGATGGTCGGCTCCGTCGTCTCAGTGGGCCGTGCGGGCCAGGCAGCGGCGGGCGTTGGCGGTGGTGAGGGCGCGCCAGCTCGCGGCGCCCTCGGGTGCCGGGGCGGCGTCGAGGCCCGCGACGTGGGCCTCCACCGCGGCGGCGGGGGTCCAGCAGTGGTCGCTGCCGTACAGGAGCCGGTCGGTGCCGACGAGGCCGAGGAGGGCGGGGATCTGACGGGGCAGGGCGGGGCCGGCGAGGTCGTAGTAGAGGCGGCCGAGCTGCTCGACGGCGTCGGGGGCGCCGGTGCCCGCCGGCATGAACATCTTCATGAAGCCGTCGATGCGGTCCGCCAGGACCGGCAGGGCCCCGCCGCAGTGCGGCACGATGACCTGGAGGTTCCGGTGGCGGTCCAGGGTGCCGGCCATGAGCAGATCGGTGACGGTCCGCGCGGTGTCGAAGATGAACTCGACCATCGGGCGGGGGCGTCCGAGGGCGGACTGCTCCCAGCACACCGGGGAGGTCGGGTGCAGGAAGACGACCGCGCCGCGCCGGTCCAGCTCGGCCCAGACGGGTTCCAGGCCGGGGTTGCCGAGGTAGGTGCCGTGGGTGTGGGTCTCCAGGACCACGCCGTCGGCGTTCAGGGTGTCGTAGGCGTACGCGATCTCTTCCAGGGCGCCGTCGACGTCCGGGAGGGGCAGCGAGGCGAACAGCCCGAACCGGCCGGGGTGCTCGCGTA
Organism: Streptomyces sp. NPDC047841; assembly: GCF_040704085.1. Lineage (NCBI taxonomy): Bacteria > Bacillati > Actinomycetota > Actinomycetes > Kitasatosporales > Streptomycetaceae > Streptomyces > Streptomyces sp. NPDC047841. The sequence goes on from NZ_JBEYRP010000003.1 coordinate 310,753, forward strand.
CCGTGTCAGCCCCGGCCTCGTTGACCTCGCGGGCCAGGCGGCGGGCGGCGGTGTCGTCACCGAAATGGACGCCCGGGGAGGAGACGGACAGCATCGAGGTCTCGATGCCGCAGCGGTCCATCAGGTCCACGTGGGCCTTCGCCGACCAGGAAGGCCAGGTGGGGACCCCGTCGGGGAGTTCGTGCCCGGCGTCACGCGCCTGGCGGACGTAGGAGTCGGTGACGAAGTGGGCGTGGACATCGATGTATCCGGGAGCGTCGGGGGACACGGACATCTCCTCAACCGGTGGTGGACGAGTGGGACGCGGCGGGGGTGGAGCGGCGGGCGAGACGGTCGCGGACGGCGGTGGCGGCGCGTTCACCGAGCACGATGCCGGCCAGGCCGGTCAGGCCGACGAGCGGCGGAGCGGGCGAGGCGATGCCGAGCGCCCAGTACACCGCCCCCATGAACAGGCCCGCGGCGAAGGCGGGCACGGCCCGGCGGAGCAGGGCACCGGCCGCGCCGGCGGCACTCACAGGGCCCCCAGCGCGGCCTGGCCCAGCAGCATGCCCAGCAGGCCGGCCAGGGCGACCGGGGGCGGCGCGGGCGACTTGTGCCGCACCACCACGTACAGCACACCGACGAGGACACCGGCGGACAGGGCCTTGAGATACGGCATGGGGTGTTCTCAGCTTCCGGTGCGCCACGTGTGGCCGGGCAGGAAGTTCACGTCGAACCGCTGCGGTACGGTCCCGAAGCTGCGCGGGTCGGGGACGTAGGGCGTGCGGGGCAGGCCGTGCTCGTCGGTGGGTGTGCCGAGGTTCTCGAAGAACCGCTCGAAGGTGCCGCCCGGCCCGGCCGCCACACCGACGATCCGGGAGTGGTGGCGCTCGATGCGGTAGGCGTGCGGGCAGTTCTTCGGCACGAACCCGAAGTCACCCGCCGTGAGCAGCCTCTCGTACTGCTCGCCCTCCAGATCCTCCACGAACAGGCGGACGGCGCCTTCGGCGATGTAGAAGACCTCGTAGGTGTCCGGGTGGGAGTGGGCGGGGATGATGTCGCCCTTGGGGCCGTCGCAGGTGAAGAAGTTGAAGGTGTTCTCGGTCTGCTCGCCGCCGGCGTAGACGGTGAACAGGTCGCCGAAGAGGTGGGCGCGGTCGCCCTCGCCCTTCTCGACGAAGTACGGCTTGCCGGGCTCCGGCGGGATGAGGGAGCGCTGACGGTACCGAGTGGCGTACTCAATGGTCACGAGGATTCCTTCCAGCGGTGAGACCGGCACACGACCGGGAGGAGTGCGCGGCTGGGCGGCCCGTCCCGGGCTGCGGCCCACGGTGTTCCTTGCGGTGCGCCGGCCGTTCGCCAGCCTCGACGGCCTCCGGCGGCGCGGATCTCCTCCAAGCTAGCCCCGCCGGACGGCACGGTCCGGCCTACACTCGGGCACGCGATGAAGGGAAACGGACACATCACGGCCGACCGTCGGGCCGGCGGCATTCCGACGGTGGTCTACCGGCCCACGCCCGGCCGGCCGCCGGGCCTGGAGGTGCTCGGTCTGCCCGGGCTCGCGGCCCGCGCCGTCGAGCGCGAGACGCCCCTCACCCAGCCCGCCCGTCCGGCGTTCCACCTGGTCCTCGCGGTGCGCGACGGGCAGGTGGACTGCTCGGTCGACTTCACGGCGTACCGCGTGGGCGCGGGCGACTGGCTGTGGGTGTGGCCGGGTCAGGTGCTCCAGTTCCCGGACGGTCCCGGCGACGCCGATGCCACCGTGCTCGTCTTCCCGACGGGCTTCCCCAGCGCCGCGACCGACGCGCTGATCCGGGACGGCGAGCACCTCGCGTACCGCCTGGTCACGCCCGAACCGTCTCGTCAGGCGACCTTGCTGCGGCTGCTGGACACCCTGGTCGAGGAGCACGCCTGCCTTGCCGACCTGACGCTGGAGGCGTACGTCGAGACGCTGCGCGGCCTGCTGTCCGTGATCCTCATCCGGCTGGTGCACCTGGCGGACCCACGGCAGCGGACGCGCTCGGCCGGCCGCGAGCCGTTCCAGCGGTTCCGTCAGGCCGTCGAGGAAGGTTTCGCCCGGACCCACCGGGTGGAGGACTACGCCGCGCAACTCGGCTACAGCCCGCGGACCCTCACCCGCGCGACCCGGGCGGCGCTGGGCTGCGGCGCCAAGCGGTACATCGACGACCGGGTGCTGCTGGAGGCGAAACGGCTTCTCATCCACACCTCGCTGTCGCCGGCCGCCATCGGCGAGCGCGTCGGGTTCGCCTACCCGACCGTCTTCAGCGCCTTCTTCCGGCAGCACACCGGGATGACACCGACCACGTTCCGGTCGGTGACGAAGCACTGACGTACACCGCGGACACACCGCGCGGGCCCGGCGGGCGTGCGGCGACGGGGGCGGCGCGGGTCCCTCCGTGCCGGCAAGGCGGTCCCCAGATCACCGGATCGCCCAGGGAAAGCCCGGGCTGTGCGGCCAGCCGCGCCCACCAGACCGCCGGCGACGATCAGCAGCACGTTCGCACCCGCGGCCAGGGCCCACATCCGTCCGGACACCTCGCTGCTGGAGCCCCCGGACGGCGACAGGCTCGTCAGCAGCCCGGCCAGCCCGACCGTGCCGACTTGCGCTGCAACACCGACCCCAGGCCGTTGGCGACAGTTGCCAGCACCGCCAGCACGATGCTCGGCAAGGCCGCGTTCCGTTCCGGCTGAGGGGAGTCAGGAGTCAGAAGTAGGATTCGAGCGTGCCGCTGCGCCGGACGTCGAGTGTCGCGCAGTGGAAGGAACCGCCGAACGGAGCGTAGTGCAACAGGTCGCACGGAATGGGCTCGAAGCCCCATCTCTCCAGCGCCCGCAGGGTGTTGACGTGATGGCGCTCGGCGATCACCCGTTTCTCGTCGACCATGAGCACGTTCATGCTCAGCCACTTGCCGCACATGGACGTGATCTTGAGAAGGCGTTCGTCGATCGGGTCCGGTTCGGGAGCGATCAGGACGTCCCAGGACTTCAGTACGTCCGGCAAGTGGTCCACGTCGACGTAGTCGGGGTTGACCATCACCTTGCCGGGTGACAGCAGGACGAACGTCGTATCGATGTGCATGGGCGTACGGCATCGGCTCTCGATCTCATGGACCCGGTAGTCCGGTCCGAGGTGCCGGCGCACCCATTCGATGCCCATGCGGTTGGTGACGTTGCTCCGCGTGACGAACAGGTCGCGTCCCGCGCGGACGAAATCCGCCGCGTCGAACACCGGCTCGTACTCGGTGAGGATGTACCGCATGGGCTCTCCCGCGGCGGGAGGGCGGAAGTCCTTCTCGAACAGCTCGTCCGTGAGCTGCGGTTTCGGTGCCGCGGTCCAGCGTGCGCCCCGGCGGAAGTACTCCTTGAGGAGTGAGCGGTAGGAGTGCGTCTCGAAGTACCGGCACGGCCATGCCATCGGGGTCTCGATGATCTCGTCGCCGACCACCAGGAGGCTGTCCCTGGGGCAGGTGTTGCAGAACCCGTGTGACGACCAGTCAGGGGTGCCGAAGCGCTGCCTGAAGTCGACCGCGTCCGGGCGTCTGACCGTGACCCCCAGGGACTGGAGGAGGGAGATGAACTGGTCCAGTTCCCGCTGTGCCTGCTCGACCAGGGCGCCCGGATATCTGAAGCCGGCGGCGAGACCTTGCAGCCGCGCGGCCCAGGGCGGGATGTTGCAGGCCACGACCGGGTGGCGGGAGGGAAAAGTCGCGCCTTCGAGACGCCCGACGACGACCTCCTCCAGGGGATCCCATTCGTTGTGGGAACTGACCGGCGCGACGGGCAGACCCTCGGGCGTTTCCCTGGTGTCCACGGTCGAGGGCAACGGCTCAGGGTCCACTCGCACCCCTCCTACCTCTCGTACGGGCGGTTCGACGGCATCCGGCGGGCTTGTCCGATCAGGGGCTCACTCAGCGTATATCCGAACATCACGCACTGCGATCGGTTGTCCTGGTCTGGCCGTGCCGCGCCAGCGTCAGGGGGCGGCGGGCGTCAGGGGATGGCGGGCGTGCCTCTCCACCCCCCGGCAGGTCCATCGCTCAGCCGAGAGGATGCTGCTCTCCCCGGCCGACACGGACGGCTCCCAGCCCGCCTCGTTGAACGCGTCGAGCGCCTCGACGAGTGCCGGCCGCTGCGTCGGCCGCAGACATCGGACGGCGGCCGTGAGCCGCAGCATGGTCTCCCGCCGGTCGGCGGGATTGTGCTGCCGGTTCGCCAGCCCGGCAGCGATCAACCGGTCCAACATGCGCATGGCCGTCGCCGGGGCGACCGCGGCAGGGTCACCCGCTCTTCGACCTCGGCGAGCGAGCGGGCGGGCGGAGACAGCCACCAGCCACCGGGAAGCGGTCGGCAGCGCCCGCGTCTTTCCACCGCGCCACGGTCGGCCCTCCCGACGGCGGAGGATCGAGGCCGGGTCCGGCGGTCGTCGCACGGGGTCCGTCGCGCTTCGCGCTCGGGTGCGGCCCGCCCCGGTGCTGTCGGAACAGCCGGCCGAGCGGGACGGCGGCCCTCACCGTCATCGCGGCTCTCGCCCCGGCGGACGCGCCGAAAGGCCGTAAGACGGCACGGCGGGCGGCAGTGTGGCCGCCCAGCGGGGCGGAGCCTGGGCGCACGGAGACCACACGCACACGACCTGACGTGCCTGCCGCGTCACGACCCGTTGCCGCGGTGAAGGGCGTCGAGAGCGCGGTCGACAGGACCGAGGATCGGCGCGGCCAGCTTGTTCGCGGCCTCGTTGTTGACCCATCGGTGCGGCCGGGTCGGGGCGTACGCCTGGGTGAGCTTGACCTCGGCGCCGAGCATGCGCAGCCGGGGCACGCTGACGGCCTTGCGGAGCGCCTGGAACTCCTCGCGTTCCTCGCGCGCGGCGTGCCGGGTGACCGCGCGCCTGACCTCGTTCAGGCGCCGCAGGTATCCGGTCCCGTGGGGCCCTGTGCGCCAGAGGGCGACCAGCAGCTCCTTGGCCTGCTTCTCCTCGGCGCGGCGGCGGGCCGCCAGCTCACGGCCGTGCTCCAGCGCGCGGCGCGCGACGGGATGCACGTGCGCCTCCTCGGCGGCCTCGTGGACGGCGAGCAGGCGCATCAGCCGGTCGAAGTTGCGGCGGCGCCACGGGCCGGGAAGGGCGGCCCGGAGGAAGCCCAGCTTGATCTGCCGGTGCTGGCGGGTGAGCACGTCCACGACGTTCTCGCCGCCGAGGGCTCCCAGCGCCCGCCCGGACCAGGCGGACACGGTCGGTGCGGCCTTGGCCGCCGCCTTGCCGGCGAGCGACGGCATGGTCGCCGTCTTCTGCGCGGCCTGCTTCGTCAAGGTGCCCATGTCGGTCCCTCCTCACTGCTGTCTCAGCGGGTCTGGGTACCCCCGCCCGCCTCACCCACGCGCAGGGCTGTTCGCGGGGGTACGGCGACCGGCGGTGAGTGCGGCGCTCGGCCGGCTGAGCCTGGTCCGGGGCCGTCGACGGCGGGTTTGTCGTTTTCGCCGCGGGAGGAAGGGAAACCCCGGGGCGCGCTCGGCGTGTGGTCGACGTTCACGGCAGTACCCGGGAAGTACGTGGTGAGGGCGGCTCTCGATGGCCTGGTGGAAGAAGGACAAGAAGACGGCGCGGACCCGCCTGGACCTGTGCGACCTGTGCGCGGCCGCCTTCGCCGAGGACGAGGCGGTGCGCGGCTACGTGCCCGACTCGTCCTCCGTCAGCCCGGTCAACGACTGGTTCGACGGCCTGCGGCTCATCACGGCTTGCGGCGAGGCACACTTCGCGATCGTGCGGGAGATCTACCGGCACCGCCCGTTCACGTACGAGGAACTGTGGGCGGCGAAGATCACCCGGGCCCTGACCTCCGGGCCGCCCGTCCTCGGCCTCGAGGAACTGGGATGCCGGACCGGGCTTCAGCAAGAGGAGATCAGACGCGCCATCGCCTGGCACAACGAGCACCTGGGCTCCCGGGGCGTAAGCGAACCGTGACCGGGGCTCCTCGGGTGGCGGGGGGGAGCAGGCCGCCCACAAGGCGCGGGCCGCCGGCGGACGGGCCCTGCCCCTGGTGGTGGACACGGCCGACCCGGAGGCTGTGGAGGCAGCCGCGCAGCAGGCGGAGGACCAGCTCGGTCCGGTCGACGTCTGGGTGAACGCCGCCTTCAGCACGGTGTTCTCACCGGTGACGGAGGTCCGTCCGTCGCCCGCACCGGCTACGACTCGGCAGACCGACGAGCCCGTCGGCAACGGCGCCGCCGGCGCCCGCTCGCGCTCGGAGCGGCCGCCGGCGGCGCCCTGTGCGCGCTGATCGCCGCAGGGCCGCGCGACTCCGTCAGCGCGGCAGCGCCGAGACGTCGTTGAGCCGGACCGCGCACTCCAGCAGCATGGCGTGGACGAACGCCTGGGGCAGGTTGCCGCGCAGCTGGCGCTGACGCACGTCGTACTCCTCCGCGAACAGCCCGGACGGCCCGCAGGCCGCCCGGGTGCGTTCGAACCAGCGCAGCGCACCGGCCCGGTCACCGAGGTGGTCGGTGGCCAGCGCCATGGTGAACCCGCACAACAGGAAGGCTCCCTCGGCCTCGCCGAGGGGGACCCCGGGATGGACGAAGCGGTACAGGTAGCCGTCCTCGCCCAGCTCCTCCTCGATGAAGCGGCGGGTGATCGCGTTGCTGGGGTCGTCGGCGGGAGGGCAGCCGCGGGCCAGGGGCGTCAGCAGCGCGGCCTCCGGCCCGTCGTCGTCCGCGGCCCGGCGCCAGTGGCCGTCCCCGCCCAGGCAGCGGCGCCGGGTCTCGGCGTACACGGTGTCGGCCAGGTCGGCGCACCGCTGTCCGGACGTGCCCGGCAGCACCTGGGCCGCCCGGCGCAGGCCCGCGACCACACTGAGCCGGGACTGGGTCCACCACCGGTCCTCCAGTTCCCACAAGCCGGCGTCGGGCCGCGCCCAGTTGCGCTCCACCGCGTCCACCGTGACCGTCATGGCCCGCTCGGCCTCCCGGGTGAGACAGTCGTGGTGGGCCGCGGCGGCGAACAGCTGAAGCGCCTCCCCGAACGCGTCGAGCTGGAACTGCCCGGCCGCGTGGTTGCCGATACGGTCGTTGCCCCCCGGATACCCGCGCAGCGGAAGCTCGTGCTGGCCGGGTACGGCGCCGCCGTCGACGGTGTAGGCGGGGTGCAGGTGCTCGCCGTCGGCGAGGACCCTCTCGGCGGTGAAGCGCACCGCGGTGTCGAGCAGTTCGTGCGGGCCGTGGGTGGCGACGGCGAGACCCGCGTAGCACTGGTCGCGGATCCAGGCGAAGCGGTAGTCGTAGTTGCGGCCGGTGTCCGCCCGCTCCGGCAGCGAGGTGGTGGCCGCCGCGACCATGCCGCCGGAGGTGCTGGTCAGGCCGCGCAGCACGGCGTAGGCGTGCCGGGCGTCACGCGGAGCGGCCAGCGCCGAGCAGTCGGGCACGGACCGCCGCCAGGTGCGCTCCGTCCGCTCCCACAGCTCCTCGGGGTCCAGCCGGTCCGCTTGTTCCCGCTCGGACAGCTCCAGGACGAGGTCGTGCCACTCGCCCTTGCGCAGCCGGAACTCGCCGCGCAGCCCGGACTCCGGGTCCCAGGCCGCCCGGTGCGCGCCGAGCAGGCGGAGCCGCATCCCGTCGGCGTCCGCGTGCCACACCCCGTCCCGCAGGCGGGGATCGCGCACCCGCCGTGCGCCGAACCCGGGCCTCGGGTCGAGGGCCACCCGCAGCCGGGCCTCGCCCGCCTCGACGCGCATCCGGCGCAGCAGTACCAGCCGGTCCGCCGTGGCCGGCATGGCTAGCGCATCGCGGCACTCGATCACGGCGTCGGCGGTCAGCCAGCGGCCGACCCGGATCAGTGTGCCGTCCTCGTAGTAGCCACCCCAGACGTGCCAGCGGTCCACCGGTTCGACGGCGAAGTAGCCACCGCCTCCGATGAGCGAGGAGAACACCGCGTCGCTGTGCCAGCGCGGGGCGCACAGCCAGACGATCCGTCCCGCCGGGTCCACCACGGCGCCGCGTTCGCCGTCGGCCAGGAGCGCGTAGTCCCGCAGCACCCACGGTGGGCACACACCGTTTCCCAGTCCTGTTGTCTGTCCGTCCGCTCTCTCGTTCATGGACCCTGGGATTTCCCCGCCGTCCGGCCGGGAAACGGTCCGTACGCCGCAACGGGGGCGGCGCCGTGCGCCGGCCGCGTTCCGGAAGGAGCACCGGTCACGAGCGCCGGGCCCCGGACGGCGGGGGCTCCCCGTCGGCAAGGCTCACGGCGATGCACCACCCGGCCGATGAGCCGGCCGACCGCTCCCACGCCCGCCAGCAGCAGCGCGGACAGCAGGAACGGACGCAGGCCGCCGAGAAGACGGGCCGGTGCCCCGCCGCGTCGCTCGGACGCGTCGCTCCTCGGCTCCTCGTGGCGGTCAGGCGGGGCGCCAAGGCGCGTCATGGTGGGGGACGGCGGGTGTTCCGTCCTCATGTGGCTTCCTGCCGGTGGGACCGACCGGGTGTGCGCGGCTTCGGCGGGGGTGTGACCTCGGTCGGTTCACGGCGTGGGCGGTGGTCGGCGACAGGGCGTTCGCCGCCTCGCTCCCCGCCGGCCGCGTGACCGTGGCGAAGCGGTGCGCCGGCGTCACGGGTGGCGGTGTCCCGTAGCTCGCGGTGTGCCTTGAGGAGGATCTCCGGAAGCAAACCTCAGTCAGCCGTCCGGCACACCGAGTGACTGGAAAAGCTCGACCGGCAGGGTGATTTTTGCCTAGGACGGATGAAGGCGGGGACCCATGACCATGCCCCGCAACCCCGTTCAGCGCAGAGGCCCAGATGACTCCCCTCGCCCCCCTTCGTCCGCCGCCGAGGTGTGCAGCCGGCAGGGCGCTCACCTCCGCGCGGATCGACGAGCTCGTGGGCCGCGTACGGCGGCAGCCGACGGCCCGGGAGCGGGAGGGCGCCCGTCAGGAGGCGATCCGCGCGCTGCTCCCCGTCGCGCGCAGGATCGCCGCCAAGTACCGGGGCCTCGGCGGCGAGGAGCAGGACGACCTCTTCCAGGTCGCCTGTCTGGGTCTGGTCAAGGCCGTCGACGGTTACGACCCCGATCACGGCCACGCCTTCCTGTCGTACGCGGTACCGACGATCACCGGGGAGCTGAAGCGGCACCTGCGGGACCGGACGGGACTCGTGCGGTTGCCCCGCACCGTGCAGGAGGCCCGACAGCGGGTACGGCGGGCACAGCGAGAACCGGAGCAGGCCGGCGGCGGGTGCCCGCCCACGCCGGCGGAGCTGGCACGGGCCTCTGGCCTGTCCGAATCCGCGGTGACGGAGGCGATGCGGTCGCAGGGCGCCGTCCGGCTCCGTCACCTCGACGCTCCCGTGGACGGAGGGCAGCGGTCCGCGCCCGCGTTCGCGGACGTCATGGGTGAGACCCACCTCGCCGTTTCCGGCCCCGCGGGGCGCCCCGGGTGCTCGCGGCACACCCCGCCCCGTACCGGCGAACAGGCGCCCGCGGACGGCGTTGCGGGCGGTGCCCCCGGGCCGGACCCCGCCGTCACCTCCCCCGGCCTCCTGGCACGCGCTCCGACGCAGCCGTGCGGCAGGGGCCGCGCGACCGCCGTGCAGCCGGTGAACGCTCACTGCTCGTGCACCCGGTCGCACGCGCAGGCGGGAGCGGCGGTCGTTTACGGGCCGTGGCCGCAGGTCACCTCATGTGGGTCGCGGAGATGCGCATCCGAAGGAGCATGTCATGACACTGGTGGCCGACTGCGTGCTGCACCGTCTGCGGGAATGGGGGGTGGAGCGGATCTACGGCTGTCCCGGCGACGGGATCGACGGGCTGCTCGGCGCCTTGGACCGGGCGCAGGGTCAACCGGAGTTCATTCGCACCCGGCACGAGGAGATGGCCGCGTTCACGGCCTGTGCCCGTGCGAGGTTCACCGGCGAGGTGAGCTGCCGCGTGGCGGCCTCGGGGCCGGGTGCGGTGCATCTGCTCAACGGGCTGTACGAAGCGAAGCCGGACCACCAGCCGGTGGTCGCCGTGGTCGGCCATCCGGGAGGGCACTCGTGAGCGGTACCGGAACGGACCTGGACGCCGTGCGGATCGACGCGGTCGGCGTGCACGCCTTCGAGGTGCCGACCGACGGCCCGGACGGAAAGGAACAGGACGGCACCCTGGAGTGGGACTCCACGACCATGGTCCTCGTCCAGGTCCACGCCGGCGGCCGCACCGGGCTCGGTTACACCTACGGGGACGTGTCGGTCGCCTCCTTCATCGATTCCCAGCTCACCGGCCTGCTGCGGGGCGCGCGCATCACCTCGCCCGGGGCCCTGTGGCAGCTGATGGGACGGCGGATCCGCAACGCCGGCCGCCCCGGCGTCGGCGCCATGGCCGTCTCCGCGGTGGACGTGGCCCTGTGGGACCTCAAGGCCAGACTGCTGGACCTGCCGCTGATCCACCTGCTGCCCGCCTGCCACGACCGGGTGCCGGTCTACGGCAGCGGCGGATTCACCAACTACCCCCTGGACCGCCTCACCGACCAGCTCGCCGGCTGGGTGGAGCAGGGCATCCCGCGCGTCAAGCTCAAGACCTCCAGGGACCCCGAACGCGATCCGCGGCGTCTCACGGCCGTACGCGAGGCCGTCGGCGACGGGACGGAGATCCTCACCGACGCCAACGGTGCGCTGGGCCGCAAGCAGGCGCTGTACTGGGCCCACCGCTTCCACGACGACTGGGACGTGCGCTGGTTCGAGGAACCCGTCAGCTCCGCCGACCTGGAGGGGCTGCGTACGCTGGTCGAGCGGGGCCCGGCGCGGCTGGAGATCGCGGCGGGCGAATACGCGTACACCACACGGGACTTCGTCAACCTGGTCCAGGGCCCCGCCGTGGACTGCCTTCAGGCCGACGTCACCCGCTGCGGCGGTATCACCGGCGTCCTGGAAACGGCCGGCCTGGCCTCGGCCCACCAGCTGGACCTGTCCGCGCACTGCGCGCCGGCGGTGTCGGCCCACGCGTTCTGCGCGGTGCGCCGGTTGCGGCACCTGGAGTACTTCCACGACCACGTGCGGCTGGAACGCCTGCTGTTCCACGGCACGCTGTCACCCGAGGGCGGCGCCCTGCGCCCCGACACCTCCCGTCCCGGCCTCGGCCTGGAGGTCAAGTGGCCCGACGCCGAGCGCTACCGCGTGTACGGAGACCGGACCCCCTGACCGGGGCTCGCGTTCGCGAAGGAGAGGCACGGACCGATGGCGAAGCCTTACCGCCGGACGACGCCCGGCAGGACGTCCGCACGCCGGTAAGCGTCTCGGGCCGGTGGCCGCCGGCACGGCCGGGAAGGCGCGGGCCGGGACCCGCTCCACCGGCGTCGGGCCGCTCCCGTGAACGCCGGTCCGGCCGGCCCGGGGCCGACCGGATACAGTGCGCGAGAGGCAGCCTGGTCAGGGAGGGGAAGCGTGACCGACACCAGCGACATCCGGCCCGCCGAGGGTGAAGCGCGAGCGCCCCGGCCGAGCCTGCTGCACCGCCTGATGCGCTACATCCCGTTGATCGCCCCCGTCCTGCTGTGGGCCGTGCCCTGCTGGGTGCTCCTGTACACCGGCCAGCACTGGCCGCTGCCCGTCACGCTGGCCGGCACCGCCCTGTGCGCCCTCGGCCTCGTCGGTATGCCGCTCGCGATGGTGCGCGGGCACGGCCGGCGTCAGCAGGACCGGGCGGCGATCACCGGTGACACCCTGCTGGGCGCCGGCTGGACCCTGTTCACCTGGTCCGTTCTGCTCGGCGTCCTGCTGCGGCTCGCCCTGACCGTGGCCGGCGTCGGCGAGGGCCAGGACCGCGCCCGCGTCGTCACCTGGGCCGTCCTCGCCGTGACCGCCGTACTGCTCGCCTGGGGGTACGCCGAGGCGCGCCGCGTACCGCGCGTGCGCCGGCTCGACGTGCGGCTGCCGCAACTGGGTGCCGGGCTGGACGGAACCCGCGTCGTCCTCATCACCGACACCCACTACGGCCCGCTCGACCGCGCCCGCTGGTCGGCACGGGTGTGCGAGACGGTGAACTCCCTGGACGCCGACCTGGTCTGCCACACCGGCGACATCGCGGACGGCACGGCCGAACGCCGCCGCGCCCAGGCCACCCCGCTCGGCACCGTGCGGGCCACCCACGCCCGCGTCTACGTCACCGGCAACCACGAGTACTACAGCGAGGCCCAGGGCTGGGTCGACCTGATGGACGAGCTGGGCTGGGAGCCGCTGCGCAACCGCCACCTGCTGATCGAACGCGGCGGCGACACCCTCGTGGTCGCCGGCGTGGACGACGTCACCGCCGAGTCCTCCGGCCTGGCAGGCCACCGCGCCCATCTCGCCGGAGCCCTGGACGGCGCCGACCCCGGTCTGCCCGTCCTGCTCCTGGCACACCAGCCCAAGTTCGTCGACCGGGCGGCAGCCGCGGGCATCGACCTCCAGCTCTCCGGCCACACCCACGGCGGCCAGATCTGGCCGTTCCACCACCTGGTCCGCCTCGACCAGCCCGCCCTCGCCGGCCTCAGCCGGCACGGCACCCGCACCCTGCTCTACACCAGCCGCGGCACCGGCTTCTGGGGCCCGCCGTTCCGCGTCTTCGCCCCCAGCGAGATCACCCTGCTGGTGCTCCGCTCCCCGCACCTGCCCACGTCGCCGTAGCACGGGGCCGGCCGGCACCTCCCGGGGCGGCCGCTGTCACAGCCACGTCCCGTCGCGCATGACGACCCTCCCGCGCAGTTCCGGCTCGCCGCGCCAGGCGCGCACGGTCCTCGGGACCACGCGCACGTACACGAAGGAACCCTCTTCCAGGCGCGGGTCCCAGCCGAACTTGCCGGCGAACGCCTCCGCCGCGTCCGAGGCCACCTCCTGGTCCGGGAAGCACTCCGCTTCGCCCTGGAGGAGCACCACGTCGTAGGTGTCCGGGAGCGCCAGGCGCACGCGCGGCTCCTTCCGGACGTTCCGCGCGGTCACGGACGCCGCGCTGGTGCACATCCACACCGCGCGCCCGTCCCACGAGAACCACAGCGGCACCTGGTGCGGCCCGCGATCAGGGTGGGCCGTCGACACCCATACGTCCCGCTCGGTGTCGAGCCGCCGCAGAACGTCACGCTTGCGCTCCGCCGTCCCGCGGCGGACGAGTCCCCTGGTCTCCATGGCGGCCGACCCTAGCCGAGCGGGCGCGGCGCGCGCCTGGGGCGCGGGACCTACTCCCGGCGACCGATGAGCGGGTACTCCCCTCCCGCGCCCGGCCACTCCCGTACGGGGACGACCGTGGGTCACACCCGGCGAAGGTCACAGGGTGATCGGAACTCGGTTCAGGCGGGCGGTTCCGTGCCGGCCTGCCGGCTGACCAGGTAGCGCGCGTACCAGTCGGGCCAGTCCGGGTCCTCCGTGCCGGTGCGGGACACGTGCTCGTCATGTGCCGCCGCGGCCCGTCGCAGGGCGCTCGCCAGGTCGTCGGCCGAGGAGAACGAGGTGACCGCGGGATCCAGCCGCCCCGGAAGCCGGGAGGTGACCTCCTGGAGGAACCAGCCGTTGCCGTCCGGGTCGCTGAAGGTCAGGAAGGAGCCGTAACTGCCGCGTTCCGGGTCGGGGCCGGACACGCGGGCCTCGGTGCCGGCGTGGTGGAAGACCCCGCCGGCGTCGTGGAACACCTCGCCCGGGTCGGCCCCGCACCGCGTCAGCTCCTCGTGGGCGGCCTCGATGTCGTCGACGACCAGGTACAGGCCCTGGGCCGAGCCCGGGGGCCGGTCGGTGACCGATGAACCGAAGATGACCGACGCCGGGGAACCGGGAGGGGTCACCTGCACCACCCGGAAGTTCTCCTCGGGGGCGAAGTCCGCGTCGAGCCGCCAGCCGAGTCCGGTGTAGAAGTCCTTGGCGCGGTCGACGTCGGCCACCGGCACCACGACGATCTCGAGTTTCATGTCCATGACTTGTGTTTTCCTCTCGCCGGCTCAGTGGGTCACGAGGTGCTGGCCGCCGTCGATGTCGTAGGTGGCGCCGGTCACGGCGCCGTTGGTCATGAGGTGCAGTGCGAGGGCGGCGACGTCCGCCGGTCCGACCACCCGGCCGATGGGCAGTGTCCTCCTCAGCTCCTCGCGACGCGCCTCCAGCCGGTCACCGAGGAGCGAGGCCGACAGGGGGGTGTCCACGAACCCGGCCGCGATCAGGTTGACCCGGACGGGGGCGACCTCCAGTGCCAGGTTGGCGGTCAGCGCGGGCAGCGCGGCGGTGAGGGCGCCCGTCACGGCCATTCCGGCGGCGGGCCGGCGGCCACCGGTGCCGCCGATGAACAACAGCGTCCCCCCGGCCCTGACCTTCCCGCGGCTCGCCCGTGCCACGGCGAGCAGCATCGCGACGCGCCCGCCGAAGTCCCGTCCCGCGTCGGTCAGGTCGAGTTCGGCGAGGGGGGTGTACGACGGACTGCCCGCCGTGACCATCACGTGGTCGACCTGCCCGGGCAGCTCACCGAGGAACCGCTCCAGACGGGCGGTGTCCCGGGCGTCGAACGCGGCGGTGCCGCGCGGGTCCAGTTCGTCCGCCGCCCGCCGCAGACGTTCGGCGTCACGCGCCACGAGCACCAGTTCGGCGCCGGCCGCACGCGCCTGGCGCGCGGTCTCCAGGCCGATGCCGGCGCTGCCTCCCACGACCACGACCGTCTGCCCGGCCAGTCCTCCGGGCGTGGCCAGTCCTCCGGGCGTGCCGCCCGCTCCTGCTCCGGTCACGCTCACCGGGGGTCACCGCCGTTTCCGCCTGGTTCCCGTACGCCCTGGCGCCCGGAACCCTCGCCGGTCCCGCCGTCCACGATGCCGACGAACTCGTCCGTGGTGAGGACGGCGTGGGCGTACAGGGGTGCGTTGATGTCGAACGTCGCCGTCATCTCCTCCCAGCTGAAGGCGGCGATGGCGTCACGGACGAGGGTCACGTGGTACCCCAGCTCCTGGCCGAAGCGTGCGGTGGTGTCCACGCAGGTGTTGGCCCGCATGCCGATGAGCAGCAGGTTCCGGATGTGGTGCTGCTTGAGCAGGAAGTCCAGGTCCGTGTTCGCGAAACCGCTCGACGCCCAGTGCCGGAGCGCGACGAACTCGTCTTCGCGGGGCCGGAAGTCGGGGTGCCACTCGGCCCCCCAGCTGCCCGCGGCGAAGATCTGCTGCCGCACGATGCGCTGCTGGGTCGGGGACAGGTGGTCCCACGTGACGTAGTCGTCCGGCGTCGTCTGGTGATGGGGCACGATGAAGACGCGGAAGCCCTGGCCGCGGGCCGTGGCGAGCATGGTGCGCATGTGGTCGAGCAGGCCGACGCCTTCCGCCACTTCCTTCCCCCGCGGCCACAGCTTGCCGCCCTCGGACAGGAAGTCGTTGTACGGGTCGATGACCAGGAGGGCGGTCCGGTCCGGGGGGTACAGCGGTGCAGGGGTCTCAGAAGTCATGGACGGTTCCCATCCGGCCGCGCACGGGCAGGCCCCGAGCCGGCTGCCGCGGGCCACGGCTCGGAATCCCCAGTCTGGCACTCGTCCCGCCGGACGGCATCCGCGCCGGCGGACAGGTGGGCCGTAGCGGGTACGGGCTCCCCCGGCGACGCCCCCGTGCCCTAGGTTGGCGCGGGGAGCGTCACCCGAGCCGGAGGAGCGACATGACCGACGTCCTGAGCCGCAGGGCGCTGAACCGCGCCACGCTGGCCCGGCAGTTGCTCCTGGAGCGGGCGCACACGTCCGTGGCCGAGGCCGTGGAACGCCTGCTCGCCCTCCAGGCGCAGCAGCCGGGTTCGCCGTTCCTCGCCCTGTGGACCCGGCTGGCCGGATTCGGCGCCGACGACCTGCGCACGGCGCTGGAGAAGCGGGAGGTGGTCCGGGCCACCTATGTCCGGGCCACCCTGCACCTGCTCAGCGCCCGCGACTACCTGGCCTTCCGCGCCCTGGTGGAGCCCTCCCTGGCGGCCGCGGCGGCCGGCGTCACCCGACGGATCGCGGGCCCGGAGATCGACCAGGAGCGCCTGCTGGCGGTCGCCCGTGGCGTCCTCGACGCCGGGCCGCTGGACTTCGCGGCGATCCGGGAGCGGATGCGGCGGGAGTTCCCCGACGCCGATGAGCGGGCGCTCGGCTACTGCGTGCGCATGAACCTGCCCCTGGTCATGGTGCCGACGGCGGACCGGTGGGCGTTCCCCGCCTCCAGCGAGGTCACCACGGCCGGGGCCTGGCTCGGCGCGGAGCCGGCCGGAGAGAGCTCGGCGGAGGACTTCGTCCGCCGCTACCTGGCCGCCTACGGCCCGGCCGGCCCCGCCGACCTGCGCGAGTTCGCCTGGCTGAAGGCGGCGGACGTGTTCGAGCGGCTCGCCCCGGAGCTGCGCACGTTCACCACCGAGGACGGCCAGGTGGTCCACGACCTGCCCGACGCGCCGCGCCCCGATCCGGACACGCCGGCGCCGGTCCGCCTGCTGCCGGAGTTCGACAGTCTGCTCCTCGCCCACAAGGACCGCGGCCGGATCGTCCGCACCGAGTACCGGCCCCGGCTGATCACCAGGAACCTGCGGGTGCCGGCGACCTTCCTGTGGGACGGGTTCGTCGCCGGTACCTGGGCGACGGCCCGGCGCAGGACGGCGGTGACCCTGACCCTCACCCCGTTCGGGCACCTGCCCGCGAAGGCCGTGCGGGAGCTGCGTGCCGAGGCCGAGCGGGTCCTGGAGTTCACCGACCCCGGCGTCGCCAGGCGGGACGTGGTCGTGGCGCCGGCCGGATGAGCCCGGCGGCGGGTCTCAGGACCGTACGCGCAGGCCGTGGTGGCGGTCGGGGTTCACGACCGTGGACAGGCCGTTGAGCAGCAGGCGCGTACCGCCGCGGAGGTGGGCGGCGTCCTGGGTGCCGTCGCCGGTCGGCACGAGCCAGGTGTACTGCTCGGTCCAGGTCAGGCGGGAGCCGGCGGGTTCGTCGGCGAGTTCGACGGTGACCAGGGAGATCCAGCGGCGGCTGCCGTCGACCTCGGCCTCGTAGACGTAGACGATCCGGGTGTCCGGCACGATGTCCAGGAACGTGGAGCGGTAGGCGAGGTGTTCCTCGGTGTCTCCGGAGACGAAGACGTTGCGGGCGTTCTCGCCGGCGCCGACCCGGAAGTCCAGTTCGTGCCGGGCGGTGGCGGAGCCGCCGGGGAGGCGGAACCAGCGGCGCCGCAGGGACGCGTCGGCGAAGCCGCGGAAGACCTCGGACCGGGGCACCGTGAAGTCCAAGTCCAAGGAGAACGAGCCGTGTTGGGCACTCATCCGACGAACCTAACACGCGCGGCGGCCGGGCCGCGCGACGGCACCTCCCGGCGGCCCTCAGCGCATCCGCCCCGTCGCGCGGCCCGCCAGCAGGTCGCGGAGCTCGCGGGCGTTGCGGCGGCTGACGGCCAGCACCCGGTCACCGATCCGGACGCTCACATTGCCCCCGTCCAGGCGGACTTCCTCGATCCGGCCGAGGGCGACGAGCCGGCTGCGGTGGATCCGGACGAAGCCGCGCGAGCGCCACTGCTCCTCCAGGGTGGACAGCGGTATCCGCACCAGGTGGCTGCCCCGGCCGGTGTGCAGCCGCGCGTAGTCGCCCTGCGCCTCGACGTGGGTGATGTCGGCGAGGGGCACGAACCGGGTCACCCCGCCCAGTTCCACGGGCACCTGGTCGCCGACGGCGGGTGCCGCGGGCGCGGGCGGCACCGGGGCGGCCGGGCGGGGGCCCTGTCCCGCCCGGACCAGCTCGGCGACCCGTCGTACGGCCTCGGCGAAGCGCTCCTTGCGCAGCGGCTTGAGCAGGTAGTCCACCGCCTTCAGGTCGAAGGCGCGCACGGCGAAGTCCTCGTGGGCGGTGACGAAGACGACGAGCGGAGGAGCGGCGAACCCGCCCAGCAGCCGGGCGAGTTCGAGGCCGCTGAGGCCGGGCATGTCGATGTCGAGGAAGACGACGTCGAAGCCCTCCGTGCCGTCCGGGCCCTGCGCCATGGTCCGGCTCAGCCGGCGCAGCGCCTCGGTGGCCTCCAGGGCGGGCACGGCGGTGCCGACCCGCGGGTCCTCCCCCAGCAGGTAGAGCAGTTCTTCGAGCGCGGGTTCCTCGTCGTCCACGGCCAGGACGCGCAAGGGCGCGTCGGTCACCCTCATGTGCGGCGGCTCCTCTCGTCCTCGACCGCCCTCCCATGGTGGTCCCGCCGGGGGGCGCCGTCGAGATCACGGACGGTGGTGTGTCCCGGCCGTGACCAGGTCATGATCCCCTTGTCCGCGTATCGACCGTCATGAGGAGGCCCGGTGGCACAGCCGCGACCCGAGGAATGGGACGCGCACTACGCGCGCGGGGGCCGGTTCCGGCCGCTGGGACCCGCCGAGCGCCGGCTGCTCGCCGAGCACGTACCGGCGCCGGCGGGCGGGCGCTGCCTGGACGTCGGCTGCGGGCTCGGCGAACTCGCCCGCCACCTGGCCGCGTCCGGCTACCGGGTGGACGCCGTGGACCGGTCCGCCGTCGCGCTCGCCGAGGCCCGGGGGGCCGGCGGGACGGGGGTGACGTACCGGCGGCTGGACATCGAACGGGACAGCCTGGACCGACTGCCGCAGGACGCGTACGACTTGATCACCGTCCGGCTGTGGGCGTTCGTCCGCGACCGCACCCGGGTGCTCGGCCGGCTGCGCGAGCGGCTGCGTCCCGGCGGCGCGCTGTGCGTGATCACCCCCGTGGTGGGCGCCGTACCGGAGCGCGAGCGGGGCGGGGCGCTGGACGAGGAGGAGATCGGGCTGCTGTGCGCGGGCTGGGAGTCCGCCGGACGGTACGACGCCGGCGGTCTGGCCCTGCTCGTCCTGCGCGGCCCGGCCCCCGCCGCTCTGGTCTGCGCCGGCAAGGGCCGGCCCACCGCGCACGCGCTGACCGGGGCCGGTGTGGTCGTCACGGACGCGGCGGGGCGGGTGCTGCTGGGCTGGTCGGCGCGGGGCGTGTGGGAACTGCCCGGCGGCAAGAACGAGCCGGGCGAGGACTTCGCCGCGGCGGCCGTGCGGGAGCTGGAGGAGGAGACGTCCCTGCGGGCCGACCCCGCCGGCACGCGGGTGCGGGCGGTGCTGATGGACTCCGTGGACGGCATGCCCCGCGTGACGGCCGCCGTCCGGGTCACGGCGTTCACCGGCGAGCCGGTCGTCACCGAGCCGCGGCTGATGCGCCGCTGGGAGTGGCACGAGCCCGCCGACCTCCCCGGCCTCACCCGCCCGCTGTTCACACCGAGCGCGCACGTCCTGGACACGGTATGGCCGGGACTGCTGCCCGGCCTGCCCCCGGTGCACCGCTATCCGGTCACGCGGACCTGAGCCCACGGCGACGCTGACACGGGACGACGACCGGACTCGGGTGCCGGACGTTGGAAGCCGAACCCACGCCGAACGCCGAGCCCACGCCCGGCAGGGGACGGCGGCCGGGTCAGTCCGGGAGTACCAGGCGGGCCGTTTCGCCCGGTCCCACCGGTACCACGCGGTCGTGCAGGCGGAGGTCGATGGGTGAGCGGCCGGAGTCCGGTACGGCGATCTCCAGCAGGCCGCTGCGCAGGCGCAGGCGGACGCCCCAGTGGCCGCGGTAGCGGATGCCGAAGCCGTAGGAGGACAGTTCGGGCAGCGGGACCGGGTCGAGGCCCAGGCCGCCGGAGCGGGTCTCCAGGCCGGTCAGTCCGCGCTGGACGAGGTCGAGCGTGCCGGCCATCGCCCCGAGGTGGATGCCCTCGCCGGTGGTGCCGCCCTGGAGGTCGGCGATGTCGCCGCGCAGCGCCTCCTGGACGAAGCTCCAGGCGTCGGAGCGGCGGGCGCGGGCCAGGATCCAGCCGTGCACCAGGCCGCTGAGGGTGGAGCCGTGACTGGTGCGGTGCAGGTAGTGGTCCACGGTCGCGAGCCAGATGTGCTCGTCCAGGTGGTACCCCAACTGCTGGAAAAGGGAGCGCAGTTCGGGCGGGGAGAACAGGTAGCCCAGCATCAGCACGTCGGCCTGCTTGGACGCCTTGTAACGGTTGACGGTGTCGCCCTCCGCCTCCAGGATGCGGTCCAGGCGCCGGATGTCGTCGTACCGTCCGCGGTAGCCCGCCCAGTCCAGTTCGGCGAGGTCGCCGTAGCCGTCGAACTGGCTGATCACCCCGTCGTGGAAGGGGATGTGCAGGCGGCGGGCGACCTCCCTCCAGCGGTCGGGTTCGTCCTCGCCGAGGCCGGTCAGCTCGGTGAGTTCCCGGCGGCGCGGCTCGGGCAGGCCGTGCAGCAGGTCCAAGGCGCGGGTGAGCACCCAGGCGGCGGTGACGTTGGTGTACGCGTTGTCGTCCAGGCCGGGCCGGGCCGCGCCGGGGTAGGCGTCGTGGTACTCGTCGGGGCCGACCACGCCCCGGATGCGGTAGCGGCCGAGGTGGTCGTCCCAGGTCGCCGACTGCCCCCAGAAGCGGGCGATCTGGAGGAGCACCTCGGCGCCCTCGCCGTGCAGGAACTCGATGTCGCCGGTCGCCTCGCAGTACTGCCAGACGTTGTAGGCCACGGCCAAGCCGACGTGGTGCTGGAGCCGGGAGTGGTCCGGCAGCCAGCGGCCGGACCGCGGGTTGAGGTGCAGCTGCTGGGTCTCCTCGCGGCCGTCGCTGCCGCTCTGCCAGGGGTAGAGCGCGCCGCCCCGGCCGAGGTCCCGGGCCGCGTGGCAGGCGGCGTCCAGGCGGCGGTGGCGGTAGCGGAGCAGGGCGCGGGAGACCTCGGGCAGGTGGAGGTTCAGGTAGGGCAGGACGAAGAGTTCGTCCCAGAAGACGTGCCCCCGGTAGGCCTCGCCGTGCAGGCCGCGGGCGGGGACGCCGACGTCCAGGTCGGCGGTGTGCGGCGAGAGGGTCTGCAGGACGTGGAACAGGTGCAGGCGCAGGATGCTGCCCGCCTCGCCGGGCACGTCGAGCGCGGTGCGCCGCCACAGCTGCTCCCAGGTGGCGCGGTGGGTCTCGCGCAGTTCGTCGAAGCCGGGGGCGGCGTCGGCCCGGTCGGCGGCCGCGCGCAGCGGGTCGCTGATGGCCGGGTCGCGGGAGGTGTGCAGGGCGACGGTCTTGTCGACGGTGGCGGTCCGGCCGGGCGGCAGGGACAGCCGGAGGCGCTGGACGGCGCGGTGGGCCTCGTTGGCGTGGGTGACCGGCACGGCGGCGGTCAGCCGGGCGGCCAGTCCGACGCTGATGTCGGAGGTCCGGGTGCGGCAGCGCAGCCAGACCGTGCCGGGTGCGCTGGTGCCGACCTCGATGTGGCTGAGGTGCCGGCCGTCCAGGTCCCGGTAGCGGGCGACGCCGGAGTTGGTCACGCGCCCGTCGAGCGCGGCCTCGACGTCCAGTTCGACGGTGTGGCCCTCGGCGGTGAACTCGGTGCGCAGGGCCGCGAGATGGGGGTCGGCCAGGTGGACCAGGCGCACCTGGCGGACGAGGAGGGTGGCGTCGGGGCCCACCGGGTAGCGGGTACGGCGTTCCAGCAGGCCGGGGTCGAGGTGGAGCACCTGGTGGTGCTCGGTGACGGGCACGGCGTCCGGGGTGAACCAGTCCCCGCCCGCGGTGCGGAAGCGCAGCGGCAGCCAGTTGGGCAGGTTGACCATGTCCTCGTTCTCGACGCGGCGCCCGGCGACCTCGGAGGTGAGCCGGTTGTAGCAGCCGGCCGCGTAGGTGCCCGGGTAGTGCGCGTCGTCCGCGACGCACTCGGGCAGTGCCCCGCGGGTGGCGAAGTAGCCGTTGCCGAGGGTGCACAGCGACTCCCGCAGGCGCTCCTCCGCCGGCCGGTAGCCGTCGTACTCCCAGACGTGCTCCCAGGGGTATTCCCAGGGGTGCTCCCACGCGGGTCCCGTCACCGTCACCCCTCGGACAGCAGGCCGGCGAGGATCCGGTCGGGGGTGAGGGGGAGGGTGCGGAAGCGGATGCCGGTGGCGTGGTGGACGGCGTTGCCGAGGGCGGCGGCGGTGCCGACGATGCCGATCTCGCCGATGCCCTTGCTGCCCATGGGGTTGAGGTGGGTGTCGTGTTCGTCGATCCAGTGGGCCTCGATGGCGGGGACGTCGGCGTGGACGGGGACGTGGTAGGAGGCGAGGTCGGACTCGGGGAAGTCGCCGAACGCCGGGTCCAGGGTGCTGTGTTCGGTGAGGGCCATGCCGAGGCCCATGACCATGGCGCCGGTGAACTGGGAGCGTGCGGTGCGGGCGTTGAGGATCCGCCCGGCGGCGAAGACGCCGAGCAGCCGGCGCACCCGGATCTCGCCGGTGACGGTGTCGACGGCGACCTCGGCGAAGTGCGCGCCGAACGCGTGCCGCGCGTAGGGGCTCTCGGCGTCGGCCGTCCCGGTGGTGTCGGCGCGGACGACGTGGCGTTCGCCGGACGGCGGGGCGGGCTCCGCGGCGAGCCGGGTGCACGCCTCGTGCACGGCCCAGCCCCAGGAGGCGGTGCCCGAGGAGCCCCCGGCCAGCGGGGCCGGCGGCAGATCGCTGTGGCCGACCTCGGTGCGCACCCGCTCCAGGGGCACGCCGAGGGCGTCGGCGGCGATCTGGGCGAGGACGGTACGGGCTCCGGTGCCGATGTCGGCCGCGTTGACCCGGATGACGAAGGTGCCGTCGGGGCGGGCCTCGGCGGTGGCGGTGGACGGGGCGACCTGCACGGGGTAGGTGGCGGCGGCGACGCCGGTGCCGATCAGCAGCGGGCCCTCGCGGCGGATACCGGGGCGCGGGTCGCGGCCGGCCCAGCCGAAGCGGCGGGCGCCCTCGCGCAGGCACTCCACGACGTGCCGGCTGCTGAACGGCTTGCCGCTGCCCGGTTCCCGTTCCGGTTCGTTGCGCGCGCGCAGCTCCACCGGGTCCATGCCGAGCGCGTCGGCGAGTTCGTCCATGGCGGACTCCAGGGCGTACATGCCGGGTGACTCGCCGGGGGCCCGCATCCAGGACGGGGTGGGCACGTCCAGCGGGACCACGTGGTGGGCGCTGCGTAGGCCGGGGGTGGCGTACATGACGCGGGAGACCACCCCGGCGTATTCCACGAACTCCTTCACGCGCGAGGTGTGGGTGGTGACGTCGTGCAGCACGGCGGTGAGCCGGCCGTCCGGGTGCGCGCCGAGCCGCAGCCGCTGCACGGTCGGGGCGCGGTGGCCGACGGTGGTGGGCAGGTACCGGCGGGGGTAGGCCACGGTGACGGGCCGGCCGGTGTGCCGGGCGGCGAGCGCGGCGAGGACGACGTCCGGGCGCGGGGTGCCCTTGGAGCCGAAGCCGCCGCCGACGTGCTCGGCGACGACGGTGATCCGCTCCTCGGGCAGCCGGAACAGCTGGGCGAGGACGGACCGCACGGTGGTACCGCCCTGGCTGGAGGTGTACGCGGTGAGCCGGTCGCCGTCCCAGTGGGCGGTGCTGGCGTGCGGCTCCATCGGGTGGTTGTGCAGCGGCGGCACCCGGTAGGTGGCGTCGACGCGCACCTCGGCCGCGGCGTAGGCGGCCTCGGGGTCGCCGTGTTCCAGCCGTCCGGGCTGGCCGCCCGCGTCCTCGGGTCCGTAGGCGTCCGGGTGGCCCTCGGCGGGGCCGGTGTCGTGGGGTGCGGTGGCGTAGGTGACGCGGACGGCGCGGGCGGCGGCGCGGGCGGTCTCCAGGGTCTCGGCGACGGCCAGGGCCACGCACCAGCCCCGGTGCGGCACGTCCGGGTTCTGCAGCACGGCGAGCGTGCCGTCCTCGGGTTCGGCGAGCCGGGGCGCGTCGAAGGGGGTGAGGACGGCGAGGACGCCGGGCAGGGCGAGGGCGGCCGAGGTGTCGACGGCGGTGACCCGGCCGCGGGTGACCGCGGCGGGCACGGGCCAGGCGTGGACGCGGCCAGGCAGGGTGTACTCGGCTGCGTAGCGGGCGGCGCCGGTGACCTTCTGGCGCCCTTCCCTGCGCTCGGCGGGAGCGCCCAGGGCGGTGCCGGTCGTGCCGGTCATGGGTCCTCCGGTCTGGTGAGGGTCAGGCCACTGCCGGGGCCGGGGCGAGACGGTTCAGGACGTCCAGGGCGAGGTTGCGGGCGAGGGACACCTTGTAGGCGTTGTCGCGCAGCGGCTCGGCGTGCGCGAGTTCGAGGGCCACGGCTCCCTCGAAGGCGGCCGGGGTGGCGGGGGCGCCCAGCAGCGCCAGCTCGGTGTGCCGGGCCCGCCAGGGCCGGTGGGCGAGCCCGCCGAAGGCGACGCCCACCTGGTCGACGACGCCGTCCACGACCCGCAGCACGACCGCCACGGAGGCGAGCGCGAAGGCGTACGACGCCCGGTCCCGGGCCTTGCGGTAGGCGGACGGGGCGCCGGCGGTGGCGGCCGGGAGCAGCACGCCGGTGATGAGTTCGCCGGGGCGGATCCAGGTGTCCCGCTCGGGGTGCTCGCCGGGCAGCCGGTGGAAGTCGGCCACCGGCAGGCGCCGGGTGCCGTCGGTGCCGTACAGCTCGACCTGGGCGTCGAGGGCGGCGAGGGCGACGGCCATGTCGGAGGGGTGGGTGGCGATGCAGTGCGGGGAGTGGCCGAGGACGGCGTGGTCGCGGTGGACGCCGTCCCGGGCGCCGCAGCCGCTGCCCGGCTCCCGTTTGTTGCAGGGTTTGTCCAGGTCCTGGAAGTAGGGGCAGCGGGTGCGCTGGAGCAGGTTGCCGCCGGTGGTGGCGGCGTTGCGCAGCTGTGCGGAGGCGCCGGCGAGGAGCGCCTGGGACAGCGCGGGCCAGCGCTCGCGGACGCGCGGGTCGGCGGCGAGGTCGCTGTTGCGGACGGTGGCGCCCACCCGCAGGGAGCCGTCGGGCAGCTCCTGGACGCGGTCCAGCGGCAGCCGGCCGATGTCGATGAGGAGGGCGGGCCGCTCCACGCCGAGTTTCAGCAGGTCGACCAGGTTGGTGCCGCCGGCCAGATAGCGGGCGCCGGGCTGGGCGGCGTAGGCCTCGACGGCCTCCTGGACGCTGCCGGGCCTGAGGTATCCGAAGCCGTTCACTCAGATCACGTCCTCGATCGCCTCGACGATGCGGGGATAGGCGCCGCAGCGGCACAGGTTGCCGCTCATCCGTTCGCGGATCTCGGACCGGTCCAGCGGTACGGGCCCCTCGGCGGGGGCCGCCGGGTCGGTGACGTGGGAGGGGTGGCCGGCCGCGGCCTCGGCGAGCATGCCCACGGCGGAGCAGAGCTGGCCGGGGGTGCAGTAGCCGCACTGGAAGGCGTCGCGGTCCAGGAAGGCCCGCTGGAGCGGGTGCGGTTCCTCGCGGTCGCCGCCCAGGCCCTCGACGGTGGTGATCTCGCTGCCGTCGAGGGTGACGGCGAGGAGCAGGCAGCTGTTGAGGCGGCGGCCGTCGACCAGCACGGTGCAGGCACCGCACTGGCCGTGGTCGCAGCCCTTCTTGGAACCGGTGAGGTCCAGGTCCTCGCGCAGCAGGTCCAGCAGCACGCGCCGGTGGTCGACGCGCACGGTGTGGGGTTTGCCGTTCACCCGGAGGGTGACTTCGGAGTGGTGGGATGCGCTGGTCATGGCGGGGGATGACCTTCCGGACGGACGGTGGGGCCGTGCACACCGCGTATCCAGGACACGCGGGGCTCACACGTCCGGAAGGTCATCCCCTTCGCTCACGGGTAGCGGACGAGGTTCGCGACGTTGGTCGTCGCGTTGGACGGCCCTCCGGTGTTGTTGATGACGTGGCTGATGGTGCCGGTGCCGCCGAGGGAGACGGTCACCATGCTGGTGAAGCGGACGTTCGGGTTGTCCGGCGCCTCGATGGCGCGGGCGGCCGTCACGCCCGGGTTGACGTTGAAGTAGCAGTAGCTGCCGAGGCCGTACGCCTGGTGGCTGGTGACCGAGTCGGCGACCTTGTAGGCGGCGTAGCCCTGCGTGGAGCCGTTCATCCAGGCGGCCTGGTTCGGCGGGTCGTACGGCATTTCGTTCTGGAAGAAGTAGGTGCGGCCGCCGTTGCCGTTCCAGACGGTCTGGTACTTCTGGAAGTGCTCCACGAACAGCCCGTACATGGTGACGTCGTCCCCGTTGACCACCAGGCCGGTGTCGGCGGTGTTGCTGGTCCAGCCGACGCCGCTGCCGTGGTCGGCGCGCCAGATCCACATGTGGTCGCCGATGACGTTGTCACTGTTGACGACGAGGCCGGTCGCGGCCTTGCCGACGCCCGCGCCGCCGACGCGGAAGTACACGTCGTGCAGGGAGGTCGGGTCGGCCGCGTGGGAGGCGGCGGAGCCGGCCGGTCCGACCTCGACCAGGGTCTTGGAGCTGGTGGTGCCGGCGTCGAAGAGCAGGCCCGCGATCTTCACGCCGTCGACGTCGGCGACGGACATCGCGGTGACGCCGTTGTCCGGGACGAAGGTGGCCAGGCCGAGGCCGAGGACGACCGTGTCCGGGCGGGTCACCTTCAGGGTCTGGTCGAGGTGGTAGACGCCGGGCGTGACCAGCAGGTTCTGGCCGGCCGCCAGGGCGGCGTTGATCTGTGCGGCGGTGGCGCCGGGCTTGACGACGTAGAACTGGCTCAGCGGCAGCGAGCTGCCGGCCGGACTGCCGCCGGCCCAGCTCGTCGCGGTGGAGTTGGTGCGCACGGACGGCACGAACACCTGGTAGTTCCCGGAGCCGTCGACGTACAGGAACGGCTTCTCCCGGGTGACCGGGCTCTGCGCGACGGTGGTGTACGGCGGGTTCGGGAAGCTGGTGGCCGGGACGCCCTGGCTGCCGACGAACACCATGTTCCAGTTGGACCCGGTCCAGCCGCCGAGCTGGGAGTTGCGGGTCAGCCACTGCTGCTGGGAACCGGAGTTGACCTGTCCGTCGACCTTGCTGTCGCCGAGGTAGCCGCCGGAGGACCAGCCGCCGTCGTCCAGGGCGAGGTTGCCGCGCAGGTGCATCCGGCGGTAGGCCGCCGCCTGCGAGACCGCCCAGCGGTCGCCGCCGCCGGTGGGGTTGACGGACAGGTTCTCGGCGCCGCGCCAGAAGTTCTGGGTGGCGTTGCCCTGGAACCAGTCGGCCTCGGCGTGCACCGCGCCGTTGACCGTCACCGCGTCCGGGGTCAGGCCGAGGCCGAGCACCTGGGTGTAGAAGCCGACGTTGACGTCGGCGTTGTAGGCGCCGGGCTTGAAGAGGACGGCGTAGCGCTGGGAGCCGAACTGGTTGGTCTCCTGCTGCTTGAAGATGGTGTCCAGCTTGCCCTGGATCGTCGAGGAGGACATCGACGGGTCGAAGACGACGACGCCCGGGCCGAGGTCCGGGTTGCTCGCCGACTGGGTCACGGGGACCACCTGGAAGCGCTGGGCGGCGGTGCCGTTGCAGGTGTACTGCACGAACTGCACGCTGTCGGCGAGCGAGGCGCCGGGGTCGTCCAGGCACTTGCCGCTGTTGCGGTTGACGAAGTGGAAGGCGCCGCCGCCGTCGTCCACGGGGAGCCACTGCTGGTTGGCGCCGCCGCCGTAACTCCACAGGTGGACGGGCGCGTTGTCGGCCGTGGAGACGTCGGCGACGTCGGCCACCTGGTTGGTGTCGTTGCGGTTGGCGATGCGGACGTAGCCGCCGCCGGCGTCGGTGAGGCTCCACTGCTGGGCCGTGGTGCCGTTGCAGGCGTACTGCTGCACGGCGGTGCCGTTGGCGGTGGCGGCGGCCTTGGCGTCCAGACACCTGCCGCTCGCGGCGTTCATGACCGTGGCGAAGCCCGTGGGCAGGGCGGCGGCCCCGGCGGTGGCGGCGGGCGCGGGTGCCGCCGTGAGCAGGGTGGCGGCGAGGGACAGGGCGGCGAGCGTGCCCGCCGCCGGGAGGGGTCTGGCCATGTGGGCGGGTGGCCTTTCGGGTGGGGGGACCGCAGACCCAACAGCCGGGGGACATTCGGCCGTTGGGGCCTGCGGGGCTTTGTTTAAGGCGTGAAACTAAAGGTACGGACCACTGGCGTCAAGAGGGGGAACGGGAAACCCCACCGGCACCCGCCGGTGTCCGTGGAGGCCGTGGACCGGGCGGGGTCGGAGGCCGTGGACCTGGCCGCGCCGGACACCGCGGACCAGGACGCTTCCTCCGGACGACTTGCTGTGGGTTCGGGGGCCGACGGAGCGGTGGCCCTTGATCAACGCGGCCGGGCTTCATAACCTCGCTCGATGGGACATGACGATCTTCCGACTCTTGAACTCGCCTTCCCGGGTCCGGAACGTGACCGTGGTGTGGCGGCGATCCTGAGCGGTCGGAAGACCGCGCTCACGGGTCTCCTGGAGATCTACGAACACGCCGGCGAGGCAGTACCGGTGACCGGACAGCGATTCTCGGTGCTTGATTCCGAAGGTCGTCCGGCCGTCACGATCGAGCTCGTCGACGTGCGCGTCGTTCCCATGAAGGAGATCGACGACGGCTTCGCGCGAGCGGAGGGACGCGGTTACTCCGACGTGGCGGAGTGGCGGGCAGCGCACGAAGAGTTCTTCCGGAGCGATGGCGTGAGCGAGTACCTGGGACACACCCCGGTCATCGATGACGACACCCTTGTCGTTGCAGAACGCTTCCGAGTGGTCGAGCCCGACAACTCGGGTGGTCCGTGACCCGTGTCCGACTCGATGGGAGTCCGGGAGGATCAACCGGACAGGCCCTGTGCGGAGGACGATCCGGTGACCCGCCTGGACCTCGTCCTCGCCCTCGGCGCGGCGGCCCTGCGCGAACCGGCCGGGGCCCACGCCGACGAGGCCCGCCGGCTCCTGCGCGATCTGCTCGACGCCCCCGAGGCCCGGCTCGGGCTGGCCGCCGTGCACGCCCTCACACCGGCCGATCCGCGGCTGCCCGCGCCCCGGCTGGACCTGCTGCTGCACGCGGTACGGGATCCCGGCGTCGCGCTCCACCGCAGCACGGTGGAGGCCGGGGTGCGGGGCGTCCACCATTGGACCGCCGGGCTCTTCGCCGGACCGGCCCCCGGCTTCGCCCTCGGCCTGCTCGCGGACCATCGAGCGGCTGCGCGGTCGCGTCGGCCGGCGGGGCTTCGTCCAGGACGAGGAGATCAGGGACGCCGTCGACGCGCTGCTCACCGAGGGGCGGCGCGACGGCGGAGGCGGGGCTGCCGCGGCCGGGTGACGCCCGCCGGCCGGGTCACTTGGCGTCCCCGCCCCGGTGCGGGCAGCCGTCGCGCGGTCGCGGCGAGCGGCGCGCCCCGGACACCCCAGGTCATCCTCACCCCACCGTCGGCACCGCCCCCGGCGCGACCGTCTCCGTCACCTCGCCGCGTCCCGCGAACTGCGTGCGGTGCAGCTCGGCGTACCGGCCCCGCGCCGCCAGCAGTTCCTCGTGCGTGCCGCGTTCCACGATGCGGCCGGACTCCACGACCAGGATCTGGTCGGCGGCGCGGACCGTGGACAGGCGGTGGGCGATGACCACGGCGGTGCGGCCCTCCAGGGCCTCGGTGAGCGCCTCCTGGACGGCCGCCTCGGAGGTGTTGTCCAGGTGGGCGGTGGCCTCGTCCAGGATGACCACGCGCTGGCGGGCGAGCAGCAGCCGGGCGATCGTCATGCGCTGGCGTTCGCCGCCGGACAGCCGGTAGCCGCGCTCGCCGACGACGGTGTCCAGACCGTCGGGCAGGGACCGGACGACGTCGGCGAGGCGGGCGCGGCCGAGGGCGTCCCACAGCTCCTCGTCACCCGCTTCGGGGCGGGCCAGCAGCAGGTTGGCGCGGACGGTGTCGTGGAAGAGGTGGCCGTCCTGGGTGACCATGCCGAGGGTGGCCCGCAGCGAGGCGGAGGTGAGGTCGCGGACGTCGACGCCGCCGATGCGGACCGCGCCCGCGTCGACGTCGTACAGGCGCGGCAGGAGCTGGGCGATGGTCGACTTGCCGGCGCCGGAGGAGCCGACGAGGGCGACGGTCTGGCCGGGCTCGGCGCGGAAGGAGATGCCGCGCAGCACCTCGGTGCCGCCGCGGGTGTCGAGCGCGGCGACCTCCTCCAGGGACGCGAGGGAGACCTGGTCGGCGGACGGGTAGGAGAAGCGGACGTCGTCGAACTCGACGGCGACCGGGCCGTCGGGGACCTCGCGGGCGTCCGGCTTCTCGGTGATGAGCGGCTTGAGGTCGAGCACCTCGAAGACCCGCTCGAAGCTGACGAGTGCGCTCATCACCTCGACCCGGGCCCCGGCGAGCGCGGTCAGCGGGGCGTACAGCCGGGTCAGCAGCAGCGCGAGGGAGACGACCGCGCCGGGCTCCAGGGTGCCGCGCAGCGCGAACCAGCCGCCGAGGCCGTAGACGAGGGCCAGGGCGAGGGCGGAGACCAGGGTGAGGGAGGTGATGAAGACGGACTGGGCCGTCGCCGTGCGGACGCCGATGTCCCGGACCTGGGCGGCCCGCGCCGAGAACTCCGCCGACTCCTCCTCCGGGCGCCCGAACAGCTTGACCAGGGTGGCGCCGGGGGCGGAGAACCGCTCGGTCATCCGGGTGCCCATGGCCGCGTTCAGCGCCGCGGCCTCGCGCTGCATGCGGGCCATCCGGCTGCCCATGCGGCGGGCGGGCAGCACGAACACGGGCAGCAGGAGGAGTGCCAGCAGGGTGATCTGCCAGGACAGGGTGAGCATCACGGCGAGCGTGAGCAGCAGGGTGACCAGGTTGCTGACGACACCGGAGAGGGTGTTGGCGAAGGCGCGCTGGGCGCCGATCACGTCGTTGTTGAGACGGCTGACCAGCGCGCCCGTACGCGTACGTGTGAAGAACGCGACAGGCATGCGCTGCACATGATCGAACACAGCCGTTCTGAGGTCGAGGATGAGTCCCTCCCCGAGCGTCGCCGACAGGCGGCGGCCGAGGATGCCGAGCCCCGCCTCCGCGAGCGCGACGAGCGCGATGAACAGGGACAGCCGGACCACCGTGCCGGAGTCGTGCCCCGCCACGATCGCGTCGACGACGCGGCCGGCGAGCACGGGGGTCGCGACGGCGAGCAGGGCGGTCACCACCCCGAGCAGCACGAACCGGGCGATGCCGGCGCGGTGCGGGCGGGCGAAGGCGGCGATGCGGCGCAGGGTGGCGCGGGCGAAGGGGCGACGCTCGGACTGCGCGTTCATCACGCTGTGCAGCTGCGTCCAGGCGGTGGTCTCCATGCTCATGGAAGAGACCGTAGAACCTCAACGTTCGTTGAGGTCAATGTCCGCGACGGTTCACCCGCTGTTGGGACGCTCCGCAGACCCTGTGGCGGTGTGACTGCCGTCCCGCTCCCCCGTCGGCGCCCGCCCCGGCGCCTCCCCGTGCGCCAGGTGCTGTGCCTGGTGCCGCTCGGGCTCGTCGCCGTGGCCGCCGTACGGCACCGCTCGGTCCTCGCCGACGGCTTCGGCCAGCTGCGCACCGCCTCCTGGCCGTGGCTGCTCGCGGCGGCCTCGGCGACCTGCCTGAGCTGGGTCGCCGCCGCCGTCACCCGGCAGGGCGCGGTGCTCCAGCCGCTGCCGAAGGGACGGCTGCTGGCCACCCAGTTCGCGGCGGCCGCGGCCAACCACCTGCTGCCGACCGGGCTCGGCGCGGGCGCCGTCAACCTGCGCTTCATGACCGTGTGCGGGGTGCCGCCGGCGCGTTCCTCGGCCGCGCTCGCCCTGTACCTGCTGGCGGAGTGCGTGGGCCGGCTCGGGCTGCTGGCCGCGCTGCTGGCCGCGTTCCCGGACGCGCTGCGGCTCGGCCCCCTGCTGCCGGACGGCTCGGCGCTGCCGCTGCTGCTGGGCGGGGTGGTCTTGCTGGTGGTGGCGGTGGCCGGGGCGGCGCTCGTACGGCCGCTGCGCACGCGCGTGTCCGGGTTCGCGCGGGACGCCCTGGACGAGGCCCGGTCGGTGCACGGCCGGCCGGCCCGCGCCCTGGCGCTGTGGGGCGGCTCGCTGGCCTTCCCCGCGCTCCAGGCGGCCGGACTCGCGGCCGTCGGGCAGGCGCTGCGGCTGCCGGTGCCGCCCGCGCACATGGTGCTGGCCTACCTCGCGGCGACGGTCGCGGTGGCGCTGGTGCCCACGCCCGGCGGGCTGGGGTCCGTGGAGGCGGCGCTGGTCGTGGCCCTGGTCGCGATGGGCGGCCCGGCGGCGGTGGCGACGGCGGTGGTGCTGGCCTACCGGATCATCACCGTGTGGCTGCCGCTGGTGCCGGGGGCGCTGACCCTGGGCGCGCTGGTGCGGCTGAAGGTCATCTGAGGCACAGTGGCCCTCCGAGCCGCCCCGTCCCAGAAGGAGCACCCGCCGTGCCGGTCCGCACAGAACGCGAGGAGTACGTCACCACGGTCGTGCTGTCCCGGCCGGAGGCCCGCAACGCGGTGGACGGTCCGACGGCCGCCGGACTGGCCGACGCCTTCCGGGCGTTCGAGGCGGACGAAAGCGCCCGGGTGGCGGTGCTGTGGGGTGAGGGCGGCACCTTCTGCGCGGGCGCGGACCTGAAGGCGATCGGCACGGAGCGCGGCAACCGGGTGGCACGGGACGGCGACGGGCCGATGGGGCCGACGCGGATGCGGCTGTCCAAGCCGGTGATCGCGGCGGTGGCCGGGCACGCGGTCGCGGGCGGCCTGGAACTCGCCCTGTGGTGCGATCTGCGGGTCGCCGAGGAGGACGCGGTGTTCGGGGTGTTCTGCCGCCGCTGGGGCGTGCCCCTGATCGACGGCGGCACGGTACGGCTGCCCCGGCTGATCGGCACCGGCCGGGCCCTGGACATGATCCTCACCGGCCGCCCGGTGCCGGCCCGCGAGGCGTACGGGATGGGTCTGGTGAACCGGCTGGTGCCGGCCGGGCACGCGCGTGCCGAGGCGGAGGCGCTGGCGGCACGGATCGCCCGCTTCCCGCAGGCCTGCCTGCGCGGTGACCGGGCGTCGGTCCTCGACCAGGAGGGACAGGACGAGGAGACGGCGCTGCGCGGCGAACTCCGCTGGGGCATGGGGGTGCTGGCCGAGGGCGCGGAGGGCGCCGCCCGGTTCGCGTCGGGTGCCGGGCGGCACGGGTCGTTCACGGACTCGTGAACCGCCGCCCCCGCGGCGGCCCCGCGCTCAGCCGGTGCTCACGCGTACCTCGCCGCCCTCGGGGTCGACCCGGTGCTGCCAGCGGGCGCCGAGGGTCAGGGTGCGGTCGGGCAGGGCGGTGGGGAGGCGCTCGTGGTGCAGCAGGCGGCCGTCCTGGCGGACGTACAGGACCGGCCGGTGCAGCGGGACGCCGGTGCGCAGGACGTGGGGGGCGGGCGGGGCGGCCGGGGTGACGCGGTTCGGGGCGATCCAGCGCAGCGGCGGTGCGACGGTCACGGGGACGCCGGGGGCCGGCCAGGGCGCGCCCGCCAGGAAGTCCAGCACCGCGCCGGCCGCCCGGGCGCCCTCGCGGGCCGCCGTGCCGGCGGGCTCCACGGCGTGCAGGACGTTGCCGGCGGCGAAGACACCGGGGCGGGAGGTGTGCAGGGAGCCGGCGACGGCGGGGCCGCGGGTGCCGGGGTCCAGGGTGAGGCCGCCGCGCCGGGCCAGTTCGTGGTCGGGGACGAAATCGCCGGTGAAGACCACGGTGTCGCAGGCGAGGACGGTCGTACGGCCGTCCCGGTGGCGGACGCGGACGCCGGAGAGGCGGCCGTGGCCGAGGAGTCCGGTGACGGTGGTGTCGGTCAGCAGCGGGACGCCGTGGCGCAGCAGTGCCGTCCGGGCGCGGGCGCGGCCGGTCCGGGCGCGCGGGTGTTCCGTGACGAGGGCGACGACCTCGGCGCCGCCCGCGCGGACGGTGTCCGCCGCCGCGTAGGAGACGTCCGCCGCGCCGACGACGACCGCGCGGGTGCCGATGTGCTGCCCGAACAGGTGGACCGCCTGCTGGAGTTCGCCGGTGGTGTACACGCCGGCGGGGCGGGTGCCGGGCACCAGCCGGGCGGGACGGGGGCGTTCGCGGGCGCCGGTGGCGAGGACGACCGCCCGTGCCGTGACGGTCTCCGGGCCGCCGGGGCCGACCGTGGTGAGCACGGGTCCCGTCGGCGCCCAGTCCAGTGCCGTCACGCCGGTCCGGACGGTGGCGCCCGCGCGCTCGGCGGCCTGTGTGAGCAGGCGGGCGTACCCGGGGCCGGTCAGCGGGTGCGTCCAGGTGCCGAAGCCGCCGTGGGCGCAGTGCCGGGGCACTCCGCCGGGCCGTGCCTCGCGCTCCAGCACCTCCACGCGTCCGGCGCCGGCGGCGGCCAGCCGCGCGGCGGCGGCGAGCCCGGCGGGGCCGGCACCGACGACGAGGACGTCCACGTGCCGCGGGGCCGCCATGGCGTCCAGGTGACGCGGGGCGGTCACGGCCTCGCCCCCCGCTCGAACAACTCCCGTAGCGCCGCCCCGCAGTAGAAGCCCTGGCAGCGGCCGGACCGGGCGCGGGTGCGGCGGCGCAGGCCCTCCAGGCTGCGGGGCGGGACCGTACTGGCGAGGGCGTCGCGGATCTCCCCGCGGGAGACGCGCTCGCAGTGGCAGACGAGGGTGCCGTACTCGGGGTCGGCGGCGATGAGGCCGGGCCGCTGGTAGGGGCGCGGGAAGGCCTCGCCGAGGTTGGGCATGGTCACCGGTTCCGGCTCCCGGACCGGGCCGAGGTCGAGGCCGCCGTCGGCCAGCAGGCCCACGACATGGGCGGCGATGGCCAGCGACGCGGTCAGGCCGGTGGAGCGGATGCCGCCGACGGTGACGTACGCCTGCCCGGGGTGCGCGGTGATGCGGTAGTCCTCGTGCCCGGTGGCCGCGCGCAGCCCGGCGTAGACGGCGGTGACCTCCTCCTCCAGCAGGGCGGGCAGGATGCGCCGGCCCTGCTCCCGCAGCGCGGCCGTCCCGTCGGCGGTGGAACCGGTGGCCTCTTTGTCGCGCAGGTCCTCGGCGGTGGGGCCGAGCAGGACGTTGCCGTAGACGGTGGGGGCGACCAGGACGCCCTTGCCGAGGGCGGTCGGCACGGGGAGGAGGATGTGCCGCACGAGGGGGCGGGCGAGCTTGTCGTAGACGAGGAGCTGGCCGCGGCGCGGGGTGACGGTGAAGTCCTCGTGGCCGAGCGCGCGGTCCAGGGTGTCGGCGTGCAGTCCGGCCGCGTTCACCAGGTGGCGGGCGCGCAGGGTGCCCCGGCTGGTGGTCAGCAGGTGCCCGTCCGGGGAACTCACCGCGCGGACGGCGGTGTTGAGGTGCAGGTCGACGCCGACGCGGACCGCCTGGGTGGCGTAGGCGAGGGTGGTCGTCCAGGAGCAGACGATGCTCTCGCCGGGGACGTGCAGGGCGCCGAGCGCGCCGGGGCCGAGGCGGGGCTCGCGGGCGTACAGCTCCTCGGGGCCCAGCAGGGCGGTGTCGTGGTACGCGTTGCGCTCGGCCTTCCGGGCCAGCCGGGGCAGCGCGGCGAGCTGTTCCTCGTCCCAGGCGACCAGCAGCGCGCCGACCCGTTCGACGGGGATGCCGGTCCCGGCGGCGTAGGCGCCGAGCAGCGCGTACCCCTCGCGGACCAGGCGGGCCTCCAGGGTGCCGGGCGTCGCGTCGAAACCGGTGTGCAGGATCGCGGTGTTGGCCTTGGAGGTGCCCTGGCCGACGTCGTCCTGGGCCTCGACCAGGGCGACGCGCAGCCGGGGCCGGCGGGCGAGTTCGCGGGCGATGGCGCAGCCGACGACACCGGCGCCGACGATCGCCACGTCGTACGGCGTCGTGGGCAGCGGTCCGGCCGCGGTGACGGTCACGGGCCGAGGAGGGCCGCGACGGCGGAGCGGAAGCCGGCGCGGCGTTCGGCGGCCTGGTCGGCCGGGATGCGGGGCTCGTACACGGTGGCGGGTCTCCCGTCGGGCAGGGCGTCCGCGACGCTCAGGCCGGGGTCGGCGCCGAGGCGGGCGAGGGTGGCGGCGCCGAGCGCGGTGGCGTCGGCCAGCGCGGACACCTCCACGGGGCGTTGCAGCAGGTCGGCCTGTGTCTGCATGAGGAGCGCGGAGCGGGTGAGGCCGCCGTCGACGCGGAGCGTGGTCAGGGGCGCGCCCAGGTCGCCGGCCGCGGCCTCGGCGAGCTCGGCGACCTGGGCGGCGATGCCCTCGCACAGGGCGCGCACCAGGTGGCCGGCGGTGGTGTCGAGGCCGAGGCCGGTGAGGGAGCCGCGCAGGTCGCCGCGCCACCAGGGGGCGGCGAGTCCGGCGAGGGCCGGGACGAAGGTGACCCCACCGCTGTCGGGGACGGTGCCGCCGACCGGGTCGAGGTCGGCGGCACCGGAGAGGACGCCGAGGTCGGTGAGCCAGCGCACGGCGGAGGCGGCGGTGTACACCTGGCCGTCCAGGCAGTAGCCGGTGTGTCCGGCGAGCCGCCAGGCCACGCAGCTGACCAGCCCGGAGCCGCCGCGCCGGGGGCGGTCGCCGGTGTGGGCGAGCAGGAACGCGCCGGTGCCGTAGGTGCACTTGGCGGCGCCGGGCCCGGTGACGCGCTGGGCGAGCAGGGCGGCCTGCTGGTCGACGATCAGTCCGGTGAGCGGGATCTCCCTGCCGAACGCGCGCGTGGTGCCGACCCGCTGGGCCGCGTCGGTCACCTCGGGGAGGCGTTCGCCGGCCAGGCCGTAGAGGTCCAGGGCGCGCGGGGACCACTCGGCGCGGTCCAGGTCGAGCAGCTGGGTACGGCCGGCGGTGGCGGCGTCGGTGGCGAAGGCACCGGTGAGGCGGTGGACCAGCCAGGCGTCGGAGGTGGTGACGACGCCGTCGCGGGTGAGGTGGCGGCGGATCCAGGCCATCTTCGGCGCGGCGAAGTACGGATCGAGGGGCAGCCCGGTCAGCTCCCTCAACTCGTCCGCGTGCTCGCCGAGTTCGGCGCACACGGTCTCGGCCCGCCGGTCCTGCCACACCAGGGCGTCGGTCAGCGGACGGCCGGTGTCCGGGTCCCAGGCGAGGACGGTCTCGCCCTGGTTGGCGAGGCCGAGCGCGACGACGTCCTCACCGGCCTCGGCGAGCGCGCGCCGGCCCGCCTCCAGCACCGAGTCGTACAGCCGCGCCGGGTCCGCCTCGACCAGGCCGCCGGGCAGGTGGCGGGGGCGCACCTCGGCGAAACCGGTGCCGAGGACACCGCGTTCGGGGCAGACCACGAGCGCCTTGGTGCCGGACGTGCCCTGGTCGACGGCGAGCACCGGCCCGGTCATCGCGCACCCCCGGCGCGGGCGGGCCGGGCGTCCCGCGCCCGTGTCCGTCCCGCGCCCTGCGCTGCGGCCTGGAAGATCACCGCGTCAGCCTGCCGCCGTCGCGGCCCCGGAGTCAAGGTCTTCCCCGGGCGGTCAACTCGCCCTGTGGCTTGTTGACTTGGCAACAATGGTACGGCGGAACACACGCCTCTATAGTGACCGCCGACCACCGAGACATCTTCATCACCGCCCAGGGGAGGGCTGTTGCAACGTCACCCCGCCACCACGCCCGTGCGCCCGTGGCCGGGGGCCGGCGGCTGATGGCCAGAGACGGAACCCGCCCCTCCTACGACCCGGCCGGCCCCGACCACGCGCTGCGCGCCGCGCTCCAGGAGCTGCGCACCGGCCGCTGGATGGCCATGCGCACCCTGCTCGCGGAGACCACGCGGTGGTGGCAGTGGACCCAGCGCACCCAGGTGCTGGCGGCGGCCGCGGCCGGCACCGACGTGGTGCGGGCCTGGCTCACCGAGGAGCCGGACAGCGCGCACGCGGTGGTGATGCACGCCCGCGTCGGCGTCGAGCGCGCGTTGCGGGCCCGCCGGGAACGGCACCGCCGTACCCATGAGCTGTGGATCGAGGCGTGGGACGCCGCCCAGTCGGCGACCGTGGCCGCCCCGCGGGACCCGGTGCCCTGGGTGTGTCTGCTGGCACTGGCCCAGCTCGACCCGCAGCAGCGCTGGGAGGAGCACCGGGCCGCCGCGCCGGAGCCGATGCTGCCGCCCGGGCCCTGGGGGCTGCTGGCCGAGGCCGCACGGCGCGACCCGTTCAACCGCGAGGCCCACCACCGGATGCTCCAGTTCCTGTACGCGCGCGGCGGTTCGGGCCGGCTCGCGGAGGCCGCCGGGTACGCGCAGTGGGCCGCCGGCCAGGCCCCGCCCGGCTCGGCGCTGCACCTGCTGCCGCTGTACGTCCGGGTCGAGCGCTACCGCCGGGACAGCGGGCACGACGCGGCGCTGGACCTGCACTGGGTGGCGGAGGAGGCGACCCGGGAGGCGCGGCGCGCGCTGCACTCGTGGTTCGAGCCGACGGAGCCGGCCGAGCGCGCGCTGCCGGACCTCAACCACCTGGCCCACGCGCTGTGGGGTTCCCTGCAGTTCCCGGAGGCGGCACGGGTGTTCGACGCGATCGGCCCCTACTTCACCCCGCCGCCCTGGATGTACCGCACGCCGGACCGGGACCGGGCCGTGGAGGTCTTCGTACAGGCCCGGGACCGCTGCCGGGCCGCCGCGGGGGGCTCCCGGCCCGGACACCGCCCCTGACCACCGCGTCCGCACCCCCTCCGCACCACCTCGGGAGCTTCCCCGCACCGCCCCTTCGCACCGCCCCCTGAACGACCCCGTTGCACGTGCCCGTCCGACAACCGTTGATCCAGGAGGTCCCCGCGTGTCCCCCACCCCCGACCCCTCGTCCGCCCCCTCCCCCGGTCTGCCGCAGCAGGACGAGGAGCAGCGGCTGCGGGAACTCGGCTACCGGCCGGTGCTGGCCCGCCGCATGGGCGGCTTCGGCAACTTCGCGATCAGCTTCTCGGTCATCTCGATCCTGTCCGGCTGCATGACCCTGTACGGGTTCGGCCTGAACACCGGCGGCCCCGCCGTGATGCTGTGGGGCTGGGCGGGCGTCGGCCTGTTCGTGCTGTGCGTCGGGCTCGCGCTCGCCGAGGTCACCAGCGCCTACCCGACCTCCGGCGCCCTGTACTACATGGCCGACCGGCTCGGCGGCCGGCGCTGGGGCTGGTACACCGGCTGGCTGAACCTGCTCGGCCTGCTCGGCGCGATCGCCGGCATCGACTACGGCGCCGCCCTGTTCACCGGCGCGTTCGCCAACCTCCAGTGGGGCTTCGAGCCGACGCCCGGCAGGACCATGCTGATCTTCTGCGCGATCCTGCTGCTGCACGCGGTGCTGAACCTGTTCGGCGTGCGCCTGGTCAGCCTGCTCAACTCGGTCAGCGTGTGGTGGCACCTGGCGGGCGTGGCACTGATCGTCGGCGCCCTGGTGATCGTCCCGGACCACCACCAGTCGGCGTCCTTCGTGTTCACGAAGTTCGTCGACGAGACCGGCTGGGACAACCCGCTGTACGTGGCGGCGATCGGCCTGCTCCTCGCCCAGTACACCTTCTCCGGCTACGACGCCTCCGCCCACCTCTCCGAGGAGACCTCGCACGCCTCGGTGGCCGCCTCCCGCGGTATCGTCCGCGCCATCTGGGTGTCCTGGCTGGCCGGTTTCGTACTGCTCGCGGGCCTCACCTTCGCCATCCAGGACTACGACGCCACGCGCACCACCGACACCGGCGTACCGCCCGCCCAGATCATGCTGGACGGCCTCGGCACCGACGGGGCCAGCGCCCTGCTCCTCGTGGTCATCGTCGCCCAGCTGTTCTGCGGCAACGCCGAGGTCGCCGCGGCCAGCCGGATGGTGTTCGCGTTCAGCCGGGACGGCGCGCTGCCCGGCTCGCACCTGTGGCGCAAGGTCAGCGGGCGCACCCAGACGCCGGTCGCGGCCGTCTGGCTGTCCGTCGTCGTGGCCTGTGTCCTCGCCCTGCCGTCGCTGTACTCGGCGACGGCGTACAACGCGGTGACCGCCATCAACGTCATCGGCATCACCCCGGCCTACGCCATCCCCGTGTTCCTGCGGCTGCGGGCGGGCGACCGTTTCCGGCCGGGTCCGTGGCAGCTGGGCCGCTGGAGCAAGCCGGTCGGCTGGATCGCGGTCGTGTGGGTGGCCTGTGTGACGGTCCTGTTCTGCCTGCCGCAGTCGTCCCCGGTCACGGTCGACACGATGAACTACGCCTCCGTCGCCCTCGCCGTGGTCCTCGTCCTGGCCAGCGTCTGGTGGTACGTCGCCCGCCGGTCGTACGGCACCCCCACCACCGCCGCGTACGGCAGCGACCGCGACCAGGCGGAACTCGCGGAGGGCATCGTCTGAGCCGGCTGCCCGAAGAGCGCCGGTCCCGGTTCGGACCGGTGTGCCGCATGCGGCAGGATGAACGAGCGCGCCGGTCACCGGAGTTCCTCCGGCCGGCGCGGTCGCACATCCCGGACTTCGAGCAGGTGACAACGTGACGAGACTTCACCAACGGTGCCCCGCAGCGGTTCAGCGCCCCGGAGGTGACCGGTGAACCGCGCGCTGACCCTGGACGACCTCGTCCTCGCCGGCGTCGCCCTGGCGGCGGGGCTGGTGCTCGCCTTCATGTCGCGCACCCTGCTGCGCTGGCTGGCCAAGCACGCCAAGCGGACCCGCTGGAGCGGCGACGACGTCATCGTGGACGCGCTGCGCTCGGTCGTGCCCTGGGCGGCGATCGCGGGCGGCGCTGCCGCGGCGGCGGCCGTACTGCCGCTCACCCGGACCGTCCAGCACCACGTGAACCAGGCGCTCGAGGTCTGGCTGATCATCGTGGTGACCTTCTCCGCGGCCCGCGTGATCGCCGGCCTGGTCCGTTCGGTGACCCAGTCACGCTCCGGGGTCGCGGGCTCGGCGACGATCTTCGTCAACATCACCCGCGTGCTGGTGCTGGCGATCGGCTTCCTGGTCGTCCTGCAGACCCTGGGCATCTCCATAGCGCCCCTGCTCACCGCCCTCGGCGTCGGCGGTCTGGCGGTCGCCCTGGCGCTCCAGGACACGCTCGCCAACCTCTTCGCGGGCATCCACATCCTCGCCTCCAAGACCGTCCAGCCGGGCGACTACATCCGGCTGAGCAGCGGCGAGGAGGGCTATGTCGTGGACATCAACTGGCGCCAGACGACGGTCCGGCAGCTCTCCAACAACCTGGTGGTCATCCCCAACGGCCAGCTCGCCAAGGCCAACATGACCAACTTCACGCGGCCCGAGCAGCAGCTGACCGTGCTGGTGCAGGCGGGGGTGAGCTACGACTCCGACCTGGAGCACGTCGAGCGGGTGACCGCCGAGGTGGTCACGGAGGTCATGACGGAGGTCACGGGCGCCCTGCCGGAGCACGAGCCCGCCATCCGCTTCCACACCTTCGGCGACTCCCGGATCGGGTTCACGGTGATCCTCGGCGTCGGCGAGTTCAGCGACCAGTACCGGATCAAGCACGAGTTCATCAAGCGCCTGCACCGCCGCTACCGCGAGGAGGGCATCCGCATCCCGGCGCCCGCCCGCACGGTCTCGCTCCAGCAGGGCACGGTGGTGATCCCGCAGCAGCGCAGCGGGCAGGGCGCGGTGCCGGGGCCGGGGTCCACGGAGTAGCCCGGCCGCGACGTCCCGGCCGGCACGTACGCTGGAAGCAGCATGACCACGCCGGCCCCGGACCCCCGCACGCTCGACCGGCGGCTGGACGCGCTCGCGCGCCAGCCGTTCCGGGCGAGGTTCCACCTGCGCGGGCGGGACCGGGCGACCGCCGGCCTCAAGGGACCGGCGACCCTGCGGTGGCACGCGTACGACCTGATCGCCAAGCGGCTGGCGCCGGCGGAGCCGTACAAGGACGGCCGGCAGACGCCGTACCGCGGTCACCCGGTGTTCGTCGCCCAGCACGCGACCGCCACCTGCTGCCGGAGCTGCCTGCAGCGCTGGCACGGCATCCCCAAGGGGCGCGCACTGACCCGTGCCGAACACGCGTACGTGGTGGAGGTGATCAGCCGGTGGATCGCGCGCGAGATGGCGGACGGCGGTTTTTCCGGCCAGGACCCCTGTCGAGCCGACCCCGGGCACGAGATATCTTGATGTCGAGCAATGTTGCAGACGTGGAGCGGAGCACCCGGTGACTGACTCGACCATCATCTACACCTACACAGACGAGGCCCCGGCCCTGGCGACGCATTCGTTCCTGCCGGTGATCCAGGCGTACGCCTCGCAGGCCGGTGTGCCCGTGGAGACGCGTGACATCTCGCTGGCCGGGCGCATCATCGCCGTCTTCCCCGAGTACCTGGACGAGGGCCAGCGCATCCCCGACGCGCTGACCGAGCTGGGCGAGCTGGCCAAGACCCCGGCGGCCAACATCATCAAGCTGCCGAACATCTCGGCGTCCATCCCGCAGCTGAAGGCCGCCGTCGCCGAGCTCCAGGGCAAGGGCTACGCGCTGCCGGACTACCCGGACGACCCGAAGACCGACGAGGAGCGCGAGATCCGCGCCCGCTACGACAAGGTCAAGGGCTCCGCCGTCAACCCGGTGCTGCGCGAGGGCAACTCCGACCGCCGCGCCCCGGCCTCGGTGAAGAACTACGCCAAGACCCACCCGCACCGCATGGGCGCCTGGACCTCCGAGTCCAGGACCAACGTGGTGACCATGGGCGAGAACGACTTCCGCTCCACCGAGAAGTCCGTCGTCGTCTCCGAGGACGGCGCCCTGAAGATCGAGCTGGTCGGCGAGGACGGCACCACCACCGTCCTGAAGGAGTCCGTGCCGGTCCTCGCGGGCGAGGTCGTCGACGCGTCCGTCATGCGCGTCGCCGAGCTGAACGCGTTCCTGGCCGCGCAGGTCGCCCGCGCCAAGCAGGAGGGCGTCCTGTTCTCCGTGCACCTGAAGGCCACGATGATGAAGGTCTCCGACCCGATCATCTTCGGTCACGTGGTGCGCGCCTTCTTCCCGAAGACGTTCGCGAAGTACGGCCAGACCCTCAAGACGGCCGGCCTCACCCCGAACGACGGCCTCGGCGGCATCCTGAAGGGCCTGGAGAACCTGCCCGAGGGCGCCGAGATCAAGGCCTCCTTCGAGGCCGAGATCGCCGAGGGCCCGGAGCTGGCGATGGTCGACTCGGACAAGGGCATCACCAACCTGCACGTGCCCTCCGACGTCATCATCGACGCCTCCATGCCGGCCATGATCCGCACCTCCGGCCACATGTGGGGCCCGGACGGCCAGGAGCACGACGCCCTCGCCGTCATCCCGGACTCCTCCTACGCCGGTGTCTACCAGGCCGTCATCGAGGACTGCCGGGCCAACGGCGCCTACGACCCGTCCACCATGGGCTCGGTCCCGAACGTCGGCCTGATGGCGCAGAAGGCCGAGGAGTACGGCTCCCACGACAAGACTTTCGAGATCCCGGCCGCCGGCACGGTCCGCCTGACCGACCAGGCCGGCAACGTG
Source organism: Streptomyces sp. NPDC047841 (assembly GCF_040704085.1). Taxonomy (NCBI): domain Bacteria; kingdom Bacillati; phylum Actinomycetota; class Actinomycetes; order Kitasatosporales; family Streptomycetaceae; genus Streptomyces; species Streptomyces sp. NPDC047841. Next base: position 353,790 of record NZ_JBEYRP010000003.1, read on the forward strand.
CTCATCGAGCAGCCGGTCGCGCAGGGCGACATCTTCCGCGCCTGCCAGACCAAGGACGACCCGATCCGCGACTGGGTCAAGCTGGCCGTCACCCGCGCCCGCGCCACCGGCGACCCGGCCGTGTTCTGGCTGGACGAGACGCGCGCCCACGACGCGCAGCTGATCGCCAAGGTCAAGCAGTACCTGCCGGAGCACGACACCGAGGGCCTGGACATCCGCATCCTGTCCCCGGTCGAGGCCACCAAGCTGTCGGTGGAGCGCATCCGCCGCGGCGAGAACACCATCTCGGTGACCGGCAACGTGCTGCGCGACTACCTGACCGACCTCTTCCCCATCCTGGAGCTGGGCACCAGCGCCAAGATGCTCTCGGTCGTCCCGCTGATGGCGGGCGGCGGCCTGTTCGAGACGGGCGCCGGCGGCTCCGCGCCGAAGCACGTCCAGCAGCTCGTCAAGGAGAACTACCTGCGCTGGGACTCCCTCGGCGAGTTCTTCGCCCTGGTGCCGTCCTTCGAGCAGTACGCGGCTGCCACCGGCAACACCCGCGCCAAGGTCCTCGCCGACACCCTGGACCGCGCCACGGCGACCTTCCTCAACGAGGACAAGTCCCCGACCCGGCGCGTCGGCGGCATCGACAACCGCGGCAGCCACTTCTACCTGTCCCTGTACTGGGCGCAGGAGCTGGCGCGGCAGACCGACGACGCCGACCTGGCCAAGGCCTTCGCGCCGCTCGCCGAGACCCTCGCCGCGAACGAGCAGAAGATCGTCGAGGAGCTGAACGCGGTGCAGGGCTCCCCGGCCGACATCGGCGGCTACTACCAGGTCGACAAGGCCAAGGCGGACGCGGTCATGCGCCCGTCGGCCACCTGGAACGAGGCGCTGGCGTCGCTCGGCTAGTCCCTTCGAGGTGACGTGTCCGCCGCCCCGGCCGGGGTTTCCCGGCCGGGGCGGCGGCGTGCGGGGGCGGGGCCGTTGTCAGTGCCGTGTGGCACCTTGACCGTGCACGTCCCCGCCACCACCCCAGGAGCAGCCGGTGTCCCAGACCGCCCCCTCGTTCGACCTCCTCCCCGGTGCCGCCGGCTCACCGGTGCTGCTGCACGTGCCGCACTCGGCGCGCGCGGTACCGCGGGACGTGCGCGCCGGGATCGTGCTGGACGACGCCGCGCTGGAGCGGGAGCTGGACCACATCACGGACGCGCACACCGCCGAGATCGCCGAGCGGGCCGCCGCGCTCGCCGGGCTCCGGCCCTGGCGGTTCGTGAACCGGCTGTCGCGGCTGGTGGTGGACCCGGAACGGTTCCCGGACGAGCGGGAGGAGATGCTCGCCGTCGGCATGGGTGCCGTGTACACGCGGACCACGCACCGGGGTGAGCTGCGGGCCGCGGACACCGACCCGGAACCGCTGCTCGCCCGCTACTTCCGGCCGTACGCCGCGGCCATGACGGAGGCCGTGGCCGGCCGGCTGGCCACGGCCGGGCGCGCGGTGATCATCGATGTGCACTCGTATCCGGCCCGGCCGCTCCCGTACGAGCTGCACGGCAGCGGGCCGCGCCCGCCGGTGTGCCTGGGCACGGACGCCTTCCACACCCCGCCGGAGCTGACCGAGGCCGCCCGCAAGGCGTTCGCCGGCTGCGGCGGGACGAGCCTGGACAGCCCGTTCGCCGGGACGTACGTGCCGCTGGAGTTCTACGGCACGGACGCCAGGGTCGGCGCGCTGATGGTGGAGATCCGGCGGGACACGTACATGACGGAGCCAGGCGGCCCGGCCGGCCCGGGCCTGGACCGCCTCGCCACGGCGCTGGCGGCACTCGTCGACGCGGTGTAGCCGGGCGGCCGGCGCGGCGGACCGGCGGTGCTGAGGACCACCGGTACGCCTTGCCCCGGCCCGGCTTCCGGTGCGAGCCGGGAGCCGGTTCGCTCAGGCCCGCAGCCACTCCGTGACGATCACCTCCGCGCCGGTGCGCAGGCGCAGGGCGAAGGGGCCGGACGGCGGGGCGGTGCCGGCGAACCGGCCGAGGGGGTCCGCGGTGAGCGGGGCGCGGGCGGTCTGCGGGCCGCCGAGCACCTCGATCCGCGCCGGCTGCGGCGGCAGCAGCTGGCCGATCAGCCCCTCCTCGGTGACCTCGACGTCGACGGTCACCTCGCCCGCGCGGAACGTGAGCATGCGCGGCGCGTCGGTGACCCCCCTGATGGGCAGCGCGTCCACCAGCGAGTCGAAGGTCAGCTCGGCGAGCCGGGCGTCCAGCTCGTGCAGCGCGAACGCCTCCAGGGCCGCCTGGACCAGCTCGGCCGGGACCGGGTCCAGGACGGCGGCCGCCTGGCGCAGCTCCTCCTCCAGCAGCCCGTCCGCGAACTCCTCCGGCCCCTCGGGCATCCCGTCGTCGCCGTTCACACCGCACCCCGCGTGTCCATCCGGGCCCGCAGCCGGCGCAGACAGCGCTGGCGGAGCGGGCCGATGCTGCCGACCGCGATGCCGAGGGCGGCCGAGATCTCCCCGTAGCTGGGCGGCGGCGAGGCCATCAGCACGCGCAGCAACTGCCGGCAGCGCTCGCCCAGTCCGTCCAGTTCCTGCCAGAGGCGGCGGACCCGCTCGGCCCGGTCGGCCGCCTCCTCCGAATCGATCAGCGTCTCTTCCGGCGTCCGGTCCTCGCTGGCCCGGTCCAGCACCCGCGGATCATCCGTCAGGGTCAGCCGCGCCAGGCCCTTGAGCACCTTCAGGCACTCGTGCCGGGCCGTACTGGCCAGCCAGGCACCGGCCTTGTCGGGTTCCCGGATGCGGCCGAGGTGCTGGGCGAAGCGGAACCAGGTGGTCTGGAAGACCTCGTGTCCGTCGGCGTCCGACAGCCGGTGCGCCCGCACCACCGACCACACCAGCGGACTCATCCCTTCCACCAGCGCCTTCCAGGCCGCGGCGTCCCCGTCGACGGCGGACTGGACCAACGCGCCGACCTCTGTTCGGTCCACGGCTCCACCCCTTGTGTACGGCCTGTCATCGTACGCCGTGGAGCGGAGGGTTCCGGCCGTCATGCGGGCAGCGCCGGGAGCACGACGGGGACGGGTCGCCAGGTGGGCGGGCGGAGCGCCGCGACCCGCGCCCCGCGCACCTCGGCCCCTTCCGCGTCCGCCGCCAGCAGCCCGGCGCCGGCCGCGCGCGGGTCGCGTTCCCGGTACGCCGTCATCCGGGCGGCGACGAGTCCCGCGGCCACCGGGGTGGCGAAGGAGGTGCCGCTCCACTGCGCGAGGCCGTCGAACATCACCTGGTCCGGCTTGGCGCCGGTGCTCTCCCGGCCCTCGCTCAGCACACCGGTGTGGCGCGGGAACTGGCAGGTGCAGGCGTAGTCGGCGTCGCCGAACCGGCAGGCGTCGTAGGTGGAGTGCTGGTAGACGTACGGCACGGGCGCGGTGAAGCCGGTGAGGGCGCTGGTGAGGCGCTCGCCGGGGGCGTGGACGCGCACCCACGGCCCGTGGTTGGTGAAGCAGGCCCCGGACGCGCCGTCCGCGCGGAGGGCGCCGACCGACAGCACGCAGTCGGCGAACTCGGCCAGGCCGGCGTAGGCGGCGGGCCAGAACGGGACGTCGCTGCCGTTGTTGCCGGCGGCGGCCACCAGCAGGGTGCGCTGCTCGCGCAGTTCCGCCATGAACGCGTCGAGGCCGATCAGGCCGTCGGTGTCCGCGCTGGGCGTGCCCGCGGAGAGGCTGATGATGTCCGGCCAGCCGCCCCGGTCGACCGCGTCGAAGAGCAGGGCGCCGAACTCCGACTCCAGGACGGCGCCGGCGTCGTTGAGCGTGCCGCGCACGGTGATGTCGGTGTTGGGGGCGACGGCCGCGAGGATGCCGGCGATGAACGTGCCGTGGCCGACGTACTGGCGCAGCACGCCGTCGGCGTCGGTCTCGGTCAGCTGGACGTCGCCCGTGGTGTGGGCGAGCAGCGGGTAGGAGCGGTGGTCGTGCACCAGACCGGTGTCGACGACGAGGACGCCGACCGCGGTGGCCGGATCGTAACGCCCGTCGGCGGGCTCGGGGTTGGCGGTCGCGGTGCGCGGGACGGGCACGGGTTCGTCGCCGGGGCAGGCGTTGACGTTCCCCGCGATGTGCACCACGTGGTTGCGGCCGGCCAGCCGGCGGCCCTGACGGTCCTCGGCCTCCCGCACCGCGCGCAGGGCGTGCGGGACGCTGTCCTCGCCCTCGGCCGGGTCGCCGACCCGGATGCGGGTGACGCCGGTGCGGCCGGCCCGCGGGCCCACGCGGCGCACGTGGTCGGGGACGAGTCCCCGGGTCTCGGTGAAGTGCGTGCGCACGGCGTCCTCGACGAACCGGGCCTCCTCGCCGTCCCGGACGAGGACGACCCCCTTCTCGTAGAAGGACCCGGCGGAGTCGTCCGGCCCCATGGTGAGGGGGATGTCGGGCAGGGAGCGCTGGATGTGGTGGAACTGCTCGTGGAACCGGTGTGGTGCCATGTGGTGTCCTCCCCCTCAAGACGGTGTCCGACAGTGAGAGCCGCGGGACCGCCGTCTGATACAACAGGCCACTACCATGCGAGACGTGACAGCGGGAAGCGAGCCGGTTCTCGAGCTGCTGCCCATGGTGTTCGCCGATCCGGGCGAGGCCCGGGCACGCGCCGAGCACGTCCTGCGCGCAGCTCCGTCACCGGTCCACGCGAGCGTCGCCCACCAGGTGCTCGGCATCTGGCAGCGGGACTTCGGGGACCTGCGGATCGCGCTGAGGCACCTGCGGCGGGCCCGGGACCTGGCCGCGCGGGCCGAGTCGGCCGACCGGGAGGCCGATGTGCTCGCGACCCTCGGGGTCGCACTGGTGCACGCGGGGCGCACGCGGCAGGGGCTCGCGTCGTTCGAACGAGGGGTCAGCCGGGGCAGCGGGCACACCCGGGCCCGGGTGCTGTACCGGCGGGCCTACGTGTGGTGGGTGCTGGGGCACCACCGTGAGGCCCTGGAGGACGTACGGCGGGCCCTTCCCGTCCTGCGGCAGGCCGCCGACGACATCTGGACGGCGCGGGCGCTGACCCTGCGGGCCACCGTGCACCTGGCGCTCGGCTCGGTGGAGCGGGCCGTCGCGGACTTCACGGCGGCGGAGCGGTTGTGGGACACCACCGGCCAGGAGCACGACAAGGCGGACGCGGTGGAGAGCCGGGGCCTGGCCGCGTTCCGCTCCGGGGACGTCCCGGCGGCGCTGCGGCTGCTGGACGAGGCCGAGGAGCGCTACGCCAAGCTGGGCACGCCGACGTACAACCTGTCGATCCGGCGCTGCGAGGTGCTGATGGCGGCGGGGCTCGCCCCGGAGGCGCTGGCCGAGGCGGACGCGGCGATCGCGCTGCTGGACCGGATCGGCGGTCAGTCGACCCGCAAGGCCGAGCTGCTGCTGGCCGCGGCACGGGCCGCCCGTTCGGCCGGGGAGGCGCAGACCGCGATAGCCCGCGCGGCCGTGGCCGTACGGCTGTTCGCGGCGCAGCGCCGGACGTGGTGGGAGACGCACGCCCGGCTGGTGCTGATCGAGGCACGGGTGGCGGCCGGGCGCCGGTCGGGGCGGATGGTCGCGGACGCGGCGGCGGTCGCCGAGCGGCTGGCCTCCTTCGGCTCCCCCGCCGCGCCCGAGGCCTCCCTGCTCGCGGGCCGGATCGCACTGGCGCTGGGCTGGACGGCGGACGCGGAACGGCACTTGGCGGTCGCCGCCCGCAGCCGGCACGGCGGGCCGCCGCCGGCCCGGATGACGGGCTGGGCGGCGCAGGCGCTGCGGGCGCGGGCGGCCGGTTCCCGGCGCGGTGTGCTGGAGGCGTGCCGGCGCGGCCTGGACGTGCTGGACGACCACCGGATGACGCTGGGCGCCCCGGAGCTGCGCGCCCACGCGACCGCGCAGGGTGCCGAACTGGCCGCGCTGGCGCAGGAGGTGAGCCTCGCCGAGGGCAGTCCGCGGCGGCTGCTGGGGTGGAGCGAGCGGTGGCGGGCGACCGTGCTGTCCGCGCCGCCGACCCGGCCGCCCGACGATCCGGCGCTGCTGAGCGGGCTGACCGCGTACCGGGAGATCGCGGCCCGTGCGGAGGCCGCCCGGATGGAGGGCCGTCCGGTGCCGGCGCTGGAGCGCGAACAGCGGCGCCTGGAGCGGGAGATCCGCTCGCGCACCCGGCACATCGGCGGGGCCGCCGCCGACGCGGGCGACCGTCTCGACGTGGGCCGGCTGCTGGACCGGCTCGGTGACGGGTGGCTGGTCGAGCTGGCGGTGGTCGACGGCCGGGTGCACGTCCTGCTGTGCGGGCAGGGGAAGGTACGCCGGTTCGCCGGTGGCTCGCTGGCGGAGGCGGTGGCCGAGGCCGAGCATGTGCAGGCCGGGCTGCGGCGGCTCGCGCACCCGGGTGCCGAGGCGCGGCTCCCTGTGGTGGAGGCGGCCGGCCGGCGCCTGGAAGAGCTGCTGCTGGCCGGGGCGGTACGGCACCTCGGCCCGGGTCCGGTGGTGATCGTGCCGCCGGGCGCGCTGCACCGGGTGCCGTGGGCGCTGCTGCCCGCGCTGCGGGAGCGGGTGCTCAGCGTGTCGCCGTCGGCGGGGAGCTGGCTGCGCGCCCGGGAGACGGTGCCCCCGCCGGACGGGCGGCCCGTGCTGGTGCGCGGCCCCGGCCTGGCGACGGGCGGCGCGGAGGTGCCCGAACTGGCGGACCGGTACGGCACGGCGACGGTCCTGGAGGGCGACGACGCGCAGGTGCCGCGGGTGCTGGCGGAACTCGACGGCGCGGGCCTCGCCCATCTCGCGGCGCACGGCACGTTCCGCGCCGACAGCCCCCTGTTCTCCGCCCTGCGCATGGCCGACGGGCCGCTGATCGTCCACGACTTCGAGCGGCTGGCGCGCAGCCCGTACCGGATCATCCTGTCCAGCTGCGACACCGCCCGCCTCGCCTCGGTCGGCGCGGACGAACTCCTCGGCCTGGTCACCGCGCTGCTGCCGCTGGGCACGGCCGGGGTGGTGGCGAGCAGTGCCCCGGTCAACGACGCGGCGGTCGTCCCGCTGATGCTGGCCCTGCACAAGGGCCTCGGCGCGGGCCTGTCCCTGGCCGAGGCGCTGCGGGACGCCCGCGCGGCCCTGCCCGGCGACGCGGTGCACCAGGCGACGGGCTGGGCGTTCGCGGCGTTCGGCGCGGCGTGAGCGGGGGCGTGCCGTCCCTGCGGCTTCGTCGTGTGCGCCCACCGCGGGCGGCTGCTCGCCGGGCAGGGCGCCCTGGAACGACGTGAGCACCGCCGTCCGCGGACTGCTCGTGCCGCCCACCCCGTCCGCCCGCGGGGTCCAGCCGCTGATCGGCCCCGCCGACCCTGCCGTACCCGCCGCGCGGTCCGGCCGGCCGCGACGCGCTGGGACGCCTCCTCGGCCGCCCCGCGCCCGCCCGCCGCAGCTCCCCGCCGAGCCGGCCGCAGACTGATCCTGCCGCCCACCCCGTCCGCCCGCCGGGGTCCAGCCGCTGATCGGCCGCACCCAGCGCGCGACCCGGCCAGCCACGACGCGCAGGTGCGCCTCCTCAGCCGCCCCACGCCCGCCCGCCGCGGCTCCCCGCTGAGCCGCCCGCGACCACGGAACCGGCCCACCGCCTCGGAGTGACCCCGGGCACCGGCCGCCGGCACCCGGCGGTCTGCCACGACGCGCGCCTGCTCACCCCGCACCCGCGCCGGACGCACCGCCGCCACGCCCGCACCGGGCTCGGCGACGCGCTGTGCCACCGAGCCCGGCTCGCCCACGGCGCGGGTCCCGGCCCCGGACGAGCCCTCGGGACAGCACAGCTAGGCCGTCTCCCTCTCCGGCGCGTCCACCAGCCAGGGCAGCGCCCCCCGGTCCCCCGTGCCGAGCCGGGTGTACGCGCTGTACAGGTGGTTGCCGACCGTCCGCACGGACAGGGTCAGCCGCTCGGCGATCTCCCGGTTGCTCAGCCCCGCCGCGGCCAGTGTGACGATCTGCCGCTGCCGGGCGGTGAGTTCACCGAGGACCAGACCGGCCAGCGCCGGCGTGCGCGCCCCCTGGCAGCGGCGGGCCAGCGCGACGGCCCGGCTGCGGGACAGCCGGGCGGCCCGGGGATCGCGGTGGGCCCGTACCGCCTGCGCGTGCGCCTCCGCCGCGTACAGCAGGAACCCCCGCTCGGCCAGCGCCTGCGCCGCCCGGTCGAGCGCGGCCCCGTCGACGCGCGCCAGCGCGTCCGCGTGCCGGGCGAGCACGCTGCCGGCCGGCAGCCGCCCGGCCGCCCGCCCGGGCTCCCCGAGGCGTACGGCGTCGTAGAGCGCGTGGAGGCCGTCCGGGTCGGTCACCTCACCCGGCGCCCCTTCGGCCAGCGCGAGTTCCCTGTGGCACCCGTCGTGCGACGGAGTCTCCCTCAGCCCCTCGCGCGCCCACGCCGCCGCCTCCCGCAGTTCGCCCCGCAGCCGCGCGAACCGGGCGCGGAGCGCGGCGTACCCGGCCGGCAGCGGGCCGCCCTGCGCGACCAGCCACTCCCCCACCGGCGTCGGCACCGGCCGGACGTCGAGCCGGTCCATCCCCCGGACCAGGGCGCGCTGTTCGGCGTCGAGCGCGGGTCCGTGCGCGAAGGGCGCGCGGGCCAGCCGGCGGGCCCGCAGCCGGCCGGCCGTGGCGCGCAGCGCGGGGCCGTGCAGGGGATGGGCGAGGGTGACGGCACCCTGGTCGTCGACGTCGATCAGGCCGTCCGTCTCCAGGCGTTCGAGGACGTCCAGGTCCAGGTCGTCCACGGGCAGCGGCAGGGGCTCGGCGAACGCCAGCCGTTCCAGCGCGTCGCGTTCACCGGGAACGGACCGCTCCAGGGCGGGCGCCAGCCGCTCGCGGACGGCCGGGGTCACCGGCAGCGGTCCGCGCCAGGCCCGTTCGCCGGTGCCCGGGACGGGGGTGAGCCGGCCGGAGCCGGTGAGCGCGGTCACCAGGTCGCGCAGGAGCCGCAGATCGCCCCGGCACGCCTGGTGCAGGCGGCGCACGGTGAGCGGTTCCAGGCCGGCGCCGGCGAGCAGCTGGGCGGTGTCCTCGGGGGCCAGCGGGCCGAGGGCCAGCCGGGGCAGCAGTTCCCCGGTCCACAGCCGGGACACCGCGCCGGGCGCGGGCGGCCCGTCCGCCGCGGCCACGACCAGGCGGGTGCGGCCCTGCACGGCGAGCTGGTGGACCAGGGCGGCGGAGGTCTCGTCCAGCAACTGGGCGTCGTCCACGACCAGGAGCCGTACGCCGGACAGCGCGCGGACCGCGCGGTGCAGCGAGACGGTGTCGGGCAGCAGGTGTGCGAACACCGCGAGGGGCAGGTCCCGGGCCTCGGGCGTGCCGGTCACGCGGGCGTGGTCCGTGCCCCGGACCGCCTCCGTGATCAGCCGGGTCTTGCCGCGGCCGGCCGGGCCGGTCACCACGATGCCGGGCCGGCCGGCGGCCAGCGCGCCACGCACCAGCTCCAGTTCGTCGGCCCGGCCGGTGAACGGCCAGGGCAGCTCCAGGGTCTTCGCGTCCTGTTCGTAAGTCCTCACACCATGCTGAGCGCGCGTACTCAGGTTTGATACAGGGCGACTTGAGTAGCCCCCGACTCAGGCGTGCGGCCGGGGCGGCGGGCACGCTGGCCGCATGACCCGACGCCTCTGCTCGCTTCCGCGGCAGCCGGCCCCGTCGTTCGCGGCGGGGCTGACCGCCGAGCGGCTGGGCGCGCTGCTCGCCGGGCGGCGGATGTGGGTCAACGGCACCGTCCTGCACTACTGCTTCCTGGACGCCCCCACCGACGCCTCCGTCGTCCCGGTCCCCGGGACCGGGGAGCTGCGCCGGGTGCCGTGGGCGGGCGGCGAGGAGCAGCGGGACGTGGTCCGCGAGTGCTTCGCCGAGTGGCAGGACCTGGGCATCGGCGTCAGGTTCGCCGAGGTCGGCGACCGGCACGAGGCGGAGCTGCGGATCGGGTTCCAGACCGGTGCCGGGTCCTGGTCGGCGGTCGGCCGGGAGGCGCTGTCGGTGGGCCGGGGCGAGCGCACCATGAACCTCGGCTGGGACGTGACCGCGCCCGGGGAGCGCGGGGCCGTCCTGCACCAGATCGGGCACGCGCTCGGCATGGTGCACGAGCACCAGAGCCCGTTCGCGGGGCTGCACTGGGACGACGAGGCCGTGTACGCCGAGCTGGCGGGCCCGCCGAACTTCTGGAGCCGGGAGACGACGGACACGAACGTGCTGCGGCAGCTGGACGCCGGTGAGGCGGGCGGCTCGGTGTGGGACCCGCAGTCGGTGATGACGCTGCCGTTCGGGCCGGGGCTGGTGCTGGAGCCGGAGCAGTACCGCGGGGGGCTGCGTCCGCCCGGCGCTCCGTCGCCGGCCGACAAGGAGTTCGTGCTCCGCTGGTACCCGCCCGCCGCTCCCGGCGGGCCGGCCGCACTGGTGCCGTTCCGGTCCGCGCCGCTCGGGCTGGGGCACGGCGAGCAGGCCGACTTCACCGTCGAGCCGCCGGAGACCCGCGAGTACACCGTGGGCGCGTTCGGCGACGCCGACACCGTGCTGGTGGTCTTCGAGCAGCGCGACGGGGAGCCGCGCTTCCTCGCGGGCCACGACGACGGCGGCACGCCGGACAACGCCGCCGTCCGGGTCCGGCTCGTCAAGGGCCGCCGCTATGCCGTCCGGGTCCGTCTGTACTCCACGTGGGGGTCGGGGGAGACGGCGGTCATGTGCTGGTGACGGCACACGGACGGCACAGAGCCACTGTCCGGCACCGGGGGGAGCGGGCGTGGACGTCACCTACGGGGGAGGTGACGTCCACGCCCGCGCCAGTTCCCGGGCGGCTCCCGCTCCCCGGGCACGACGACGGATGCCGAGCGTCCTCGGGGGCCCTCCCCGGCACGGGCGGGACGACGCGGTCATGCCCGCTTCGTCGACACCCCGGGACCAAGGCCCGAGGAGGCACTGGGCCCGCTGCTCGCGCCGAGGGCACCGGGACCGGCCCGCCGGGTACGTCGTCGGTGAAAGCCCGCGTCCCGGCGCCCGGTTGGTGCCGCCGGCCGGGACGCGGCTGAGCGCGACGGCCGGCGCTGAGAAGCGGACCGGCCGTTCGTGCCGCTCCCCCACGCCGCGAGGAACCTCACGACGCGGCCCGCTCCGCCGGGGCGCCGCCCCGGCTGCCGCCCTCGGCGTCGGGGTGGGCGAGACCCAGGTGGTCGCGCAGGGTCGTGCCCTCGTAGTCGGCGCGGAAGACGCCCTGTTCCTGGAGCAGCGGGACCACCTTGTCGGCGAACGGGTCGAGTCCGCCGGGGGTGATGTGCGGCACGAGGATGAAGCCGTCGGAGGCGTCGGCCTGCACGAAGTCGTTGATGGTCTGCGCGACGGTCCGGGGCGAGCCGATGAACGTCTGCCGGTTGCCGGTGTTGATGACCAGGTCGCGGATGGACCACTTGTTGGCCTCGGCGAGCTGCCGCCACTCGCGGGCGATGGCCACCGGGTCGCGGTACATCCGCACCTGGGCGCGGCCCCGGGAGATGTGGTCCTCGCTCACCACCGGGTCCACCTCGGGCAGCGGGCCCTCCGGGTCGTACGCCGACAGGTCCCGGTTCCAGACGAACTCCAGGTGCTTGATGGCGGTGGCGCCGCTGACCTGCTGCCGGCGGACCTCGCGGGCGAGTTCGGCGGCCTCCTGGTCGGTGTCGCCGAGGACGAAGGTCGCGGCGGGCAGGATGAGCAGCTGGTCGGGGCGGCGGCCGTACGCGGCGAGGCGGGACTTGACGTCGGTGTAGAAGGCCTGGCCCTCCTTGAGGGTGGAGTACCGGCTGAAGATCGCGTCCGCGCTGGAGGCGGCGAACTCCCGGCCCTCGTCGGAGTCGCCGGCCTGGAAGACGACCGGGCGGCCCTGCGGGGAGCGCGGGACGTTGAACCGGCCGTGGATGTCGAAGTGCTGCCCCTGGTGCACGAAGGCGCCGGCCTTGGCGTCCCGGAGGAAGGTGCCGGTGGCCTGGTCGGCGATGATCTCGTCACCGCGCCAGGAGTCGAACAGTTCGTGCGCGGTGGCGAGGAACTCCTTGGCGCGGGAGTAGCGCTCCTCCTGCGGCAGGAAGCCGCCGCGGCGGAAGTTCTCGCCGGTGAAGGCGTCCCAGGAGGTGACCACGTTCCAGGCGGACCGGCCGCCGGAGAGGTGGTCGAGGCTCGCGAACTGGCGGGCCACCTCGTACGGTTCGTTGAACGTGGAGTTGATGGTGCCGGTCAGGCCGAGCCGGTCGGTGACGGCGGCCAGCGCGGCCAGCACGGTGAAGGTGTCCGGGCGGCCGACCACGTCCAGGTCGTAGATCTTCCCGCCCTGCTCGCGCAGCCGGAGCCCCTCGGCGAGGAACAGGAAGTCGAACTTGGCGCGTTCGGCGGTCCGCGCGAAGTGCGCGAAGCTGCTGAACTCGATGTGGCTGCCGGCGGCCGGGTCGCTCCACACGGTGGTGTTGTTCACGCCGGGGAAGTGGGCGGCCAGGTGGATCTGCTTCAGCGGCTTGCTCATGGCGGTACGGTCGTCCTCTCCGGCGTTCAGGCTGCGGCGTAGCGGTTGGCGGGGCGGGCGAGACCGAGGAGGCCGCGCAGGGTGCCGGCCTCGTAGGCGTCCCGGAAGCGGCGGCGCCGCCGCAGCTCGGGCACCAGGTCCCGGGTGATCCGGGGCAGGTCGTGGCCGGCGACCGCGGGCCGCAGGCGGAACCCGGTCAGCCCGCCCGCCGCCAGCTCCTCCAGCAGGTCGGCGAGTTCCGCGGCCGTGCCGGTGAAGATCCGGGCGTCGCTGGTGTACGGCTCGCCCGCGAGGGTGTCGAGGCGGTCGCGGCGGGCCTCGGCCCCGGCCCGGCTGTCGTCCAGGAAGACGACGAGGTCGCCGAAGACGTGCAGCGTCTCCCCGGCGCGGCCCGCCGCCTGCTGCTCGGCGCGGATCTCGGCGACGATCGCCCGGGCCTGGTCCGCGTCGTGCGGGGTGACGTAGCCGACGTCGGCCTGACGGGCCACCAGGCGGTACGGCACCGTCTGGTGGGCGAGGGCGGTGACCAGGGGCTGGCCCTGCGGCGGCCGGGGCGTGATGGAGGGGCCCTTGACGTTGAACCAGCGGCCCTCGAAGTCGATGTAGTGCAGCTTGTCCCGGTCGATGAAGCGGCCGGTCGCCGCGTCCCGGATCTCGGCGTCGTCCTCCCAGCTGTCCCACAGCCGGCGGACCACTTCCACGTAGTCGGCGGCCTCGTCGAACAGGTCGGTGATCGTCTCCCGCGCGTCCGGGCTGTCGAAGCCCTCGATCCGGGGGATGGTGCGGCGGCCGAAGTGCGCGGCCTCGTCCGGGCGGAAGTCGGTGCGGACCCGCAGGCCCGCGCGCCCGGTGCTGACGTAGTCGAGGGTGGCGATCGCCTTGGATATGTGGAACGGCTCTGTGTGCGTGGCCACCACGGTCGGGACCAGGCCTATGTGCCGGGTGACCGGGGCGACGCGGGAGGCGATGAGGACCGCGTCGAGCCGGCCGCGGACCTGGTCGGTGCGCTCGTCGGGTGCGAGGAGGTGGGAGGACTGCGGGCCGAGGCCGTCCTCGATGGTGACGAAGTCGAGCAGGCCGCGTTCGGCCTCGGTGATCAGGTCGGTCCAGTAGCCGGCGGTGAACAGGTCGCGGGGTCGGGCGACCGGCTCGCGCCAGGACGCCGGGTGCCATCCGGTGCCGTCCAGGGCGACGGCGAGGTGCAGGGGTGCGGCAGGGGTTGAGGACACGTCGGTGCCTTCCTTGATGTCCGTACGAGAACGCCGGCCGGCAGGGCCGGCGGCGGCCGGGGCGGGCGGCGTCGGCCGCGGGCGGGCGCGGCGGGGGGAGCCCCCGGGCCGGGGCGGGGCCGGGGGGAGGTCAGGGACGACAGAGCGCGGCGGACACGCGTTGGAGGTCTATGTGCGGCCTGGAGTGCAGGCGGACGGACCGGTACGGGTGCGGGGCGCGCGGCGGGCGGGCCCGCGGGGGCACTCGGGTCACGGCCGTCACCTCCGTCCGTCGGGCGCGGCGGGCCGGATCGGCGTCCGCCTGGCGGAACTCGTCGGGACGTCCAACGTCCGGCCGGCCGCCGTTGTTCCCGGGCTGCGCAGCCGCACGATGCGGGAGCGGCGGCGCAGGGTGAACCCGATCGACTCGTAGAGCCGGATCGCGGGCGTGTTGTCGGCGGCGGCGTGCAGGAACGGGGTGTCCCCGCGGTCCCGGATGCCGGCCGCGACCGCGCGCACCAGCCGGGTGGCCAGCCCCCGGCCGCGGTACGCGGGGTCCGTGCACACGGCGCTGATCTCGGTCCAGCCGGGCGGCCGCAGCCTCTCCCCCGCCATGGCGACGAGCCTGCCCCGGTGCCGGATGCCGAGGTAGGTGCCCATCTCGACGGTCCGGCTCAGGAAGGGGCCCGGCCGGGTGCGGGCCACCAGATCGAGGATCTCGGGGACGTCGTCGGCTCCCAGGCGGACCGCCTCCGGGTCCGGTGCGGCCCGCAGCGCGGTGTCCACGAGCTGGACCCCCGCGCCCTCGCCGAGCACCTCCCAGCCGTCGGGAACCCGCTCCACCGGCTTGACCCGTACGGGGTTTCCCGGACCGACGAGCGTGTGCAGGTCGGCCCAGGCCGCCGGGTCCGCGGGGTCGGCGAGCGCCGCGAAGGCGTAGGTCTCCGGCCGGTAGCGGGCCGCGCGGCCGTGCCGGTCGGCGAGCCGGGCGTGCGGGCCGGTGAGGGCGGCCCAGACGGCGTTGTCCAGGACGGGGTCCGCGGGCGGGAGCGGGGTCGCGCCTGGGCGGACGTCGGTCGGACGGGCCACGGGAGCGACCCCCTCTCTTGTCTCCATGCCGGTGGACCGACGACCCGTCAGGAGTTGTCCAGCGGCAGCCCGGGCGGGTTGACCTGCGCCTTCGCCACGGACTCGTTGGACAGGCCGTAGGCGGCCAGCCACTTGCCGTACTGCCCGTTCTCGATCAGGTGGTTGAGGGCGTCGGCCAGCGGCTTGGCGAGTCCGCTGTCCTTCTTGGTGGTCGCGGCGATCAGGCCCTGGAGCGTCTCGCCGGCACCGGAGAAGGTGCCCGCGTTGCGGGTGGCGTTGGGGGTGCCCGCGGTCTGCCGGGCACGGTAGGCGACCGCGGGGTTGGGACCGAGGTAGGCGTCGATCTTCCCGCTGCTCAGCGCCAGGTTGATGGCGTTCTGGTCCGGGAAGTACTTGACGGTGAGCTTCTTGCCCTCCTTGGCCAGCTTGGCCTTCCACTCCAGGAGAATCTTCTCCTGGTTGGTGCCGGCGCCCACGCTGACCGTCTTGCCGGCGAGGTTCTCGTAGTCGTCGTCGAAGTTCCAGGGGTTCTTCTTCAGCACCTCGAAGGCCAGGTTGTCCTTGCGGTAGGAGGCGAACTCGTACTTGCGCTTGCGTTCCTCGGTGACGGTGACGTTGGAGAAGGCCACGTCGACCTTGCCGCTGTCGACGCCGACGAAGAGGTTCTCCCAGGTGGAGTTCCTGATCTCGGGCTTCAGGCCGAGGACCGCGGCCACCAGGCGGCCGAGGTCGGGCTCGGAGCCGGTGAGGGTCTTCTGGTCGCTGCCCACGAAGTTCAGCGGTGCGGAGCCCGAGGGCAGGGCCCCCACGCCGATGACGAGCTTGCCGCTCCTGCGCACGGAGGCGGGCAGTTCGGCGCTGATGGACTTCACTTCGGAGACCTTCAGCGCGGTCTCCTTGGCCGCTCCGTTGGACAGCCGCCCCACGGTCACCGTGCCGGCGGTGTCGGTCTTGGTGACGGCCTCGCTGTCGCCTCCGCAGGCGGCGAGCCCGGTGGCGAGGGCGGCCACGGCGGTCGCGGCGGTGATGCCGCGGATCACGGCGCGTCGGGAGAGGTGGGTAGGCATGGCGTGGCTGTCCTTGTCTCGCTGGTGAGGGTGAGCGCTGAGGGTGCGGTGAGGGGTGGGTCTTGGGGGCCCGGGCGGCGGGGCCGGGGCGTCCTGCCGTGGCGGCGCGGTCAGAGGACCTTGCCGAGGAACTCCCGGGTCCGTGCGTGCCGGGGCCGGTCCAGCACCTCGCCGGGCGGGCCCTGTTCGACGATCCGGCCGCCGTCGATGAAGACGACCCGGTCGGCGACCTCGCGGGCGAAGCCGATCTCGTGGGTGACGATGACGAGGGTGGTGCCGCTGGTCGCCAGGTCCTTGATGACGGCCAGCACCTCGCCGACGAGTTCGGGGTCGAGCGCCGAGGTCGGCTCGTCGAAGAGGATGATCCCGGGGCGCAGGGCGAGGGCGCGCGCGATGGCGACGCGCTGCTGCTGTCCGCCGGACAGCTGCCGCGGGTAGGCGCCGGCCTTGTCGCCGAGACCGACGCGTTCGAGCAGTTCCCGGGCGAGCTCCTGGGCCGCCGCCCTGGACAGCCGGCCGGTGGCGGCGGGGGCCGTGGCGACGTTCTCCAGGACGGTCAGGTGCGGGAAGAGGTTGAAGTTCTGGAAGACGAAGCCGATCCGGCCGCGCTGGGCGAGGATGGCGCGCTCGCTCAGTTCCTTGAGCCGGTCCCCGTGCCGCTTCACCCCGATCAGCTCGCCGCCCACGCTGACGTGTCCGATCTCGGGCTTCTCCAGGTGGTTGACGACCCTGAGCAGCGTGGACTTGCCGGAGCCGGACGGCCCGATGATCACCGTGACCTCGCCGGGGCGGACGGTCAGGTCGATGCCGTCGAGGACGCGGTGGGTGCCGTACCACTTGTGGACGCCGTGTACTTCGAGCGCGGCGGGGGCGGCCTTCGGCAGGGTCTCGGCGATGGTCATACGGCGGCCTCCCGGCTCAACCGGGCCCGCAGGCCGGCGAGGCCGGCCCGGGCCTTCTGCAAGGGGGTCGGCGGCAGGGTGCGGGTGGCGCCCCGGGCGTAGTACCGCTCGACGTAGAACTGGACGACGGACACGGCGCTGGTGAGGATCAGGTACCAGACGGTGGCGACCAGCAGCAGCGGCACCACGTCACCGGGGTAGGTGCTGCCCATCGACTGCACCGCGCCGAACAGGTCGAGCAGCGACACGTAGAAGACCAGGGACGTGCTCTTGATGAGGCCGATCAGCTGGTTGACGTAGTTCGGGGTGATGGACCTGAGGGCCTGCGGGAAGACGATCCGGCGGAACTGGTAGCCCTTGGGCAGGCCCAGGGCGGCGGCCGCCTCGTGCTGTCCCTGGTCGACGGAGAGGATGCCGCCGCGGACCACCTCCGCCGCGTACGCCGCCTCGTTGAGGCTGAGGCCGATGACGGCGATCGTCATGTCGGTGGCCAGCCGGGACTCGTCGAAGGTGACGAAGGCGGGTCCGAACGGCACCCCGAGGCTCAACGTCCTGTACAGGGCACTGAAGTTGTACAGGAAGATCAGTACGACGATGAGCGGCACGGAGCGGAACAGCCAGGTGTAGGTCCAGCTGACCGCGCGCAGCACCGGGCTCCCGGAGAGCCGGGCGAGCGCCAGCAGGATGCCGCCGAGGAGCCCCAGGACGGCGCTGAGCGCGGCGACTTCGAGGGTGACGAGGAGGCCGTCGAGGACGGTGGGGCGCAGGAACCAGTAGCGGAAGCGGTCCCACTGGTAGAAGGGGTTCGTGACCAGTCCGTGCAGGATCTGCGCGACGAGCACGAGGACGGCGGCGGTGACGATCCACCGCCCGGGCCGGCGCAGCGGCTGGATCCGCTGCGCGGACAGGGTTTCTGACGGTGTGTCGGCGGGGGCCGGCGCCTCGGCTAGGGAGACGGCGGCGCCTGGGGGTTCACTCATGGCGGGCTCCGGCGGAGTCGGTCACCCCGGGGCCGCGCGGGAGCGGCGGTGGACCACGACGGCACTGCGGCGCGAGGCGGCGCACGGACGGGCGCGGAACCGGGGGCTGGGCGGACAACGGCACACCGGACGGACGGTGTGCGGTGGGAACGCGGGGGCTGGGAGGCAGACGTCAGCCCTGACAGCGGGCAGAGCCCGGCGCGGTACACAGTGCGCTGTTCACGCGGAGCAGATCGACGGCGCGGTCGGCGACGAGGAGACCGGCGTACGACGGTACGCAGCCCTGGGGGCGGCTCGCGGCCGTCCGGGGAGCTGCGTACATGGCGTCACCTGTCACTGTTCCGGCCCCGTGGGGCCTCGCGCTTACCGAAAACGTCATCCGGTCCGGTCGTCACCTGGGGCACCCCACCGCGGTGCGAGGGTTGCCGGTCAGCGAGCCAGGGCTTGGCGCTGACGCTCATGACCGTTCTGAGCGGTAAGTAAGGCAGTTGCCCGTTCGAATGTCAACGGACGTCCGTCAAGTGGACATCGGCGGCCCGCTCTCACCTGCGGGAAGTGTCCGGGGTGTCCGCGGCGTGGCCTGCCCAGTCCAGGATCTGGACAGCGGCTCCGGCGGCCTCCAGGCCCTGGCAGCGGCCGTGGTGGCGGCGGGCGATGCCGTCCAGGTCGAGGTGGCGGCCGAAGGCGGGGTGGGCGGCCAGACGGCGGGCGTAGGCCCACAGGGCGCGGTGGTCGGCGATGCGCTGCACGGCGGAGGCGTCGAGGTGGCAGCGGTGGACGGTGTCGAGTTGCACGAGGGTGACCCACAGCTCGATGTCGGCGGCGGTGAGCCCGTCGTCGGCCAGGTACTCCTCGCCGCTCAGCCGCCGCTCCAGGCAGCCCAGGGTGTCCAGCAGCACGTCGAGGGCGGCGGTCCGCTCGTCGGGGCCGGCCCCGGCGCGTCCGGCGCGCTGCGCGGCCTCCTCGATGCCCTCGGCGCACATCCGCTCGACGGCCTCGATCACGGACTCCAGGCCCCGGGGGTACAGCCGGCCGTCGCCGTTCGGCCGGAACCGGTCCAGGTCGCGCAGGATGTCGGGGGTGTGGGTGCTGACGATGCGTCCGGACCAGTCGTCGCTGAGCACGGGCGCGAGCGCCGGGCCGGTGTAGTGGTGGGCGCTCGCCTCGTAGAGCGGGCGGAGCGCCGCGTGGCCGCCGCCGGGACAGTCCGGGACGGCGGGCAGGAGGGTGACGGGACAGCGGGCGTCCAGGCCGAGCAGGCTGTGGCCGACGGCGAGGCGCAGCCCGTCGGGGCAGGCGGTCGACAGGTGGAGCCGGTAGCGGTGCGGCACGGCGTAGTGGCCGCTGCGCGCGTCCCGGCCGATCCGGCCCCGGAAGAGGGGCGCGGTACCACGGGTGGACGGGACGGCGGCGAGCGGAGTGATGGACATGCGTCTCCCCGGGTGGTGGGTGTGCGGAGGGGCGCGCCGGCGCGGGCGTGACCGGACTGCGGGGGCGGAGGTGGCGGCCCGGCTCAGCGGTGACGGCGGATCGCGCTGCAGACGCGCTGCAGGTCGATGTGGCGGCGGGAGGTGAGCAGGGGTGCGCGCAACGGCGTGCGGCCGGTCCGGCCCGTGCCCGTTTCGCCGCGCGCCATGATTTCCTACCTGTTCACTAGGATTCCCTACCTGGAGTGTCGATCGGGCTCCGTACGGCGTCAAGGGGGCGTCCACGCCTGGGGATCGCAGTCGGCGCCGGATACTCCTCAGCAAGAGCAACATGTGACATAGTACTGACGTGGCGAAGCGACTGACCTGCGATGTCGTGGTCGTCGGGGCCGGAATGACAGGCGCGGCCTGTGCCCTGTACGCCGCGCGCGCCGGACTCGACGTACGGCTGGTGGACCGGGGCCCGGTGGCCGGCGGCACCACCGGAGCCGGCGAGGGCAACCTGCTCGTCTCCGACAAGGAGCCGGGCCCGGAGCTCGGACTCGCGCTGCTGTCGGCCCGGTTGTGGGCCGGGCTGGCGGGGGAGCTGGGCGCCGCGATCGAGTACGAGCCCAAGGGGGGCCTCGTGGTCGCCTCGCGTCCCGGCGCCCTGGCCGCGCTGCGGGACTTCGCCGCGGAGCAGCGGACCGCCGGCGTCACCGCCCTACCGGTCGACGCCGGGCAACTGGCCGACCTGGAACCGCACTTGGCGCCCGGCATGGCGGGGGCGGTGCACTACCCGCAGGACGCCCAGGTGATGCCCGCGCTCGCCGCCGCCCATCTGGTCCGCGCCTCCGGCGCCGCCCTGCACACCGGCCGCACGGTGACCGGGGTGCTGCGCACCGCGCGGGGAGCGGTCCACGGCGTCCGCACCGACCGGGGCGACATCCACGCGCCGGCGGTGGTGAACGCGGCCGGCACCTGGGGCGGCGACCTCGCCTCGCTCGCCGGCGTCCGGCTGCCGGTGCTCCCCCGGCGCGGTTTCGTGCTGGTCACCGAGCCGCTGCCGCGCAGGATCCGGCACAAGGTGTACGCCGCCGACTACGTGGCCGACGTGGCCAGCGACTCGGCCGCGCTGCGCAGCTCGCCGGTCGTGGAGGGCACGGCCGCCGGTCCCGTCCTGATCGGCGCCACCCGGGAACGGGTCGGCTTCGACCGGTCGTTGTCGCTGACCGCGACGCGGGCGCTCGCCGCCGGGGCGATCGGGCTGTTCCCGTTCCTCGAACGGGTCCGCGCACTGCGCGCGTACGCGGGCTTCCGGCCGTACCTGCCGGACCACCTGCCGGCGATCGGGCCCGATCCGCGGGTGCCCGGCCTGTTCCACGCCTGCGGGCACGAGGGCGCCGGCATCGGACTCGCCCCCGGCACCGGCCTGTTGATCGCGCAGGCGCTCACCGGGAAGGCGCCCGAACTGGACCTCACGCCGTTCCGGCCGGAGCGGTTCGACACCGAGGGAGGCGACGCCCGGTGAATCCCTGGGAGCTGACGCGGGCCCGGCCGGGGCCCCCGTGCACCGTGACCTTCGACGGCCGGCCCCTCCAGGCGCTGCCGGGCCAGACGGTCGCGGCGGCGCTGTGGGCGGCGGGCGTGACGGCCTGGCGCAGCACACGGGACGCCGGCCGGCCCCGCGGGGTGTTCTGCGGGATCGGGGTGTGCTTCGACTGCCTGGTCACCGTCAACGGCCGCCCCAACCAGCGGGCCTGCCTGGTTCCGGTGCGCCCGGGAGACGACATCCGTACTCAGGAGGGGACGGGCCGGGACGATGACTGAACGACCGCGCCTCGCCGTCGTCGGCGCGGGCCCCGCGGGGCTCACCGCGGCGCTGGCGGCGGCCGCACGGGGCGTCCGGGTGACGCTGGTCGACGCCGCCGACCAGGCCGGCGGGCAGTTCTACCGGCAGCCCGCCGCCGCCCTCGGCGCCCGCCGGCCGCAGGCCCTGCACCACCAGTGGCGCACCTGGGTACGGCTGCGCGACGGCCTGGACCGGCACCGCACGGCCGGCCGGATCACTCACTTGACGGACCATCATGTGTGGTGTGTGGCACAGGACTCCGCCTCCGGTGCGTTCGCCGTGCACGCCCTGCTCGGCCCCGCGCAGGAGGACGGTGTCACCGTGCACGCCGACGCGGTGCTGCTGGCCACCGGCGGGTACGAGCGGGTGCTGCCCTTCCCCGGCTGGACACTGCCCGGGGTCGTCACGGCGGGCGGCGCGCAGGCCATGCTCAAGGGCGGCCTCGTGCTGCCCGGCCGCACGGTGGTGGTGGCCGGGACCGGGCCGCTGCTGCTGCCGGTGACCGCCGGGCTCGCCGCGGCCGGTGCACGCGTCGCCGCGCTGGTGGAGTCCGCAGGGCCCGGGGCGCTGCTCCACCGGGCACCCGCCCTGGCCGCACAGCCGGGCAAACTCGCCGAGGGCGCCGGCTACGCGGCCCGGCTGCTGCGGCACGGCGTGCGCATGCTGACCCGGCACACCGTCGTGGCGGCGCACGGCACCGACCGGCTGGAGGCGGTGACGGTGGCCGCGCTCGGCCGGGACGGACGCCCGCGGCCCGGCAGTGCCCGGCGCGTCCCCTGCGACACCCTGGCCGTGGGCCACGGCATGCTGCCGCACACCGACCTCGCCGAGACCCTCGGCTGCACCCTGTCCGGCACCGCCGTACGGGTCGACGAAGAGCAGCGCACCGACGTGCCCGGCGTCTGGGCCGCCGGGGAGGCCACCGGGATCGGCGGCGCGGCCCTCGCGCTCGCCGAGGGGCACATCGCCGGGCGCTCGGCCGCCGCCCGGCTGCGCGGCACCGCCCCCGACCCGGGCGGCTGGGCCGCCGCAGCCCGGGCCCGCACCCGGCTGCGCGCGTTCGCCACGGCCCTGGACGCGGTGTACACCCCGCCGGCGGGCTGGGCGGACCGGATCCCGGACGACACCGTGGTGTGCCGCTGCGAGGAGGTCACCGCCGGGCAGGTGCGCGGGGCCGCCGGCTCCCTCGGCGCCGGGGACCTGCGCACGGTCAAGCTGCTCACCCGGGCCGGGATGGGCTGGTGCCAGGGGCGGATGTGCGCGCCCGCGGTGGCCGGCCTGACCGGCTGCCCGCTCACCGCCGGACGCCGGCCGTTCGCCCGACCGGTACCGCTCGGCGTCCTGGCCACCCTGCCGGAGCCGGAGTGAGACGACCTCCCGGCACCACGAACCGGCCCTCCGACCGCTCAGTAATATGTCACACGCCACTGAATGAGGGATCAGCATGACCCACCCCGAGCACCACCGCCCCTGGCGCGGCATCCTCGTCGCCACCGCCCTCCCCCTGCGCGCCGACCTCTCGGTCGACCACGACCGCTACGCCGAGCACTGCGCCTGGCTGGTCGCCAACGGCTGCGACGGCGTCGTGCCGAACGGCTCGCTCGGTGAGTACCAGGTGCTCACTCCCGAGGAGCGTGCCCGGGTGGTGGAGACCGCCGTGGCCGCGATCGGCGGGGAGCGGGTGATGCCGGGCGTCGCCGCGTACGGTTCGGCCGAGGCCCGCCGCTGGGCCGAGCGCGCGGCCGAGGCCGGCTGCGCGTCGGTGATGCTGCTGCCGCCCAACGCCTACCGCGCCGACGAGCGTTCGGTCCTCGCCCACTACGCGGAGGTCGCGAAGGCGGGCCTGCCGGTGGTGGCGTACAACAACCCGGTCGACACCAAGGTCGACCTGGTGCCCGGACTCCTCGCCCGGCTGCACGGCGAGGGACTCGTCCACGCCGTCAAGGAGTTCTCCGGTGACGTGCGCCGCGCCTACCGCATCGCCGAACTCGCCCCGGAACTGGACCTGTTGATCGGCGCCGACGACGTGCTGCTGGAGCTGGCGGTGGCCGGCGCCAAGGGCTGGGTGGCCGGCTACCCGAACGCGCTGCCGCGCGCCTCGGCGCAGCTGTACCGGGCCGCGCTGGCCGGTGACCTCACCACCGCGCTCCCCCTGTACCGGCAGCTGCACCCGCTGCTGCGCTGGGACTCGAGGACGGAGTTCGTCCAGGCGATCAAACTGTCCATGGACGTCGTCGGGCGCTACGGCGGCCCGGTGCGCCCGCCGCGCGTGCCGCTGCTGCCCGAGCAGGAGGCCGCGGTCCGCGCGGCCACCGAGAAGGCCGTCGCCGCCGGACTGGCGTGAGAGGAGCCCGACCATGCGCAGCAAGCTCGTCCTGCACGCCGTCGACTCGCACACCGAGGGCATGCCGACCCGCGTGATCACCGGCGGGATCGGCACCATTCCCGGGGCGACCATGAACGAACGGCGGCTGTGGTTCCGCGAACACCGCGACGACGTCAGACAGCTGCTGATGAACGAGCCGCGCGGGCACGCCGCGATGAGCGGCGCGATCCTCCAGCCGCCGGCCCGCCCGGACTGCGACTGGGGCGTGGTCTACATCGAGGTCTCCGGCTATCTGCCGATGTGCGGGCACGGCACGATCGGCGTGGCGACCGTGCTGGTGGAGACCGGCATGGTGGAGGTCACGGAACCGGTGACCACGATCCGGCTCGACACCCCGGCGGGGGTCGTGATCGCCGAGGTCGCGGTGGAGGACGGCGCCGCGCGGAACGTGACGCTCAGGAACGTGCCGTCGTTCGCCGTCGCCCTGGACCGCGAGATCACCCTCCCGGACGGCCGTACCGTCTGCTACGACCTGGCCTACGGCGGCAACTTCTACGCGATCCTGCCGCTCGACGCCTTCGGGCTGCCCTTCGACCGCGCCCGCAAGGACGACATCCTCGCGGCCGGCCTGTCCCTGATGGACGCGATCAACGCGCAGGCGGAGCCGGTGCATCCGGAGGACCCCTCGATCCGGGGCTGCCACCACGTCCACCTCTGGGCGCCGGGCGCCACGGCCCGGCACTCCCGGCACGCCATGGTCATCCAGCCCGGCTGGTTCGACCGCTCCCCGTGCGGCACGGGGACCAGCGCGCGCATGGCGCAACTGCACGCGCGCGGCGAGCTCCCGCTGCACACCGAGTTCGTGAACGAGTCGTTCATCGGCACCCGCTTCACCGGCCGGCTGCTCGGGACGGCGCAGGTCGGCGGGGTGCCGGCCGTGCTGCCCGGCTTCACCGGCCGCGCGTGGATCACGGGGACCGCGCAGTACCTGCTGGACCCGGACGACCCGTTCCCGCGAGGGTTCGTCCTCTAGCGTCCTCTACACTCACCCCGGTGATGCGTGACATGGCACAGAACACCCAGGGCGCCGACATGCCCGCGCTCCCCCGGCTCGGCGGCCGGCGGAGCAGCTACCGCGAGCGGGTCGCGGACGCCCTGCGCGCCGCGCTGGTCGCGGGTGAGCTGCGGCCGGGCGAGGTGTACTCGGCGCCGTCGCTGGCCGCCCGGTTCGGGGTCTCGGCCACGCCGGTGCGGGAGGCGATGCTCGACCTGGCCAAGGAGGGGCTGGTCGACACCGTGCCCAACAAGGGCTTCCGGGTCACCGCCGTCTCCGACCGGCAGCTGGACGAGTACACGCACATCCGCGCGCTCATCGAGATCCCCACCGTGGTGGACCTCGCCCGCACGGCCGACCGCGTCTCCCTGGAGGCGCTGCGCCCGGCGGCCCGGGAGATCGTCACCGCCGCCGCGGCGGGCGACCTGATCGCCTACGTCGAGGCCGACACCCGCTTCCACCTCGGGCTGCTCGCCCTCGCGGGCAACGCCCACCTGGTCGAGGTCGTCGCCGACCTCCGCAAACGCTCCCGTCTGTACGGGCTGACCGCACTGGTGGAGGCGGGCCGGCTGCTCGCCTCCGCCGAGGAGCACCTGGAGCTGCTGGACGCCCTGCTGGAGCGCGACGAGAAGGCCGTGCGCACGGTCATGACCCGGCACCTGGGGCATGTGCGCAGCCTGTGGGCGGCGACGGACTGACCGCCTCCGGCGCCGGACATCTCACGGCCGGACGTCCGCGCCGCGACGCTTTTTGCACGATCCGGCGGCTCGCACGGAACAAAAAGCGGCGATTTTGAGTCACATCGGTACATCCCCGACCATGGGACGCGTCCCGGTGATCCCGGGATCACCAGTTCCATGAGAGGCGCACCACCCATGCACAACACCGGAACCGTCCCGCAGTCGGCTCCGGCCCCCGCGGAGATCCCCGCGGAGACCCCCACGGCTCCCGCCGAGGACCCGCACGGCGACAGCGGCAGGCATGCCCGCCGGTTCGGCCTGCCCGTCGCCACCGCGCTGGTCATGGGCAACATCATCGGCGGCGGCATCTTCCTGCTCCCCGCGTCCATCGCCCCCTACGGCACGGTCAGCCTGGTCGCCTTCGGCGTGCTGACCGTCGGCGCCATCGCGCTGGCCCTGGTCTTCGGCCGGCTCGCCGCGCGCGACCCGCGCACCGGCGGCCCCTACGTCTACGCCCGCGAGGCGTTCGGCGACTTCGCCGGGTTCCTCGCCGCCTGGTCGTACTGGATCACCACCTGGGTGTCGAACGCCGCGCTCGCCGTGGCCGCCGTCGGGTACCTCGACGTGCTGGTCCCGGTGAACCAGCACCGCTGGACCGCCTGCCTGGCCGCGCTGGTCCTGCAGTGGCTGCCCGCCCTCGCCAACTTCGCGGGCACCCGGTACGTGGGTGCCGTGCAGCTGGTGTCCACCGTGCTGAAGTTCGTGCCGCTGCTGCTCGTCGCGGTCGGCGGCCTGTTCTTCTTCGACCCCGGCCGGCTCGGCCCGTTCAACTCCAGCGGCCAGGGCGCGATCGGCGCGGTGTCGGCCTCCGCCGCCCTGCTGCTCTTCTCCTACCTCGGGGTGGAGTCCGCCGCCGTCAGCGCGGGCGAGGTCCGGAACGCCCGGCGCAACGTGGGGCGCGCCACCGTGATCGGCACCGCGGGCGCCGCGCTGGTGTACCTGCTGGGCACCCTGTCGGTGTTCGGCACGGTCGACCACGACCGCCTGGTGACCTCCACCGCGCCGTTCTCGGACGCCGTGAACACGATGTTCGGCGGCGGCTGGGGTGGTACGGCCGTGGCGCTCGCCGCCCTCGTGTCGATGACCGGCTGCCTCAACGGCTGGACCCTGCTGAGCGCCCAGACTCCGTACGCGGCGGCCCGCGACGGGCTGTTCCCGAGCGCCTTCACGCGCCGGCGGCGGGGCGTGCCCACGGTCGGGGTGGGCGTGACGGTCGTCCTCGCCTCGCTGCTCACCGTCTACAACTACTTCTCGGGCTCGGGCAAGGTCTTCGAGGTCCTGGTCCTGGTCACCACGTTCACCGCGACGGTCCCGTACCTGCTGGCCGCCGCCGCGCAGATCTTCCACCTCGTGTCCGGCCGTCCCGGGGCGGTCGACCGGTCCCGGCTGGTGCGGGACTGCGTGGTCACCGCCGTGGCCGCCGTCTTCTCGGTGTGGCTGATGGCGGGCGCCGGCTACGCGGCGGTGTACCAGGGCGTGCTGTTCCTGTTCGTGGGGATCATTGTCTACGCGGTGATGGCGGCGCTGCGGCAGCGCAAGCGGGCACAGCCCTCGGCAACCGGGCGCTGACGTCCCGGCCGGCCTCCCTCAGGCGCTGCCGGACGCCGTGCGCGGGGGCGTGCTGTGCACTCCCGGCCGGTACTTGGGGACGCGGATGGTGATCTTCATGCCGGCTCCGACGCCGGTCTCGATGACCAGCCCGTGGTCGTCGCCGTAGACCTGCCGCAGCCGTTCGTCCACGTTGCGCAGCCCGATGCCGGCCGACGGGCTGCCCTCGCCGCGCAGGATCCGGCGGAGCCGGTCCGGTTCCACGCCGACCCCGTTGTCCTCGATGACGATCCGGGCCAGCGCCCCCTCGTCCAGCGCGGTGATGCTGATCCGGCTGCGCTCGACGCTCTCCTCCAGCCCGTGCTTGACGGCGTTCTCCACCAGCGGCTGGAGGCACAGGAAGGGCACCGTCACGGGCAGCACCTCGGGGGCGATCTGGAGGGTCACGCGCAGCCGCTGCCCGAACCGGGCGCGGACCAGTTCCAGGAACTGCTCGACGGAGCGCAGCTCCTCGGCCAGGGTGGTGAACTCGCCGTGCCGGCGGAAGGAGTAGCGGGTGAAGTCGGCGAACTCCAGGAGGAGCTCGCGTGCCCGCTCGGGATCGGTGCGGACGAACGAGGCGATCGCCGCGAGGGAGTTGTAGATGAAGTGCGGGGAGATCTGCGCGCGCAGCGCCCGGATCTCCGCCTCGATCAGCCCCGTGCGGGCCCGGTCGAGCTCGGCGAGTTCGAGCTGTACGGACACCCAGCGCGCCACCTCCCCGGCGGCCCGCAGGAGGGACGCCGACTCCCGGGCGCCGAGCACGACGAGGGCGCCGAGCACCCGCCGGTCGACGGTGAGCGGCACGGCGGCGCCCCAGCGCACGGGACACTCCGGGTCGGGGCAGCCGACGGCGAAGGTCTGGGCGCGGCCGGTCTCCAGCACCTGACGGACCCGGTCCGAGACGGTGTCCTCGTGGTGCCGGCCCGGTCCGTCCCAGGCCAGCGGCCGGTCCCGGTCGGTGAGAGCGAGGGCGGCCGTGCCGAACAGCGGCCGGAGCCGCCGTACCGCCTTGCGGGCCGCGTCCTCGGTGAGTCCGGCGCGCAGCGGGGGTGCGGCCAGCGACGCGGTGTGCAGGGTGTGGAAGGTGGCGCGTTCCACGGGGGTGCCGGGGTCCGTACCGCCCTCGGTGGCGCGGCGGGCCAGCAGGCGTCCGGCGGCGAGGCCCCCGGCGAACAGCAGCGGGGCCCCGGCGGCGAGGAGGGCGAACCCGTTCACGCGCGGGCTCCCTCGGCCGCGGGCCGGTGGGTCGTCATGGGGTGGTCACTCCTCGGCGGGTGGGGGGCGCGCCCTGGCCGGCGGGGCGTTCGGGCAGGTGGAGGCGGGCCATGGCGGCCTCGGTGCCGGCCGGGATCCGGTGCCGGGTGGCCAGGGAGACCAGGATCATGGTCAGGAAGCCGAGCGGTACGGACCACACGGCCGGCCACGCGAGCAGGGTGTGCGCCCAGCCGTCGGTCAGGGGCCCGGCGATGGTCAGGGCGACCGCGACGAGGGCGCTGCCGCCGCCGGTGAGCAGTCCCGCGATGGCGCCGGGTGCGGTGAGGCCGCGCCACCAGATGCCGAGGACCAGCAGCGGGCAGAAGGAGGAGGCGGCCACCGCGAAGGCGAGGCCGACCGCGTTGGCGACGGGGAGGTTGCCGGCGGCCACGCTCACCGTGACGGGCACGGCGACGGCCAGGAGCGTCGCCAGCCGGAAGTGGCGCACGCCGAGCGAGGGCAGCACGTCCTGGCTGAGCACGCCCGCGACGGACAGGGTGAGCCCGGAGGCGGTGGACAGGAAGGCCGCGCAGGCGCCGGCGGCGATCAGCGCGCCGAGCAGGTCGCCGCCGGCGCCGCCGACGAGCCGTTCCGGCAGGACGAGCACCGCGGCGTCCGTGGTGCCGGTGAGCAGCAGGTCGGGGGCGTAGATCCGGCCGAGCAGGCCGTAGAGGGGCGGCAGCAGGTAGAAGCCGCCGACCAGGGCGAGCACGATCACGGTGGTGCGGCGGGCGGCGCGGCCGTCGGGGTTGGTGTAGAAGCGGACGAGGACGTGGGGCAGCCCCATGGTGCCGAGGAAGGTGGCGAAGATCAGCCCGTACGTCGTGTACAGGGGGTGATCGTCCTTGCCGCCCGACAGGGGCTCCGCCCAGCTGGAGGCTCCGGTGCGCCGTCCGTCGTCGGACTCGCGCCCGGGCACCGGGGAGTCCGGCGGGAACCGCAGGGTCGTCCCGGCGCGGACCTCGTGCACCCCGGGGTCCAGCAGCAGACGGCCGTCGTCGTAGCCCTGTCCGTCCACGGCGCCGGTCACCACGGCCCGCAGCGGCGTCCCGATCCTGATGCGGACGGTGGTCTCGACGGTGACCTGGGTGTGCCGGCGGAAGGTCGGCGGCTCGTCCAGGGCGTCGGCGGGGCGCGGGTCGCCGTGCCAGGCGAGCACCAGGAAGACCGCGGGCACGAGGAGCGCGGTCAGTTTCAGGCAGTACTGGAAGGCCTGGACGAAGGTGATGCTTCGCATGCCGCCGGCGGCCACGGCCAGGGTGACGACGACGGCGACGAGCACCCCGCCGAGCCAGCGCGGTGCGCCGGTGACCAGGCCCAGGGTGAGGCCCGCGCCCTGGAGCTGGGGCAGCAGGTAGAGCCAGCCGACGCCGACGACGAGCACGCTGGCGACGCGCCGGGCGGCCCGCGACTCCAGCCGCGCGTCGGCGAAGTCGGGCAGGGTGTACGCCCCGGAGCGGCGCAGCGGGGCGGCGACGAACACGAGCAGCACGAGGTAGCCGGCGGCGTAGCCGACGGGGAACCAGAGCATGTCGACGCCCTCGGCGGCGACGAGTCCGGCGATGCCGAGGAAGGAGGCCGCCGACAGGTACTCGCCGCTGATGGCCATGGCGTTGAGGTACGGCGGGACGGTGCGGGAGGCGACGTAGAAGTCGGAGGTGGTGCGGGAGATGCGCAGCCCCGCCGAGCCGATCACCAGGGTCGCGACGACCGCCGCGGACACGGCCACGATGCCGTACGTCTGGTTCACCCGGCGGCCCCCGCGCGGCCGGGCCGGTGTCGTCGCGCGTCGGTCACCGTCAGGCCCTTTCGGCGAGGTCCGCGGTGTCCCGTTCGTTGCGTTCGGCGCGTACGACGTACCAGCGGCCGAGGACGACGAGCGCCGGGTAGACGGCGACGCCGAGGACGGCCCAGACGATCAGGGCGCCGCCCGGCCAGGCTCCCGTGTCCGGCAGGGCCGTGAAGACGAGGGGCAGCGGCCCGAGCAGGACGACGAGAAGCCCGAACGCGAGGAGCGCGAGCCTCAGCTGACGGCGTATCAGGGAGCGCAGGGCAAGGGATTCGACGGCCGGACGCTCCTCCGTACCCCGGACGGCACCGGGGCGGGCGTGGCCGGCACGGCTCCCCCGGCCTGCGTGGTCCGCGCGGGCGGCACGCGGAGTCCCCGTGACCACTTCACGTCGAGGAGTCCCAGGTGCACCCATGCCGCGTCCTCCGACCGCGATGATCACACTTCGCAGTGGAGTGTACGCACCAGGGAACCAAAGCGACAGCTTCCGGTCAGCGGCCGTTGACGGGCGGGTTCGTCGTGGCCTTCTCGACCAGCCGGTCCCGCAGTTCACGGGCGGACCGGCGGCTCACGACCAGCACCGACGCGCCGATCCTGACCGTCAGCCTGCCCCCGTCGGCCCGTAGCGCGTCGATGCGGGCGAGGGAGACGAGATGGCGCCGGTGGATCCGCACGAAGCCCTTCGCCCGCCAGCACTCCTCCAGCGTGGACAACGGGATGCGCACCAGGTGGCTGTCCTGGCGGGTGTACAGCCGTACGTGGTCGCCATGGGCCTCGGCACGGGTGATGTCGGCGACGGGCAGGAACCGTGTGCCGCCCTCGCCCTCCACCGCGACACCGTCGGCGGGCGACCGGACCCCGCAGCGCCCCGGGTGGGGGGCGCGGTCGGCCGCGACCAGCTCGGCGACCCGCCGGACCGCCTCGGCCAGACGCTCGCGCCGCACCGGCTTGAGCAGCCAGTCGACGACCGGGAGCCCGGGCACCCGCAGGGCGTACTCCTCGCGCTCCGCGTGCGCGGTGACGAAGACGACGCGGGGCGGCTCGGCGCGGCCGGCGAGCAGCCGGGCGAGGTCCGGGCCACCGAGACCCGCCATGCGGACGTCCAGGAACACCGCGTCGACGTCCGCCGCACCGTCCGGCCCCCGCAGGCCCAGCCGCCGCAGCGCCTCGGCCGCTTCGAGGACCCCTTCCGCCGACCGCACCCGGGGATCGGCCCGGAGCAGGAACAGCAGTTCGGCGAGCGCCGGTTCCTCGTCATCGACGGCCAGCACCCGAAGCACGGCGACTCCCCCCGGCGGACGGACGGGCACCGCGGGCGCGGTGTCCCCGTGGGGAGCACGGGGTGTGGGGCCGGCGGGTTCAACGGGACGCGCCTCCGGTTCGCCACCCTGCTGGGTGACGCGCGTCGCATCGCCGCGTTCCGGTTTGACCTCAAGCGCTTGAGGTGCCGGAGGCTTGACCGCATGGCAGGAAGCACAGACCGCGCGGCGGGTCTGACCATCCAGGAGATGGCCCGGCGATCGGGTTTCACCGAGCCCACACTCCGCTACTACGAGAAGATCGGCCTGCTGGGCAGGGTCCCCCGCGACGAGTCCAGCGGTCATCGCCGCTGCGACCCGGCGACGGCGGACCGGGTCGAGGCGCTGGCCTGCCTGCGGTCGGCGGGGATGACGGTCGGCGGAATGCGCCGCTACCTGGACCTGCTCGCCCAGGGCGACTCCGCGGCGGCCGAACAGCGGGACCTGTTCGCCGCACAGGCCGGGAAGCTGGCCGCCGACATCGAGCGGCTCCGGCTCCGCCTGGCGTATCTGCGCGGCAAGGCAGACCTCTGGGACGCCCGGGTCCGTGGGGACACCGCCGCCGAGAAGCGCGCGATCGAAGACGTCACACGCGTCATGGACCAGTTCACCGACTGAAGGACCGAGCACGATGAACACGCACAAGGACGTAGCCCCCGCCTCAGGACGCGGGAGGGTACTCGTCACCGGTGGTACCGGCCTCGTCGGCGGCCACTCGATCGCCCGGCTGCTGCACGAGGGGTACCGGACCCGTGTGACCGTCCGGGAACCCGGGCAGGAGGCCCAGGTCCGGGCGGCGCTCCGGCGGGCCGGGGTCGATCCGGCGGACCGGCTGGAGTTCGCCGTCGCCGACCTCGGCGCCGACGGCGGCTGGGCGGAGGCCATGGACGGTGTCGGTCACGTACTGCACCACGCCTCGCCCTTCCCCACCACTCCGCCGAAGACGGAGGACGACGTCGTCCTCCCGGCCCGTGACGGTGCGCTGCGGGTCCTCTCCGCGGCCCGGGAGGCCGGCGTCCCCCGCGTGGTGATGACGTCGTCCTTCGCCGCGGTCGGATACACGGTGAAGCCCGGCGACCACTACTCGGAGGAGGACTGGACCGACCCGGACACCGAGGGCCTGCCCGCCTACCACAAGTCGAAGGTGCTCGCCGAGCGCGCGGCCTGGGACTACGTCCGCGACCACGCGGACATCGAGTTGACGGTCGTCAACCCCACCGGCATCTTCGGTCCCCGACTGGGCGACCGGCCCTCCGGCTCCGTCGGCCTGGTCGCCGGCATGCTGACCGGGCGGATGCCCGTGGTGCCGGTCATGTACTTCGGCGTCGTCGACGTACGGGACGTCGTGGACCTGCACCTGCGCGCCATGCTGCACCCGAAGGCGGCGGGAGAGCGCTTCATCGCCGTCGGCGGACCGTCCATCAGCCTCTTCGGCATGGCACAGGTCCTGCGTGAGCACGTCCCCGCCGCGGCCGGTCTGCTGCCCCGCGAGGAACTGACCATCGAGCAGGTGCGCGAGGCCGCGAAGACGGAACCGGCCCTGCGCGACGCCGCGGTCCTGGGCGGACGCATCCCCGTCATCAGCAATGACAAGGCCCGTTCCGTGCTGGGCTGGGAGCCCCGCGGCACGGTCGAGACGATCGTGGCGACCGCGGACGGCCTGATCCGGTCGGGACTCACCCTGCCCGGGGCCGGCTGAACCGCCGGAATCCGGGCCGTCCGGTCCACGGGCACACGACAGGGCCGGTTCCGGATGGCTCCGGAACCGGCCCTGGCCTGCGACTCTCACGAGTCGGGACGACAGGATTTGAACCTGCGACCCCTTGACCCCCAGTCAAGTGCGCTACCAAGCTGCGCCACGTCCCGCCGCGGTCTCACGCGGAGCGTTCCGCGTGATCACGCAGGTCAACCCTACCGCACCTGAGCGGGTGCCCGTGTCGGACCCGGTACGGCGTCCGGGGCGGCCGGGCGGCGGGTGCGGTGGACCGGGACGAGGAGGGCGGCGCCGGTCGCGGCCAGGCAGAGGACGGCGAGCAGGGCCCAGCCGTGGGTGTAGCCGGAGGCGTACGGCAGGCCCGAGGGCTGGAGCCGCCCGGTGACCAGGACGCTGGTGAGCGCGGCGCCGATCGAGCCGCCGATGGTGCGGATGTTGGCGTTCATGCCGGTCGCGGCGCCGGTCTGCTCCACCGGCACGCTGCCCACGATCAGGTTGGCCATCGAGGCGAAGGCGAGTCCGATGCCGAGGCCGAACAGGCCCGAGACGACCGCCACCTGCCACTGCTCGTCATGCCACAGGGTGAGGAGGCCGCAGGCCACCGCGCCGAGCGCGGCACCCGTGGTGAGCAGGGCCTTCGCGCCGACGCGGGGCTCCAGGCGGCCGGACAGGACGCCGGAGAGGAACATCGCGACCAGCATCGGCAGCATCAGCAGGCCGGACGCGGTGACGCTGGCGCCGAAGCCGTAACCGGCCGCGGACGGCGTCTGGACGAAGCCCGGCAGGAAGGACCAGATCGAGTACATGCCGGCGCCGAACAGCAGCGCGGCCGTGTTGGTCGTCCACACCGCGGGCAGCCGCAGCACCCGCAGATCGATGAGCGGGGACCGCGAGCGGGCCTCGGTCGCCAGCCACACGCCGAACAGCACGACGGCGGCGGCGAACAGGCCGAGCACCTTCGCCGAGCCCCAGCCCCACTGGCCGGCCTGGCTCAGCGGCAGCAGCAGGGCCACCAGCCAGCCGGCGAGCAGCACGGCGCCGCTCCAACTGACCTTCCCCTCCGCCCGCTTGGGCGCCTCGGGGACGTAGCGCAGCGCGATCAGGACCGTCGCGGCGACGATCGCCACCGGGATCCAGAACAGCCAGCGGTAGTCGAGCGCGGACACGATCGGGCCGGCGGCCACGATGCCGACCCCGCCGCCGGCGGCGATCACGGCGGAGAGGTTGCTGATGCTGCCGCTGACCTCATGGGGGGCGAACTCGTCCCGGATGATGCCGAAGGAGAGCGGGAACAGGGCGCCACCGACGCCCTGGACGACCCGGGCGATGACGAGCACGCCGATGGTCGGGGCCAGCGCGGCGACGAGGCAGCCCGCGAGGACGGCCAGCAGGACGGCGACGAGGGTCCGCTTCTTGCCGACGAGGTCGCCGACCCGGCCGAGGATCGGGGTGAAGACCGAGGCGGACAGCAGATAGGCCGTCATCACCCAGGTCGCGGTGGACTGCGAGGTGTGCAGGGCGTGCTGGACGGTCGGCAGGGCCGGCGCGATCAGCGACTGGAGCATGGAGAACACGCCGGCACCGGTCGCGAGGACCGCGAAGGTGAGGCGAGTGGACGCGCGGGGCATGAGGAAGCCTCTCCGGAATCAGGGATGCGGAGGGAGAACGGGGACGTGGGGGGCGGCACCGGGTGAGCCGGGTACCGAGGGGCGCGGTCGTACGGGCCGCGCCACGGGGATGCCCGGGGCCGGCTCCGCGGGCCGCGTCCGGCCACGGCGGAGCCGACCCCGCACTGCTAAAGTGGAGGTGTGCCTCCACTGTAGCGGAGGTAGACCTCCGGTTCCAGTCGATTCCCTCCCGGGAGGCAGCAGTGACGGCCACGCCGTTCCCCGTCGGCGAGATCGTGGCGGCCCGCCGGCCGCACCGTAAGGACGCCGCCCGCAACTACGACGCCCTGCTCGACGCCGCCCGCGAGGCGTTCGCGGAGCACGGCGCCGACGCCTCCCTGGAGGACATCGCCCGCCGCGCGGGGGTCGGCATCGGCACGCTCTACCGGAACTTCCCGACCCGCCGCGACCTGTTCGAGAGCGTCTACGCCGACGAGGTCAACGCCCTGTGCCGGGCGGCCGTGGAACTCGCGGACCGGGAACCGTGGGAGGCGCTGACGGCCTGGCTGAACCGGTTCGCCGGGTACATGGTCACCAAGCGCGCCGTCCGCGAGGCCCTCGACGGCGAGTCCGGCATCTTCCAGTCCTGCCGCGACTCGATGTACGCGGCCGGCGGCCCCCTGCTGGAGCGCGCGCAGCGGGCCGGCGTCGCCCGGGCGGACATGGACTTCGGTGATCTGCTGCGGATGGTCGCCGGGATCACCGCGACGGCGTTCGAGGACGACGCCCAGCGCGACCGGGTCTTCGCCATCGCCCTGGACGGGGTGCGCGCGTCCCGCTGAACCCCGCCGGTCCCCGCGCTGCCCGGCCCTACTTGATGATCGCGTTCGCCACCACCACCACGACCCCCAGGCACGCGTCCCCGAGCCCCATCAGCAGGGCGGTCGGCCAGCGGCGCGCCGACCAGCGGGCGGTGACGAGGCCGATGCCGAAGAGGATCACGATGTTGAGGGCGAACGCCACGTACTCGATGCCCT
This sequence comes from Streptomyces sp. NPDC047841, assembly GCF_040704085.1. Lineage (NCBI taxonomy): Bacteria > Bacillati > Actinomycetota > Actinomycetes > Kitasatosporales > Streptomycetaceae > Streptomyces > Streptomyces sp. NPDC047841. Next base: position 389,172 of record NZ_JBEYRP010000003.1, read on the forward strand.
TCGCGGGCCACCAGCCCCAGCGCGCGCCCGCGAGCAGGAAGACCGTGGGCAGCACGGCCGTGACCAGCGGCCACTCGTTGCGCATGGCGAGCAGCACGTCCCACCGGCTGTGCGGGGCGCGCTCGGCGATGTAGTGGGCGTAGCCGTGGGCGAGGGCGGAGGCGCACGCGGTCACCAGCACCCACGCGGCGTCGTAGCCGCGGACGTCGGCGGACGTGTGCCCGTACTGGGTGAGCGCCGCAACCATCGAGCTGGCGAGGACGGCGCCGTACACCCCGCCGAACAGGACGATCTCCCGTGTGTCGTGCTGCCGGGGCGGCGCCGGTCCGGCCGCCGTGGAGTCAGCCATGTCCCCACGATCACCCGGGCCCCAGGCCCCCGCCAGCCGGCGCTCCCCGACGAAGTGTCCTGCGACCAGGCCCGATGCCCCACACACTGTCCATGGCGGCGCGGCCGGCGCACCGGACAGGGTCGCTGCATGACGCACAGCTTCGCGCTCCACATCCCCGACGCCGACCTCGCACCCGAACCCCTGGACCCGGAGCGGATCGTGGCCGGGAACCCCGAGGTGACGGGGAAGGTGGTGTGGGAGTCGGCGGACGGCCGGCAGCTCCGCGGGATCTGGCAGATCACGCCGGGAGTGGTCACGGACACCGAGGCGGACGAGCTGTTCGTGGTGATCAGCGGCTCGGCGACCATCGAGGTCGAGGACGGGCCGACGCTGACGGTGGGGCCCGGTGACATGGCGGTGCTCCGCGCGGGCGACCGTACGACGTGGACCGTGCACGAGACGCTGCGCAAGGCCTACGCGATCAACCTGTGAGGCCGTCGGCCGGGCGTGCGGCCGGTCAACCCGTGAGGCCGTCCCCGGGCGGCCCCGTCGTCCCCCGGATCCGAAGCGTCGGCGCGGCCAGCCGTACCCGCCCCGCACCGCCCGGCCGCTCGAAGCGGTCCAGCAGGCAGCGGGCGGCGCGCCGGCCCACCTCGTGCGGGGCGGTGTCGACGGTGGTCAGCCAGAGGTGCCGCAGCCGGGCGACGCTGGTGTTGTCGTACCCGGTCACCGACAGCTCGCCGGGCACCCGCAGCCCCAGCTCGCCCGCCGCCGACAGCGCGCCCACCGCGGCCATGTCGTTGACGGCGAAGAGCGCGGTGGGCCGCTCGCGCCGGGTGAGCAGGCGGACGGTCCCGCGGTAGCCGCCCTCCTCGGTCAGGTCGCCGGGTTCGACGAGCGGTTCGGCGCCGTGCGCCCGCATCGCCGCCTCGTAGCCCCGCCGGCGCAGCGCGCCGACGGCGCCGTGGCCCGCGAGGTGCGCGATCCGGCGGTGGCCGAGCCCGAGCAGGTGCTCGGTGGCGAGCCGGGCGCCCCGCTCGTCGTCCCCGGCGACGATGTCCACGCCCGGCGGCTGCGCCTCGCGCGCGCCCGCCACGACCACCGGCATCCGCCGCGCGAGCACGCCGAGGCCGACCGCGTCCGGGACCGTGCCGACCACCACCAGTCCGTCGACGCCCAGGTCCAGGAAGGGCTCGGCGAGGTCGTGGCCCATCCGCCGGTTGAGGCGCGCGTCGGCGAGGAGCATGTGCAGACCGGCCGCGTGCAGCGGGGAGTTGAGCCCGTCGAGCAGTTCCACGAACCAGGGGTTGCGCAGGTCGTCCAGGAGGACACCGATGGTGCGGGTGCGCCGCTCGCTCAGGCTGCGGGCCGCCGCGTTCGGCCGGTAGCCCAGCTCGCGCACGGCCCGCAGGACCGCCTCCCGCTTCTCGGGGCGCACCGGGCCGGAACCGCGCAGCACCAGGGAGACGAGCGACTTCGACACGCCCGCCCGTTCCGCCACGTCACGGATCGTCGGCGCCCTCATGGGATGGACCGTTCCACGCGGCGTGCCGCGCTGTCAAAGGGTTGACACGCTGGTCATGTCCGAACAAAGGTGGCCACCGATCGCAACTGGACCGGTCCAACCGCCATCCGGAGAAAGAGGGGCTGTCATGGTGGACGCGCTCGGTGTCGCCGTCATCGGGTTCGGCTGGATGGGCCGGGTGCACACCCAGGCGTACGCCCGTCTCCCGCACCACTACCCCCGGCTGCCGCTGCGGCCCCGGCTGGTCACCGTCGCCGAGGAGGTGCCGGGCCGGGCGGAGGAGGCCGCCGAGCGGTTCGGGTTCGCCTCGGCGACCCGGGACTGGCGCGAGGTGGCCGCCGACCCGCGCGTGCGGGCGGTGAGCGTCACCGCGCCGAACTTCCTGCACCGGGAGATCGGCGTGGCGATGGCCGAGGCCGGCAAGCACCTGTGGATCGAGAAACCGGTGGGCCTGACCGCCGGGGACGCCCGCGCGGTCGCCGAGGCCGTCGCCCGGGCCGGCGTGCAGGGCGCGGTCGGCTTCAACTACCGCAACGCGCCCGCCGTCGAGGCCGCCCGCGAGCTGATCGCCTCCGGCGGGATCGGCACGGTCACCCACGTCCGCATCCGTCTCTTCAGCGACTACGCGGCCCATCCGGACGGCGCGCTGACCTGGCGCTACGAGCGCGAGCGCGGCGGCAGCGGGGTGCTCGGCGACCTCGCCTCGCACGGCGCCGACCTGGCCCGCTTCCTGCTCGGCGACATCGCCTCGCTCACCGCGGACACGGCGGTCTTCGTCCCGCAACGCGCCCGTCCGAGCGGTGCGACGGCCGGCCACGCACTGGCCGCCGGCGGTGAGCCGGGCCCGGTCGAGAACGAGGACTACGTCGGCTGCCTGCTCCGCTTCGCCTCCGGTGCCCGGGGCGTCCTGGAGGCCTGCCGGGTCTCGGTCGGCGAGCAGAACAACTACGGCTTCGAGGTGCATGGCACCCGGGGCGCGGTGTTCTGGGACTTCCGCCGGATGAACGAGCTGAAGGTGAGCCGGGGCACGACGTACCAGGACCAGCCGGTGAGCACGGTGTACGTCGGCCCGGGCGCCGGCGAGTTCGCCGCGTTCCAGCCGGGCGCGGCCAACGCGATGGGCTACGACGACCTGAAGGTGATCGAGGCCTACCGCTTCGTCCGCTCCATCGCCGAGGGCACCCCGTACGGCACCACGCTCGCGGACGCGGTGCACAGCGCGACCGTGCTGGACGCGATGGCGGAGTCGGCCGCGAGCGGGGCGTGGGTCACGCTGCCGGGGTCGTAGGCATGTTGTACGGCGTGACCACCTGGATCGCGGACGGCAGGACCGGTCCGGCCGGCGGCAGCGCGCCGTGGAAGCGCATCACCTCGTGGCAGGCCTCGCGCAGGTCGTGCCGCAGATCGTGGTGGAGCACGGCGGACAGGCGGTGCTCGCGCAGCAGGCGGGTGTTGTCGTGGTCGAGGTCGTGCGCGACGAACACGGCGCACTCGCGGCCGAGGTCGGCGAAGGCCCGCAGGGTGGCGTTGTTGCCGCCGCCGATGGAGTACACCGCCAAGATCCCCGGGTCGCGTTCCAGGGCGGCGCGGACCAGGTCGTACTGCGTGGCGTCCAGGCCCTGGCCCTCGGCGATCTCCACCAGCGTCCGCTGAGGGTGCCGGGCCCGCATGACGCCGCGGAAGCCCATCTCGCGCTCCTCCTCGTTGCGGAAGAAGCCACTGCTGAGGCTGGTGAGGACGTTGCCGGGGCGGTCGCCGAGCCACTGGCCCGTCAGGTAGGCGGCGGTCGCCCCGGCCGCCCGGTTGTCGATGCCGACGTAGGCGACGCGTCCGCTCGCCGGCAGGTCGGTGACCAGGGTGACGACCGGTACCCCGGCGGTGGTCAGTCGGCCGACGGCCGCGGTGACCTCGGGGACGTCCGGCGCCTTGAGGATCACGCCCTGCGAGCCGCGCCGGGCGATCCGGTCGAGCGTGCCGACCAGCTCGCGGACCGGGCCGGTCTCACGGAAGTGGAAGCGGGAGCGCACCACGGCCGGGTGCAGGGCGGGCAGTTCGGCCTCCAGGGCGGCGCGCACGGCGGTGGTGAACCGCTCGGGCGCCTGGGCCACGATGTCGACCATGAAGGTACGGCCGACCAGCCGGACCTGGGTGCGCTGCCGGTCGAGATCGGCGATCGCCCGTTGCACCTCCCGCGCGGTGCTCTCCCGCACCCCTCCCCTGCCGTTCAGCACCCGGTCCACGGTGGCCTCGCTGAGACCGGCCTGACGTGCGATCTCCCGGATCGGGAACGGGTGGCCCATGGACCGTCTCCTTGAGGGGTTTTTGATGGTCGCGTGCTGGTTGTTCGAGGGGTTTGTACTGACAAGAATGACAGGACCGCGCCGCTGCCGAGACCGAAAGAGGGACACCGATGTCCGTCGCCGCCGTGCCAGGCCGCGCCTGGCTGTCCGAGCAGGACTGCGATCTCGGCGCGTTCCGCGCCCTGGTGGAGCGGGCCACGGACGCCGCCGGCTACCCGCACGCCGCGTCCGTCGTGGAGAACGTCCTCGTGTACGAGGGCGAGCGGCTGCGGACGGCCCGCGACCGGAGCGCGCTGCGGGCCGAGCTGGTGCGGGCGCTCGCCGAGGGCCCGGGGATCGTCGTGGTCCGGGGTGCCTTCCCGGAACCCGGCGTCGTCGACCGGGTCACGGCGGTGTTCGAGGCGCTGATCGCCGAACAGCGGGCCGCCGGGGCGACCGCCGGCGACCACTTCGCCGCGCCGGGCGCCAACGACCGGGTGTGGAACGCGCTGGAGAAGACGGCCCTGTACGACGCCGAGGCGTTCGCCGGCTACTACGCCAACGACGTCCTGGCGCTGCTCGCCACCGCCTGGCTGGGCCCCGGCTACCAGGTCACCTCCCAGGTGAACGTGGTCAATCCGGGCGGCGCCGGACAGACCCCGCACCGGGACTACCACCTGGGCTTCCTGAGCAACGCGGTCGCCGCCGCCTACCCCGCGCACGTGCACCGCCTCTCCCCCGCGCTCACCCTCCAGGGCGCGGTCGCCCACTGCGCCATGCCGGTGGAGTCCGGGCCGACGCTGTACCTGCCGTACTCCCAGCTCTACGAGCCGGGCTACCTGGCCTGGCGGCTCCCGGAGTTCCAGGAGTACTTCACGGCCCGCCACGTACAGCTCCCGCTCGACAAGGGCGACGCCGTCTTCTTCAACCCGGCGCTCTTCCACGCCGCCGGCACCAACCGGACGGCGGACGTCCGGCGCACGGCCAACCTGCTGCAGATCTCGTCCGCGTTCGGCCGCGCGATGGAGACCGTGGACCGCGAGGCGGTGACCAACGCGGTGTTCCCGGTGCTGCTGCGGCGCAAGGCGGCGGGCGCGTCCGAGGAGTGGCTGGACAACGTGATCGCCGCGAGCGCCGAGGGCTACCCCTTCCCCACCAACCTGGACAGCGACCCGCCGGTCGCCGGGCTGGCCCCGCCGGCGCAGGCGGACCTGGTGCGGCGGGCGCTGAGGGAGACATGGCGGCCCGCGCGGCTGCGCGAGGAACTGCGGACGGCGGCGCGACGCCGGGAGAGCTGAGGCAGGGCATGGGACTTCTCGACGACAAGGTCGTCCTGGTCAACGGCGGCAGTCAGGGCGTGGGGGCCGCCATCGCGCGGGCCGCCGTCCGCGAGGGCGCCGTCGTCGCGGTGAGCGGGCGCCGCCCGGAGCCGGGCGAGGCGCTGGTGACGGAGCTGTCGGCGGCCGGCGGCAAGGCCATGTACGTGCGGGCCGACCTGGCGGACGCCGGGCAGGCCAAGGCGTCGGTCGCCCGGGTCGTGGACGCGTACGGCCGGATCGACTGCCTGGTCAACTCGGCCGGGCTGACCTCGCGGGGCACGCTGCTGGACACCACGCCGGAACTGTTCGACGCGCACATCGCGGTCAACCTCAAGGGCCCGTTCTTCGCGATGCAGGCGGCGGTCGCCGACATGACGGCCCGCAAGGCGCCCGGCACGATCGTCAACGTCATCACGTCGTCGGCGCACGGCGGACAGCCGTTCCTCGCGCCGTACGTCGCCGCCAAGGCCGGCCTGGCGGGCCTGACCCGGAACGCGGCGCACGCCCACCGCTGGGACCGGATCCGGATCAACGGGCTCAACATCGGCTGGACCGCGACCGAGGGCGAGGACGCCACCCAGCGGGCCTTCCACGGCGCCGGCGACGACTGGCGGGAGCAGGCAGCGGCCCGGCTGCCGATGGGCAAGCTCGGCCAGCCGGACGAAATCGCGGACTTCGTGGTCTTCCTGCTGTCGGAGCGGTCGGGGGTGGTCACCGGCTCGGTGATCGACTGGGACCAGAACGTGCTCGGCGGCCTCGACTAAAACTCAGGCACCAACCCTAGGAGCAGCACCGCATGCGTATCGGAATCCTCGGCCTCGGCCGCATCGGCGCCTTCCACGCCGAGACCCTCTCCGGGCTGGACGCCGTCGACTCGCTCGTCGTCGCCGACCCGTTCGCGGACGCGGCCAAGGCCGCCGCCGAGCGGTTCGGGGCACAGGTCGCGGACTCGCCGGAGGCCCTTCTCGCGGCCGGCGTGGACGGCCTGGTGGTCGCGGCGGCCACCGACGCCCACCCCGCCCTGATCCTGGCCGGCGTCGAGGCCGGCGTCCCGGTCTTCTGCGAGAAGCCCGTCGCCAGGACGATGGTCGAGGGCGTCGAGGTCCTCAAGGCCGTGCAGGGCAGCGGCGTGCCGATCCAGATCGGCTACAACCGGCGCTTCGATGCGGGCTTCGTCGCCGCGCGGGCCGCCGTACAGGCCGGTGAGCTGGGCATGCTGCACACGGTCCGCTCCACGACCCTGGACCCGGCGCCGCCGCCGGCCGCCTATGTCGCCGCGTCCGGCGGGATCTTCCGTGACTGCTCGGTGCACGACTTCGACATCATCCGCTGGGTGACGGGCCGTGAGGTCACCGAGGTGTACGCGGTGGGCGGCAACCGGGGCGCCGACTACATCAAGGCGGCGGGCGACGCCGACACCACCGGCGCCGTCCTGACCCTGGACGACGGCACGATCGCGGTGGTGTCCAACTCCCGGCACAACAAGCGCGGTTACGACGTGCGCATGGAACTGCACGGTTTCGCCGACTCCCTCGCCGTCGGCCTGGACGACAAGCTGCCGCTGCGCTCGGCCGAGCCCGGGGTCACCTTCCCCGCCGGCACCCCGCACGACTTCTTCATGGACCGCTTCACCGACGCCTACCGCGCCGAACTGACCGCGTTCACCGAGGTCGTGGCCGGGACCCGGACCTCGCCGTGCACCGTCGAGGACGCCCTGGAGGCCGGCTGGATCGCCGAGGCCTGCACGCTGTCCCTGCACGAGCACCGGCCGGTGACCCTGGCGGAGGTACGGGCGGCCTGACCGCACGGCGACGGCGCCGGGCAGGTGCCCGGCGCCGTCGCCGTGTGCTCAGCCGCAGTACCGGATCAGCCACTCGTCCGGGTTGTAGGTGTCCCGCGCCGGGTCCGGCGCCGTCGCCGGCTTCGTCTCCACCGTGTCCTGCGGGCGTATCCGCTCCGGCAGCGCGCCGAAGCGGTCGCGGCGCCGGGCGGCGGCGTCGGCCGCGTCCGGGGCCGCGGTGTGGGCTTCCGTACGGTGTGTCATCTCGTCCTCCCGTCCGCGCGGGCGTTCCCCGTTGTGGGTCAGACGTCCGCGTGTCCCCGTTGGTTCCCGGCCGCCCGGCGGCCGAATCCCCCGCAACAGCGCAGGAACCGGGCCGCGGTCGTCGGCACCGCGGCCCGGTTCCCTCGGAAGCGGCCGGCCCTCAGGCCCCGCAGGACCGCAGGAAGCGCCGGGTGCGTACCGCGATCGGCAGCGGCTTGTCCGGCTCGCACGGGTACATGTCCTGCTCGACGATCGCGAACAGCTCCACGCCCAGCTTCTGCGCCGCCTCCAGCACCGGCCCCAGCGCCGGCACCCCGGAGGGCGGTTCGCACATCACGCCGCGCTGCACGGCCGGTCCGAACGGCACCCCGCCCGCGACCACCTCGGCGAGGACGTCCGGGTCGACCTGCTTGAGGTGCAGGTACCCGATGCGCTCGCCGTAGGTCTCGATCAGCTTGACGCTGTCCCCGCCGCAGTAGGCGTAGTGCCCGGTGTCCAGGCAGAGGTTGACCAGCTCGCCGTCGGTCGAGTCCAGGAAGCGCTCGACATGCTCCTCGGTGTCGATGTGGGTGTCGGCGTGCGGGTGCACGACGATGTCCAGGCCGTAGGTCTCCTTGACCTCGTGGCCGAGCCGTTCCATGCCCTTGGTCAGGTGGGCCCACTGCCCGGCGGTCAGCTCGGGCGGCTCCAGGATCTCGGCGGTCTTGTCGTCGCGCCAGAAGGAGGGGATGACGACCAGGTGCCGGGCGCCCATCGCCTGGGTGAGCGCGGCGACCTGGCTGACGTGCGCCCAGGTCTCCTCCCAGACGGCGGGGCCGCGGTGCATGCCGGTGAAGACGGTGCCCGCCGACACCTTCAGGTTCCGCTTGGCCACCTCGTCGGCGAGCCGTGCCGGGTCGGTGGGGAGGTAGCCGTAGGGGCCGAGTTCGATCCAGTCGTAGCCGGCCTCGGCGACCTCGTCGAGGAAGCGTTCCCAGGGCACCTGCCGGGGGTCGTCGGGGAACCAGACGCCCCAGGAGTCGGGGGCGGAGCCGACCCGGATGCGGTCGAGCGGAGTGGGGTGCGCCATGATCAGGGGGTTCCTTCCGGGGAGGTCGCCACGGGTGCGCCGAGGTCGCCGTCCTCGGGCAGTTCGGCCACGTCGACGCCGCGCACCTGGGCCAGCTCGTGCCTGAGCGCGGCGAGTTCGGCGCCGCCGGCCATGTGGTTGGTCAGCTCTTCGAGGCCGATCTCGCTGCGTTCGGCGCTCAGCTCCAGGGTGCCGAGGCGCAGGACGCTGAAGTGGTCGCCGACCATGTAGGCGTGGTGGGGGTTGTGGGTGATGAAGATGACGCCGAGCCCGCGGTCGCGGGCGGCGGCGATGTACTTCAGCACCACACCGGACTGTTTGACGCCGAGGGCGGCGGTGGGCTCGTCCAGGATGAGGACGCGGGCGCCGAAGTGGACGGCGCGGGCGATGGCGACGCACTGGCGCTGGCCGCCGGAGAGGGTGCCGATGGGCTGTTCCAGGTCGTCCAGGACGATGCCCATGTGGCGCAGTTCCCGGTCGGCGGTCTCCTTCATGCGGGCGATGTCGAGCCGGCGCAGCGGCCAGGGGCCCTTGGTCAGCTCGGAGCCGAGGAAGAAGTTCCGCCACACCGGCATCAGCGGGACGGTGGCGAGGTCCTGGTAGACGGCGGCGATGCCCTTGTCCAGGGCCTCGCGCGGGGTGGTGAAGCGCACCGGCCGGCCGTCGACGAGGAACTCGCCCTCGGTGTGCTGGTGCAGCCCTGAGATGATCTTGATGAGGGTGGACTTGCCGGCGCCGTTGTCGCCGAGCACGCAGGTCACCCGGCCGGCGTGGACCTTCAGGTCGACGCCGTGCAGGGCGCGGATGTTGCCGTAGGACTTGCCGGCGCCGCGGAGTTCGACCAGGAGCCCGTCGGGGGCGGGTGCGCCGTCCTGGAGGACGGCGCCGTGGGTGCCCGTGGTGTTGTCGGTCATCGCTTACCTCCGGGTCGCCGTGCGCTGGACCCACAGATTGATCAGGACGGCGCCGAGGAGCATCACGCCGAGGAAGGCCTTGAACCAGTCGGGGTTCCAGCCGGCGTAGACGATGCCCTGCTGCACCATGCCGAACATGAAGGCGCCGAAGACCGGGCCGATCGCGGAGCCGTAGCCGCCGGTGAGCAGGCAGCCGCCGATGACGGCCGCGGCGATGTAGATCAGCTCCTGGCCGACGCCCTCGCCGGACTGCACGGTGTTGAACGAGAACAGGTTGTGCATGCCGACGAACCAGGCGCCGAAGCCGACCAGCATGAACAGGGTGATCTTGGTGAACCTCACCGGGACGCCGACCGCGCGGGCGCTGTCCTTGTTGCCGCCGACCGCGAAGATCCAGTTGCCGTACTTGGTGCGCAGCAGCACCCAGGTGGCGACGGCCGCGAAGACCAGCCACCAGACCACCGTGATCTTCACCTGGACCCCGCCCACGTCGAAGGAGGAGGCGAAGATCTTGCGGGCCTGGTCGAAGCCGTCCATGTCGCTGATGTCGTCGGTGGCGACGTTGCCGGTGACGAGCTTGGTGACGGCGAGGTTGGTGCCCTGGAGGATCAGGAAGGTGCCCAGGGTGACCAGGAAGCTGGGCAGCCCGGTCTTCACCACCATCCAGCCGTTGAAGGCGCCGATCGCGAGGGACACGGCCAGGGCGACGATCACGCCGGTCCACACGTTCACGGTGAGCTGGTAGCTGAGCATGCTCGCGGTGAGCGCCGAGGAGATCACGGCGACGCCGGAGGAGAGGTCGAACTCCCCGCCGATCATCAGCAGGGCCACCGGGAGGGCCATGATGCCGATGGTCGAGGACTGGTAGAGGATGTTCGCCATCGAGCTGCCGTCGCGCACCGGCGGCGCCGCGATCAGGAAGAAGACCAGGACGGCGACGGCGCCGAGGAAGACACCCACCTCGGGCCGGGCCAGCAGCCGGAGGGCCGGCGGGCGCCGGGCGGTGCGGCCGTCGCTCTGTCGGGGGCCGGACGCCGGCGACCTGCCGACCGCCGGTTCAGCCTGCTGGGCCATGCTCATCACCGGGTGCCCTTCGCGGCGAACCCGGCGACCTTGTCGACGTTGGACTTGTCCACGAAGGCCGGGCCGGTGAGGACGGCCTGCTCGCCGCCGCCGCTGTAGTTGCCGTTGTTCTTGTAGAGCCACAGCGAGTCGACCGCCAGGTAGCCCTGGAGGTAGGGCTGCTGGTCGACGGCGAACTCGATGGTGCCCTTCTGCACCGCCTTGACCAGTTCCTTGTTGAGGTCGAAGGTGGCCACCTTCGCCTTGCTGCCCGCGTCCCCGACCGACTGCACCGCGGTCAGCGCGAAGGGGGCGCCGAGGGTGACGACGGTGTCGACGGACTTGTCCTGCTTGAGCTTGGCCGTGATGGTCGACTTCACCGACGGCATGTCGGTGCCGTTCACGTACAGGGTCTCGGTGGTGCCCTTGAACGTCTTCTTCACGCCGTCGCAGCGCTGGGTGAGGCCCACGTTGCCCTGTTCCTGGACCACGCAGACGATCTTCTTCGCGCCGGTGGTGTTGAGCTTGTCGCCGAACGCCTCGCCCGCCACGCTCTCGTCCTGCCCGAAGAACTCCAGCAGGCCGAGCTTCTTCCAGTCCGTCAGTCCTGAGTTGAGGCCGACCACCGGGATGCCGGCCTGCTCGGCCTTGGCGATGGCGCCCTTCATCGCGTCGGGCTTGGCCAGGGTGACCGCGATGCCGTCGACCTTCTGGTCGATGGCGTTCTGCACGTAGTTGGCCTGGTTGCCGGCGTTCGGGTCGGCGGAGTAGACCAGCTTGATGTTGTCCTTGGCCGCCGCGGCCTCCGCGCCCTTGCGGACGGTGTCCCAGAAGGTGTCGCCGGGCGCCTGGTGGGTGACGAGGGCGACGGTCATGCGAGGGGTGTCGGCCTTGCCCGCGGAGGGGTTCGCCGCCTCCTCCTCGGCCTTCTTGCCGCCGGAACCGCTGGAGCAGCCGGCGAGGGTGAGGGCTGCCGCGGCGGCCGCCGCCACGAAGGGGGCCAGTCTGCGGAAGCGGGGACGAGAAGAGCGGTCCATCTTTCCAGCACCTCACTGTGCGTGCGACGGGGCAAGGACGCTGTTGCGTTGGGACGGGATACAAGCCTCTGCCGAGCCCGCTGTCAATACTTTGTTAAGACATCATTTCACAAGCAGGTCCGAATGTAAGTACAAAGTATTGACACCTTCGGCGCCGGGACCTACACCTGGGAGCCATGAGCCCAGTACACCGCACCCCGCAGCGAACGGCACCGGGTGATCGCGCGCTGGATCCCGTGACCTTCGCCCTGGACCGGTCGAGCCCGGTTCCGCTGTACTACCAGCTCGCCCGGCAACTGGAGGCGGCCATCCAGCACGGCGTGCTGGTGCCGGGGGACCTGCTCGGCAACGAGGTCGACCTGTCGGTGCGGCTCGGGCTGTCCCGGCCCACCGTCCGCCAGGCGATCCAGTCCCTGGTCGACAAGGGGCTGCTGGTGCGCCGCCGCGGGGTCGGTACGCAGGTGGTGCACAGCCAGGTCCGGCGCCCGCTGGAACTCAGCAGCCTCTACGACGACCTGGAGTCGGCCGGACAGGGCCCGACCACCCGGGTGCTGCGCAACGAGCGGATCGCGGCGCCCGCCGACGTGGCCGCCGCCCTCGGGCTCCCGGAGGGCGCCGAGGTCGTCGTACTGGAGCGGCTGCGCAGCACGCACGGCCGGCCCGTGGCGTTCCTGCGCAACCACCTGCCGGCCTCCCTGCTCGAACTCGGTACCGGGCAGCTGGAGTCCACGGGCCTGTACCGGCTGCTGCGCGCGGCCGGGATCGTCCTGCACAGCGCCCGCCAGTCCATCGGCGCCCGCGCCGCGAGCGCCGAGGAGGGCGCCCTGCTGGAGGAGCCGGAGGGAGCGGCCCTGCTCACCATGTGGCGCACCGCCTACGACGACGCGGGCCGGCCGGTGGAGCACGGCAGCCACGTCTACCGGGCGTCCCGGTACGCCTTCGACTTCCGACTGCTGGTCAGGAGCTGAAACGGAACGATCTGTTTCACACAGCCCCCTCGGCCGCCCGGGCCGTGCGGGCCGCTGCGCCCCGTCACCGTCAACGGTGCAGGTGACGGTGACGATTACGTTTCGGGCAAGAGACACCTCAGTGCGACCGGAGCTATTGACGCATGAGCGGACATGGGGCTGTTATTACGCCCACGATGTTCGGTCGAGTTGGTTTCTGAGCGGTTTCGAACTTTTCGGTGATCAACTCATCCCCTTGGCCGAACCCTGGTATGCATCAGGAGCCGCCATGCGCCTCTCGTCCTCCGGTCTCTCCGTCCCGGGTCCCAGCCGCCGTTCCCTGCTGCGCGGAGCGGGCGGTGCCGCCCTGCTCGCAGGCGCCGGCATACCCCTGCTGTCCGCCTGCGGAGGCAGCGGTTCCGGATCCGACCCGAAGGCCGTCTCCCTGGGCTCGAACGCCTCCGACGCGGTGCCCAAGAAGGCCTACGAGAGCGTCTACGCGGCCTTCAAGAAGCAGTCCGGCCTCAGCGTCGATGTCAACACCAAGGACCACAACACCTTCCAGGAGCAGATCAACTCGTATCTGCAGGGCACGCCGGACGACGTGTTCAACTGGTTCGCCGGGTACCGCATGCAGTTCTTCGCGGCCAAGGGCCTCGCCAGCCCGATCGACGACGTGTGGGCGAAGATCGGGGACAACTTCCCCGACGCGATGAAGAAGCTCAGCAAGGGCGCGGACGGCAAGTACTACTTCGTGCCGCTGACCACCTACCCGTGGGCGGTCTTCTACCGCAAGAGCGTCTTCCAGCAGCACGGTTACAAGGTCCCGGCCACCTGGGACGACCTGGTCGCCCTGTGCAAGCAGATGAAGAAGGACGGCCTGGTCCCGATCGCCTTCGGCGACAAGGACGCCTGGCCGGCGATGGGCACCTTCGACCAGATCAACTTCCGCCTGAACGGCTACGACTTCCACGTCCAGCTGATGGCCGGCAAGGCGTCCTGGACCGACGCCAAGGTGAAGGACGTCTTCGACCACTGGGCCGAGCTCCTCCCCTACCACCAGGACGGCTTCATGGGCCGCACCTGGCAGGACGCCGCGCAGACGCTGGTGGCCAAGAAGGCCGGCATGTACCTCCTCGGCTCCTTCGTGGCCCAGCAGTTCACCAACAAGGCCGACCTGGACGACCTCGACTTCTTCGCCTTCCCGGAGATCAACTCCGCGTACGGCCAGGACACCGTCGAGGCGCCGACCGACGGCTTCATGGTGAGCAAGTCCCCGAAGAACCACGCGGGTGTCGTCAAGCTGCTGGAGTACCTGGGCAGCCCGGCGGCCGAGGAGCTGTACCTGAAGACCGACCCGAGCGTGGTCGCCGCCTCCAGCAAGGCCGACACCTCCTCCTACTCGGCGCTCCAGAAGAAGGCGTTCGAGATGATCGGCAGCGCCAAGAGCCTCACCCAGTTCATGGACCGCGACAGCCGCCCCGACTTCACCTCCACGGTGATGCAGCCCGGCCTGCAGAAGTTCCTCCAGAACCCCAAGGGCGTGGACGGTCTGCTGTCGTCCATCGAGCGCCAGAAGAAGACCATCTTCGCGTCCTCGTGAGCGGCCCGATGAGCACCGACACGACGACGAAGACCCCGGAGCCGGCGGCCGTGCCGGCTCCCGGGGCCGCGCCCGCGAAGAAGCGGGTCTCGCAGGGCCACCGGCGCCTGCTGACCCGCCGTGACCGGTTCACGCTCGCCCTCATGGCGGGCGTGCCGACCGTCCTGCACGTGATCCTCGTCTGGTTCACGGCCCTCGCCTCGATCCTCCTCGCCTTCACCACCTGGGACGGCATCGGGTTCGACTCCATCAAGTGGGTCGGCCTGGACAACTTCCGGCAGCTGTTCAGCGACAACCCGCAGTTCTGGCCCGCCGTCCAGCACAACGTCATCTGGTTCGTCGTACTGATCCTGATCCCGACGCCGTTCGGCCTGTTCCTCGCCGTCCAGCTCGACAAGCGGATCCGGTTCAGCCGCGTCTACCAGACCGCGTACTTCCTGCCCGTCGTCATCTCGATGGCGTGCATCGGCTTCGTCTGGCAGCTGGTCTACAACCCGGACACGGGCCTGATCAACAGCATCATCGGCGCCAACAAGCCCGGCCACTACATCGACTGGATCGGCGACCCGGACCTCAACCTGTGGGCCGTGCTGATCGCCGCGTCCTGGCGGCACACCGGCTACATGATGATCCTCTACCTGGCCGGCCTGAAGAGCGTCGACCCGTCGCTCAGGGAGGCGTCCGCGCTGGACGGCGCCAACGAGTGGCAGACGTTCAAGAACGTCATCTTCCCGACCCTGCGCCCGACCAACACGGTCGTCCTCGTCGTCACCATCATCGAGGCACTGCGCGCCTTCGACCTGGTCTTCGTCTTCAACAAGGGCGCCCAGGGCACGGAGTTGCTGTCGATCCTGGTCACCAACAACATCATCGGCGAGTCCAGCCGCATCGGATACGGCTCCGCCATCGCCGTCGTCCTGCTGGTGATCTCCCTCGCCGTCATCATCCCGTACCTGATCGCCACCTTCCGGAAGGAGCGGCGCGCATGAGCACCGTGAGCGCCCTGGGAAAGCGGCGTACCCCGGTCCGGCCGGCCCGCGTCCTGCTGCACGTCTTCCTCGCGGGCACCGCGCTCGCCTGGCTGGCGCCCCTGCTGTGGGCGGTCTTCTCGGCCCTGCGCCCGTACAGCGAGACCAGCGCCAAGGGGTACGTGTCCTGGCCGGACACGCTGAACTTCGACAACTTCACACACGCGTTCCAGCAGTCGGACATGCTGCACTACTTCGGCAACACGCTGATCATCGCGGTGCCGGCCGTCCTGCTGACGCTGTTCCTGTCGTCGATGGTCGCCTTCTACGTCAGCCGCTTCGACTTCCGGGTCAACCTGGCGCTGCTGCTGGTCTTCACGGCGGGCAACCTGCTGCCGCAGCAGGTCATCATCACCCCGCTGTACCGGCTGTACCTGCTCACCGACCTGCCGGGCATCACCGCGAGCGGCAAGCTGTACGACTCCGCGCTGGGCCTCGTCCTGATCCACGTGGCGTTCCAGTCCGGCTTCTGCGCGTTCGTGCTGAGCAACTACATGCGCTCGCTGCCGCACGAGCTGACCGAGGCCGCGCTGGTCGACGGCGCCTCGGTGTGGCGGCTGTACTGGCAGATCACGCTGCCGCTGTGCAAGCCGGCGATGGCGGCCCTGGCGACCCTGTTGTCCATCTGGATCTACAACGACTTCTTCTGGGCCCTCGTGCTGATCTCCACCGGCGAGAACATGCCGATCACCTCGGCGCTGAACAACCTCTCCGGGCAGTACTTCACCGACCCCAACCTGGTCGCCGCCGGCGCCCTGCTGACCGCGATCCCCACCCTGGTCGTGTACTTCGTGCTCCAGCGCCAGTTCGTCAGCGGCCTGACCCTGGGCTCCAACAAGGGCTGACGGGCCCGCACCCGAAAGAGAACACCGTGAAGCGCACCCTGTCCGTCCCCGGCATCGCCTACGGCGGCGACTACAACCCCGAGCAGTGGCCCGAGGAGGTGTGGGCCGAGGACATGCGCCTGATGCGCGAGGCCGGGGTGAACCTGGTCAGCGTCGGCATCTTCTCGTGGGCGCTGCTGGAGCCGTCCGAGGGCGTGTACGACTTCTCGCGCCTGGACAAGATCCTGGACCTGCTGCACGAGAACGGCATCGCCGCCGACCTGGCCACGCCCACGGCGGCGCCGCCGGCCTGGTTCTTCCGGGCCCACCCGGAGGCCCTGCCGGCCGACCGGGACGGCCGTACCCTCTCCTACGGCAGCCGCCAGACGTTCTGCCCGTCCAGCCCCGCCTACCGGCAGGCCGCGCTGCGCATCGCGGGCGCGCTCGCCGGGCGGTACGCGGACCACCCGGCCGTCCGCATGTGGCACGTGCACAACGAGTACGGCTGCCACAACGCGGCCTGCTACTGCGACACCAGCGCGGCGGCCTTCCGGCGCTGGCTGCGCGAGCGCTACGGCGACGACCTGGCGGCCCTCAACCACGCCTGGGGCACCGCGTTCTGGTCCCAGTGGTACTACGACTGGGAGGAGGTCCTGCCGCCGCGCGCCACCGGCGCCGTGTCCAACCCGACGCACCGGCTGGACTGGCGGAGGTTCTGCTCCGACGAGCTGCTGTCGCTGTACACGGCGGAACGGGACGTGCTCCGGGCGGCGGCGCCCACGGTCCCGGCCACCACCAACTTCATGGTGAACTTCAGCTTCGACGCCCTGGACTACTGGCGCTGGGCGCCCGAGCTGGACCTCGTCTCCAACGACCACTACCTGCGGTCCACGGATCCCGAGCCGCAGATCGACATCGCGCTCAGCGGCGACCTGACGCGTTCGCTCGCGGACGGCCCGTGGCTGCTGATGGAGCACTCGACCGGCGCGGTGAACTGGCAGCCCGTCAACCGGGCCAAGAGTCCCGGCCAGTTGCGCCGGGACGCGCTCGCCCACGTGGCGCGCGGCGCGGACGGCATCGCCTACTTCCAGTGGCGCCAGTCGAAGGCGGGTGCCGAGCAGTGGCACTCGGCGATGGTGCCGCACGCCGGGACGGACAGCCAGATCTGGCGGGACGTGGTCCGGCTCGGCGCCGACCTGAAGGCGCTGGCCGAGGTGCGCGGCAGCACCGGCACCGCCGAGGCCGCGATCGTGTGGGACTGGGACGCCCGCTGGGCCCTGGAACTCCCCTCCCAGCCGAGCGGCGCGCTGTGCTACCTGGACCTGGTGCGGGCCTGGTACGAGCCGCTGTGGCGGTCGGGCGTGGCCGTGGACTTCGTCCGGCCGGACGCGGACCTGACCGGCTACCGGCTGGTGCTGGCCCCGAACCTGTACCTGGTCGACGCGGCGGGCGCGGCGAACCTCACCGCGTACGCCGTCGGCGGCGGCACCCTGGCGGTCGGCTTCCACAGCGGTGCGGTCGACGAGAACTGCCATGCCCGGCTGGGTGGTTACCCCGGGGCGTTCCGGGAGGTGCTGGGCGTCCGCTCCGACGAGCCGTTCCCGCTGCTGCCCGGGGAACCGGTCGCGCTGACCGGTGCCGTGCCGGACGGGGCGACGGGCTCGCTGTGGTCGGAGCGGCTGCGGCCGGCGGGTGCCGAGGCGGTCGCCTCGTACGCCGACGGGCCCCTGGCGGGGGTCCCGGCGGTGACCCGGCGGGCGCACGGCACCGGGTCCGCCTGGTACCTGGCCACCCTGCCGGACCCGGCCACCCTGGCCGCACTGCTGGACCGCGTCCGCGAGGAGGCGGGCGTGGCTCCGGTGCGGACCGCCCCGCCCGGGGTGGAGGTGGCCCGCCGGCGCGGCCCGGAGGCGGACTACCTGTTCGTCATCGACCACACCGGGCAGGGCGCCGAAGTACCGGTGGCACAGGGCTCGTTCGAGCTGCTGACCGGCAAGGAGACGTCCGGCACGGTCACCGTCGCGCCCGGTGACGTGGCCGTCGTGCGCGAGCCGCGCGGCCGGTGAGCCGCGCCTGACGTCCGGGAGGCCGCGCGGCGCAGCGGGCCGCGTCCAGCCGGGGGCCCGTCCGGACGACCGGGGGCCAGGGGCCGGGTGACCGCCCCGGCCCCCGTCCTCCTGCTGGTCCTCCCCGCGGATGACTGGTAGCACGGGAGTGTTCAGCTGGAAGTGCGCACGAAGTCAAGGAACTCGACGCCGGCTTCCCGGAGGTTTCCCGTGCTGCGAGCGATGCTGACGGCGGGCGCGGTCCTCGCCGCCCTCCTCACCCCCGCCACCGCCCACGCCGAGGGGACCGGGCGGGACGTCCCCCGGCTCACCGACCGGGACGGACGGGTGCTCACCCTGCACGGCTGGAACATCGCGGACAAGGCGCACCGGGGCGAGGAGGCCCTGTCCGCCGTCACCGAACGCCAGCTGCGCGACCTGCGGGCCCGGGGCTTCGACTTCGCCCGGCTGCTGGTGTTCTGGGACGACCTGGAACCCACACCGGGGCACTACAGCCGCGGTTACCTGGAGAAGATCGAGCGCGTCCTGGACTTGGCCCACCGCCATGACGTGAAGGTCGTCATCGACGCCCATCAGGACGTCTTCGGCCCCGCCTTCGGCCATCGCGGCATCCCCGCGTGGGCGACCCGGACCGACGGGCTGCCGTTCACCGCGCACCCGGACGACTGGTTCGCCGAGTACTTCGAACCCGCCGTGCAGCGCGCCTTCACCCATCTCTACGAGGACGCGGACCTCCGGCGCGCCCAGGCCGGGATGTGGCGCACGCTCGCCGCCCGCTTCGCCCGCCACCCGGCCGTGCTCGGCTACGACCTGATCAACGAGCCGATGGGTGAGCCGGAGCCCGGGGAGGACCTGCCGACGGCCGCGCGCCGCATCGAACGCGAGCAGTTGACGCCGATGTACGACCGCCTCGCCCGCGCCGTCCGTTCGGCCGACCGGGACGCCTGGCTGTTCGTGGAGCCGACCCCGGTCGTGGGCGAGGGCGTACCGACCGGACTCGGCCGCGTCCACGACCCCCGGGTGGTGTACGCGCCGCACTTCTACGACACGGCCATGGAGGCCGGCGCCGACTACGACCCCGGGGCGGGCTGGATCGAGGCGTACGAGCGGGCGGTCACCGCGTACCCGGAGCGGTACCGGGTCCCGGTGGTGGTCGGCGAGTGGGGTGCGCCGGACAGCTCCCTGCCGCACATGGACCGCTTCTACCGGGACGCGATGGCCTCTCTCGGCCGTTACGCGTCCGGCTGGGCGGGTTACGTGTGGTGCTACGGCGGCGGGTACTGCGCGGTGGACGGCACCGGCGCCTTCCGCCCCCACAAGGAGCTGACCGCCGAGCCGTACGCGGAGGCGGTGGCGGGCACGGTCCGCTCCGCCGCGTACGACGCCGGCACGGGCGTGTACCGGCTGGTCTACCGCGCGGCGCCGCACGGCTCCCGGGTGACCGAGCTGTCCCTGCCGCCGGGCGCCTGGCGGGTCACGGCCGAGGGCGGCGCCGGCGTCGTACGCCGGCCGGCCGGCCGGGCCCTGGTGTCCGCCGTCCCGGGCGGTCTGGTGACCGTCACCGTGGAACGGGGCTGACGCGCCGCCGGCCCGTTCCCCGGCGGTCCGGGGAGCGGGCCGGCGGCGCGGGGCGCGTCAGACGGCGGGGTGCGCGGGCTCCTGCTCGAAGAGCGCGTGGAACCGGCGGGTGTGGTCCACCTGGCGTGCGGGGCCGGTCAGGGTGACCTTCGCCGTCAGCCGGGCGTCGCCGCTGGACGCCGCCAGCCGCAGTTCCAGTTCGCCGGGTTCGACCACCCGGTGCCCGTCGCGGCCGGTGAAGGAGGCCAGGTCGGCCGGCACGGTGACCCGCAGCCGGCGGGCCTCGCCCGGGGCGAGCGGGACGCGGGCGTAGCCGACGAGGCGCTGCACCGGCTGGACGACGGAGGCGACCGGGTCGTGCAGGTAGAGCTGGACGACCTCGGTGCCTTCCCGCTCGCCGGTGTTGCGTACGGTCAGGGCGAGGAGGAACGCGCCGCCCGTGTCCGCCTCCGGCCGCTCCACCGTCAGCTCGCCCCACTCGAAGGACGTGTAGGACAGGCCGTGTCCGAACGCGAAGGCCGCCGTGGGATCGATGTTGGACACGTCGCTGGCCTGGGCGAGCCGGGCGCCGAGGTAGCCGGCGGGCTGGCTGCCGGTACCGCGGGGCACGCTGACG
The DNA here is from genome assembly GCF_040704085.1 of Streptomyces sp. NPDC047841. Taxonomy (NCBI): domain Bacteria; kingdom Bacillati; phylum Actinomycetota; class Actinomycetes; order Kitasatosporales; family Streptomycetaceae; genus Streptomyces; species Streptomyces sp. NPDC047841. The sequence continues at coordinate 409,414 of NZ_JBEYRP010000003.1, forward strand.
GGCAGCCGTCCGGACGGGTTGGTCCGGCCGCTGAGCACGCCGGCGATGGCCGTGGTGCCCTCCACCCCGGGGAAGAAGGACTGCACGATCGCGGCGGCCTCGTCCACGGCACGGCCGAGGGCGTAGGGCCGGCCGGCCAGCAGGACCGTCACCACGGGTGTGCCGGTGTCGAGCAGGGCGTCGAGCAGGCGCTGCTGGGCGCCGGGCAGGGCCAGGGACTCGGCGTCGCAGCCCTCGCCGCTGGTGCCCCGGCCGAAGAGGCCCGCGCGGTCGCCGAGCGCCGCGACGACGACGTCGGCCCGGCGCGCGGTGTCGACGGCCTCGGCGATGCCGAGGACGTCGCCGTCGTCCACGCCGGTGCCGCGTACGACGGTGAACTCGGCGTCGGGGAACTCGCGCCGCAGGGCGTCCTCCAGGGTCGGCAGGTCGATGCCGGGCGGGGTCCCGGGGTGGTGCACCCCGACGTGCTGGGGGAAGGAGTAGCAGCCCAGTACGGCCGTGGCCTCGGTCGCGTTGGGCCCGATCAGGGCGATGCGGTGCGGCCGGCCGAGGGGCAGGGTGCCGTCGTTGCGCAGCAGGACGACCGCTTCCTCGGCGACCGTGCGGGCCAGTTCCCGGTTCTCGGCGCTGTCCAGGTCGACGGTGCCGCGCAGGGCGTCGGGGTCGTCCAGGTCCGCTCCGCCGAGGGCGGCCGGGACCGGGTCCCAGTCCGCGTCGAGCAGCCCGAGCCGGGCCTTCTGGAGGAGGACCCGGCGCAGCGCGCGGTCGATCAGCGCCTCCGGCACCCGGCCGGCGGCGACGGCCTCGGCGAGGGGCGCGCCGTACGTCTTGACGGTGGGCAGTTCCACGTCGACGCCCGCGCGCAGGGCCGTGCCCGCCGCGTCCGCCCAGTCACCGGCGACGCCGTGCAGGGTGCTGAGGAAGGCGATGCCGAAGTAGTCGGCGACGACCGTGCCCTCGAAGCCCCAGGTGTCCCGGAGCAGCCCGGTGAGCAGGTCCTCGTCGGCGGCCGAGGGCATGCCGTCGGTGTCGGTGTAGGCGTGCATGACGGAGTCGGCGGCGCCTTCGCGCACCGCCATCTCGAAGGGGGGCAGCAGGACGTCCGCCCGTTCGCGCGGGCCCATGGCGACGGGGGCGAGGTTGCGCCCGGCGCGGGAGGCGGAGTAGCCGGCGAAGTGCTTCAGGGTGGCGACGACACCGGCGGACTGCAGGCCCTGGACGTAGGCGGTGCCGATGCTGCCGACGAGGTAGGGGTCCTCTCCGATGGTCTCCTCGACGCGGCCCCAGCGGGCGTCCCGCACCACGTCGAGGACGGGCGCGAGGCCCTGGTGGACGCCGACGGACCGCATGTCGCGGCCGATGGCGGCGGCCATCCGGCGGATGAGGGCGGGGTCGAAGGTGGCGCCCCAGGACAGCGGGACGGGGTAGGCGGTGGCGCCCCAGGTGGCGAACCCGGCCAGGCACTCCTCGTGGGCCAGGGCGGGGATGCCGAAGCGGTTCGCGGCGGCGATCCGGGTCTGGGTGCGCAGCAGGGAGAGCGCGCCGAGCGCGGGGTCGACGGGCGCCGTGCCGAAGGGGCGGGTCAGCTGGCCGAGCCCGGCCGGCAGGAGCGCGTCGAGGTCGACGGCCTCCTCCATGTCGTGCTGGTGCGGGGCGACTTCGCCGCCCTCGTCGGACGCGCCGACCCACACGCCGTACAGCTGGGCGATCTTCTCCTCGAGGGTCATCGCGGCGATCAGCGCGGACACGCGGGTGCCGATGTCCTGGGTCGGGTCGTTCCAGAGGGGGATCTCGGGGGTGGTCTCTACGGCCACGTTGGTGGTCACTTTCCTCCCATGCCCATCAGGCCCTGGACGAGGGCGCGGCGGGCGAACAGGTAGACGAGCAGGACGGGCACCATGGAGAGCGTCACGGCTCCCAGCAGGCCGGGGATGTCGATCCCGTGCTCGGTCTGGAAGTTGTACAGACCCAGGGTGATGACCTTGGTCGAGTCGGACTGGGTCAGGACGAGCGGGAACAGGAAGCCGTTCCAGGCCTGGAGCGCGGAGAACACCACGATCGTGGACAGGCCGCCGCGCGAGAGCGGCACGACGAGCTGGAAGAACATCCGCCGCGGGGTCGCTCCGTCCACCGTCATGGCCTCGAACAGCTCCGGGGAGATGTCGCGCATGGAGCCGCTGAGGATCAGCGCGGACATCGGCAGGCAGAACGCGGCGGTGGGCAGGATGACGCCGAGGAGGTTGTCGTACAGGCCCGCCTCGCTGATCAGGTAGAACATCGGCACGATGACGGCCTGGGCGGGGATGGCGAGGCCCAGCAGGAACAGCCGGAAGATCTGCGAGGTGACACGGCTGCGGCTGCGTACGATCGCGTAGGCCAGGGGCGGTACGAGCAGCAGCACCACGGCGACGACGCAGACGGTGACGATGATGGTGTTGAGGAAGTACTGCCCGAAGCCCGAGTCGAACGCCCCGGTGTAGTTGTCGAGGGTGAAGTCGCCGGGGAAGGAGAGCGGGCCCTTGCTCGCGTAGTCCTGCCGGGTGCGCAGGGTCGCGGCGAGCATCACGTACAGCGGCAGTCCCACCAGGACGAGCCAGGCGATCGAGCCCGCTCCGGCCAGGTAGTTGGGGCGGCGCCTCATGACACCCCCTCCATGTCGCTGCGCATCTTGTCGTAGCCGGAGACGCGGACGACGATCAGTGAGACCACCGTGGCGGCGACGACCAGGCACAGGGCGATGGCCGAACCGGCGCCGAAGTCGAAGCCCTTGAAGGCCTTCTGGTACATGTAGTAGGCGCTGATCGTGGTGTCCGTGCCCGGCCCGCCCTGGGTCAGGATGAGCACGGTCTCGAACGTGGTGAGCCCGCCGACGATCATCAGGATCATCGAGGTGACGATCGAGTTGCGCAGCTGCGGCAGGGTGATGTGGAAGAACTGGCGGTAGCGTCCCGCGCCGTCGATCTCCGCCGCCTGGTACAGCACCGGCGGGATCGCCCGGGCCGCGCCCTGGTAGATCAGCGTGTGGAACGGGGTGAACTGCCAGGTGCTGACGAAGGCCAGCACCCCGATGGCCGAGGCCTGCTCACCGAACAGGTTGCCGTCCCCGAACAGCCAGGTCATGCGCGCCGGGATGCCGAAGTTCGGGTCGAGCAGGGCCCGCCAGAGCACCGACACCGCGGTGGAGGACAGCAGCAGCGGGATGAAGTAGATCGCGGAGAGGACGGCGCGGTTGCGCTGGTGTCCCGCGGCCCAGACGCCGAGCACGATGCTCAGCGGGGTCTGGATGACCACGCCCAGGGCGGTGAGCAGCAGGGTCAGCCAGATGCTCTTGATCATGACGGGGTCGTCGAGGATGCGCTTCCAGTTGTCCGTGCCGACGAACTGCGGTGACCCCAGGCCGTTCCAGCTCATGAAGGACAGCACCGCCACCATGATCAGCGGTGCGAGGGCGAAGAGGGCGAAGAACAGGGTGGCGGGCAGCGCCCAGCCGAAGCCGGGGCGCGTGCCGCGTGCGGAGTAGGAGTCCTCCGGCCGCCGCCGGGCCTTCCGGGAAGGCACGGCGGAGGGCGGAGCACTCGTGAGCTGTGTGGTCATGAGCGGTTCATTCGGTCGGAAGGGCCTGCATGGCCTTGATGAAGCCGTCCGCGTCGAGCTGTCCGTTGAAGAACTGCTGGACGGCCTGGTGGATCGGCGTCATGGCCGACGGCGGGAAGGCCTGGTCCCAGGAGAGCTGGAAGGACTTGGCCTTGGCGACCAGGTCGTACTGGAAGCGGGAGTACTCGGGGCTGGCGGAGGTGTCCAGGAACTTCTGGGTGTTGGTGGTGGTGGGCAGGTTGCCGATGGCCATCTGGGCCTTGACGAACTCGTCGGAGTACATGAGCTTCAGGAAGTCGGCGACCGCCTCGGGGTGCTTGGTCTTCTTCAGCACCGAATAGAAGTTGTTGGTGTTGCCGACGACGTCGGTCGGGTCGCCCTTGCCGCCGGAAATCGTCGGGAACGTGCCGTAGCCGAGCCCCTTGGCTGCGAAGTCCTTCGCGTCCTGCTGCTGCTGCGCGTAGTACCAGGACCCCATCAGCTCGAAGCCGGCCTTGCCCTGGGCCACCAGCGCGGGCGAGGCGCCGTTGGTGTACTTCACCGAGTCGTAGTTCTTGCCGAAGGCGCCGGTGTCGACGAGTTCCTTGAGCATGCCGAGCGCCTTCTTGCTGTCCGCGCTCGCCCAGGCGTCCTTGTCGCCGCCGAGGGCCTTCTGGAACAGCTCCGGGCCGGCCACACGGTCGTAGACGTACTCGAACCACATCAGCGTCGGCCACTGGTCACCGCCGCCGAGGGCGATGGGGGTGACGCCCGCGGACTTGAGCTTCTTGACGGCGTCGACCAGCTCGTCCCAGGTCTGGGGCTGCTTCACGTGCGCCTTGTCGAGCACGTTCTTGTTGTTGAACAGCAGCACCGGCTGCGTGCCGCGCATGGGGATGCCGTACGGCTTGCCGTCGACGACCGCGCTGTTGTAGACGCTGGGCAGGAACTTGTCGTCGAGGTTCGGGTCCTTCTTGACGAAGTCGTCCAGCGGCATCAGCAGCCCGGCCTTGACGAACGGCTGGATGCTGCCGCCGCCCCAGTTGAAGAAGACGTCCGGTGCCTGGGGCGTGTTGATGATCGTCTGCAGCTTCTGCTGGTAGTCGGCGCCGGGGATGGTGTCGAGGACGGCCTTGACCTTCGACGTCTTGTTGAACGTGTCGACGATCTGTTTCTCGACCTTGTTGCTGGCGTCCCCGTACACCAGCACATGGATCTTGCCGTCGTTCGAGGAACCCCCGCCGCTGCCGTTCCCGCAAGCGGCGAGACTCGCCGCCAGCGCGAGCGTCGCACCACAGGCGAGCACCCGGGGCATCCGTGTACGCATGATCATCCGCCTTCCGAAAGTTTCGGCTCTGGACCCGAAAGTCATGCGCTGGACAGTAGGAGCGGAGGGAAGAAATGGTCAACGGTCGTGCACCTACGCGGCCAAACCGTTATCCGGCCGAGTGGCCTATGCTGCGGCCATGCCCGAAGAAGCCCAGGTCGGTCGGAGAGTCACCCTGGCAGCCGTGGCGCGAGAAGCCGGCGTCTCGCTGCCGACAGTTTCGAAGGTCCTCAACGGTCGTTCGGATGTCTCCCCGGCGACCCGCGCCAAGGTCGAACGTCTGCTGGAGACCCACGGCTACCGCCGGCGCACCCCCGGACAGCCGCAGGCCCCGCTCATCGAGATCGTCTTCCACGAGCTGGAGAGCGTCTGGGCGATGGAACTCATCCGCGGGGTCGAGAACGTCGCCAAGCAGAACGACGCGACCGTGGCGCTCACCGAGAGCGGGACCCGGCAGGCTCCCGGACCCGAGTGGATCGGGGGCGTGCTGCGCCGCCGGCCCCTCGGGGTGCTGCTGGTCTTCTCCACGGTGCCGGAGGACGTGAAGCGCCAACTGCGGTCCCGGGCCATTCCGTTCGTCATCGTGGACCCGGCGGGCGATCCCGACCCCGACGTCCCGTCCGTGGGCTCGGCCAACTGGGCCGGCGGAGTCGCCGCCACCCGCCACCTCACCGACCAGGGGCACGAACGCGTCGCCATCATCACCGGCCCCGAGGACCTGATGTGCTCACTGGCCCGGCTGGACGGATACCGCTCGGCGATGGCGATGGCCGGTCACGAACCGGACCCCGGGCTGGTCCGGTTCGGCGACTTCCACGTCCAGGGCGGCTTCGAGCACGCCATGGACCTGCTGCGGCGGCCCGACCGCCCCACGGCGATCTTCGCCGGCAGCGACCTCCAGGCGCTGGGCGTCCTGGAGGCGGCCCGGGTCCTCGGCCTGAGCGTGCCCGGGGACCTGTCGGTGGTCGGCTACGACGACGTACCGCCGGCCCGCTGGTCGAGCCCGCCGCTGACCACCGTGCAACAGCCGCTCCAGCGCATGGCCGAGGAGGCGGCCCGGATGCTGCTGCGGCGGAAGGACACCAAGAAGGCGGCCCTGCGCATCGAACTGGCCACGCACCTGGTGGTACGGCAGAGCACGGCACCGCCCGCGAGGAGCTGAGGGGCCAAACGCGGCGGGGCGCCGGCCCCGCCCCGCCCCGGCCCACGGCCGCCACGGCACGCGGGCACGGCTCACCCCGGTACCGGCGCATCGGCCGCCGTACCGGGTCGCGGACGCGCGGACCGGCCGGCCGTCAGTGGCCGGCCGGTCCGCGGGGCAGTGAGGCGCGCGCTACTCGGCACCCCCGGCCCGCGCCCGCCCCGCCAGTCGTGACTGGAGCGCGCGGTACGCCGGCTTCGGGCGGTACTCCTCGTCGTACAGGTTCGCGGCGCCCTCGCCGGGGAACGTGCCGGGGACCCAGGAGTACGCGTCGGTGAAGCCCCAGACGGTGAACGAGACGCAGTGGCGGGCGCGCAGGCAGGCGTCGAGCAGGAGGCGGTAGCCCTCGGCCTGGGTGGCGAGCTTGTCCGGGTCCGCCGGCAGGGGCATGCGCACGTCCGCCTCGGTCACGGCCGTTGCCAGTCCGAGCTTGTCGAAGCGGGCGAAGTTGGCCGCCATGCCGGTGGGCAGGCCGTACTGGATGCCGAGGTGTCCCTGGAAGCCGACCCCGTCGACAGGAACGCCCTCCGTGCGCAGGCGGCTGAGCAGAGCGTAGACGGCGTCGCTCTTCGGACCCGTCCACTCGGTGTTGTAGTCGTTGTAGAACAGCAGGGCGTGCGGGTCGGCCTGGTGCGCCCAGCGGAAGGCGTCGGCGATGTAGCCGGGGCCGAGCTCGCGCAGCCAGATGGTGTCACGCAGGGTGCCGTCCTCGTTGAACGCCTCGTTCACCACGTCCCACTGCCAGACCTTGCCCCTGAAGTGCCGGACGGTGTCGGTGATGTGGCGGTGCAGGATCTCGCGCAGCCGGTCGGGGCCGGGTTCGCCGGAGGTGAGCCAGGAGGGCAACTGGTTGTGCCAGACCAGGACATGGCCGCGCACCTTCTGGCCGTGTCTGCGCGCGAAGTCGACCAGGCGGTCGGCGGCCGCGTAGTCGTACTCCCCCTGGCGGGGCTCGATCGCCTCCCACTTCATCACGTTCTCCGGGGTGACGGTGGAGAACTCGGAGCCCGCGAGCCGGCGGTAGGCGGCGTCGTCGGTGAGCGCGGACATGTCGACGGCCGTGCCGACCCGCAGGTGGTCGTCGGCGGCGAGCTGCCGCAGCGGACGGTCCGGCACCGCGGCGCCCCCGGAGGCGCTCGCGGGGCTCGCGGCGGCGAGGGGGAGCAGGGCCAGGCAGCAGGCCGAGGCGGCGGCCGCGAGGGAGCGGGACAGGTTCATGGGCAACTCCTGTGGGCGAATAGAAACTTTCGCATTACCTGACGAGCGTTGCGTCACGCTAAACAGCCGTCAATTCCGCGTCAACCGTCGTACGGGGAGTTATTCGGGCGCCTCTGGCGCCCTCTATCGAAACTTTCGGCTATACAGCCCGTAGTTAGCCGTCAAGTTTCGATGATGTTTCGGAAACAGACGCATTGACCGCCCTTTCACGCCCGCCCCATACTCTCCAGCAATCGAGCCTCCCTTCCTCGGGGACGGCTCGGCCCTGGCGTATGGCGCGAACATGACAACCCACCTCACCCAGGAGGAAGCATGGACATGGAGCACGCCCTCACCCGCCCGATGAGCCGGAGGGGCTTCCTCAACCGCGCCGGCGCGCTCGCGCTGGCCACGTCCGCGTCCGGGCTGCTGCTGCCCGGCACCGCCGACGCCGCCACGGTCATCACCACCAACCAGACCGGCACCAACAACGGCTTCTACTACTCCTTCTGGACCGACGGCGGCGGTTCGGTCTCGATGACCCTGAACTCCGGCGGCAACTACAGCACCTCGTGGACGAACTGCGGGAACTTCGTCGCCGGCAAGGGCTGGAGCAACGGCGGACGCAGGAACGTGCAGTACTCGGGCAGCTTCTACCCCTCCGGCAACGGCTACCTGTCGCTGTACGGGTGGACCTCGAACCCGCTCGTCGAGTACTACATCGTCGACAACTGGGGCAACTACCGGCCCACCGGGACGTACAAGGGCACGGTCACCAGCGACGGCGGCACGTACGACGTCTACCAGACGACGCGGTACAACGCACCGTCCGTGGAAGGCACCAGGACCTTCAACCAGTACTGGAGCGTCCGGCAGTCCAAGAGGACCGGCGGCACCATCACCACCGGCAACCACTTCGACGCCTGGGCCCGCTACGGCATGCCGCTGGGCAGCTTCAACTACTACATGATCCTCGCCACCGAGGGGTACCAGAGCAGCGGCTCGTCCAACCTCACGGTGAGCGGCTGATCCTCCCCCTGCGCCCCATCCACCCCCCACGGCGGTCAGGCCGCCCATCCGAGGAGGACCCACCCGCATGCGTGCCGCACCCCGCCCCCTGCTGACCGGACTGGCCCTCGCGGCGACCGCCGTGGCCGGCACGGTCACCGCCGTCACCGACGCGGCCCCGGCGCACGCCGCCACCTGTTCCGGATACGTCGGGCTCACCTTCGACGACGGCCCGTCCAACGACCACACCCCGGCCCTGCTCAACGCCCTGCGGCAGAACGGCCTGCGGGCCACGATGTTCAACGAGGGCCAGTTCGCGGCCGCCTACCCGGCCCAGGTCCGGGCCGAGGCGAACGCCGGGATGTGGATCGGCAACCACAGCTACACCCATCCCCACCTCACCCAGCAGAGCCAGGCGCAGATCGACTCCGAGATCTCCCGCACCCAGCAGGCCATCGCCGCGGCCGGGGGCGGGACACCGCAGCTGTTCCGCCCGCCGTACGGCGAGACCAACGCCACCGTGCAGGCGGTGGAGGCCAAGTACGGCCTGCGGCAGATCATCTGGGACGTCGACTCGCAGGACTGGAACGGCGCGAGCACCGACGCGATCGTGCAGGCGGTGTCCCGGCTGGCCAACGGCCAGATCATCCTCATGCACGAGTGGCCGGCCAACACCCTCGCGGCCATCCCGCGCATCGCGCAGACGCTGGCCGGCAAGGGCCTGTGCGCCGGCCGCATCTCCCCGCAGACCGGCCGCGCCGTGGCCCCCTGACCCCCGGGACGAACGGCTGAGGGGCGGCTCCGGACACCACCGGGGCCGCCCCCGACCCCTGTGCGCGGGCCGGTCAGGCCGGCCCCGCGGCCATGCCCCCGCGCCCGGCGGGAACCCGCGGATCGCGGCCCGGCGGCCGGACGACATGCGCGTTACGCCGTTCGGGCGCATCCTGGGAGCGGCCCAACCAGGTGCCACAGACCGACCTCCGGGAGGTGCTGTGATCCTGATTGCCCTGCTCGTGCCCGTCCTCGTGATCGCGTTCCTCTTCATCACACCGGCACTCGAAGAAGTCCTGTTCCCCCTTCCCGAGACCGACGACGACGCCGGTCCCCCGCCCCACGCGGCCGCGCCCCTCCTCGTGCATCCGAGGCACGAGGAGGAACAGTGAACAGCTCCGCAGGCCCGGCACGGCTGCCGGGCCGGCGGCGTACCCTGGCCGGCGCCCCGCCCGCCGGCGCCGACGGGTCCACGGCGTGGGTCAGGGCGTGAGGAGGGCCTTGATGGCGCGGCGCTCGTCCATGGCCCGGTAGCCCTCCTCGACCTGCTCCAGGGGCAGGGTGAGGTCGAAGACCCTGCCCGGGTCGATCCGCCCGGACAGGACGCGGTCGATCAGGTCGGGCAGGAAGCGGCGCACGGGGGCGGGGCCACCGCGCAGGCCGACGTGGGTGTGGAACAGTTCCTCCCCGTCGATCGCCACCTCGTGCGGGAGGCCGACGAAGCCGACGTTGCCGCCGGGCCGGGCCGAGTGCAGGGCCTGCCGCATGGACTCACCGGTGCCGACGCACTCCAGGACCGAGTCCACGCCGATCCCGTCGGTCATCTCCTTGATCCGGGCGACGCCGTCCTCGCCGCGCTCGGTGACGATGTCCGTGGCACCGAACTGCCGGGCCAGTTTCTGACGGGACTCGTGACGGCTCATGGCGATGATCCGCTCGGCGCCCATCTCCTTCGCCGCGATCACCCCGCACAGCCCGACCGCGCCGTCACCGACCACCACGGCCGTGGAACCGGGCCTGACCTCGGCGGCCTCGGCGGCGTACCAGCCGGTGCCCATCACGTCGGAGACGGCCAGCAGGCCGGGCCAGAACTCCTCGCCCGGCACCTCCTCGGTGGCGACCAGGGTGCCCTGGGCGTTGGGAATGCGCACGTACTCGGCCTGGCAGGTGGTCATGAACTCGCGGTTCACGCAGTTGGACTGCCAGCCGTTGCGGCAGTTGGCGCAGGTGTTGTCCGAGGTCGCGAACGAGCCGACGACGAACTGGCCGGGCTTGACCGAGGTGACCTCGCTGCCGACCGCCTCGACGAAGCCGACGTACTCGTGCCCCATGGGGTGTGCCTCGTCGGTCGCGTCCAGGCCGCGCCAGGGCCACAGGTCGGTACCGCACACACAGGTGACGGCCGTACGGATGACCGCGTCCGTCGGCTCCTGGATCTCCGGGTCGTCCAGGGTTTCGAAGCGCACGTCTCCAGGGGCGTGGATCACTGCTCCGCGCATGGGGGAAGTCCTTACGTTTCGTGGGGGGAGGGGCTCGGGGCGGCTCGCGGGCCCCCGTGGCCGTATGGCACCCCCGGGGCGGCGGATGCCACCCGGGGAACGCCTCTTTGCTCCAGGTAACCGCTCATCCCGGCGTCCGGCGAGTCAGCGGCGGGGAGGCGCCCTGCCGGCCAGGCGGACGCCGCCGGTCTCCGCACACGCGTCAGGGCCGGTCCCGGATGCCTCCGGAACCGGCCCTGGCCGACTTCCACACGTCGGGACGACAGGATTTGAACCTGCGACCCCTTGACCCCCAGTCAAGTGCGCTACCAAGCTGCGCCACGTCCCGTCGCACTCACGCGCGATGCCCCGCGTGATCGTGCGGACAGCACTTTACCCCACGCCCGGGGGTGCGCCGAAGGAGACCCGGCGGTACGGGGGACAATCGGCGGTATGACGAACGCGGGCGCATCGGATGCCAGGGACCGGGACACGGCCGGGCGGGCGCGGAACGCGCGGCCCCGGGACGGGCTGGGGCGCCCGTTGCCGTACGGCGCCGAGGGCGTCCCGCGGCAGCCGGAGGGGGTCCTGCGGACACCGCAGGACACGGTCGCCGAGGCGCGGGCGCTGCTGGCCTCGGGGCGGCCGTTCCACGCGCACGAGGTGTTCGAGGACGCCTGGAAGTCGGGCCCGGAGGAGGAGCGCGCGCTGTGGCGGGGTCTTGCCCAGCTGGCGGTCGGCCTCACCCACGCGGCCCGCGGGAACACCGTCGGCGGGGCGCGGCTGCTGCGGCGGGGCGCCCAAGCGGTCGAGGAGTGGTCGGCCGGACGCGGCGAGGACCGCCCGTACGGACTGGACCTGCCGGGCCTCACCCGCTGGGCCCGGGAGCTGGCGGGACGGGTCGAGGACGGTGCGGCACCGATCGACGCGGGGACCGAGGCACCGCGCCTGGGGCCGTGACCCCCGCCCCCCGAAGCCGCACCACCGACGAGGGCCCGGCGTGCCCCCGCCCCGGACGCCTCCCGCACGCCCGCGAGCAGGCCGTCGTCGCAGGCTGTGCGGAGCCGGTGGACGCATGGTCAGTGGCATGCGGCACACTCGGGGCGTGCGAAAGATTCATGTCATCGGTATCGGCGCGGGCGACCCCGACCAGCTGACCCTCCAGGCGGTCAAGGCGCTGCGGGGCACGGACGTGTTCTTCCTGCTCGACAAGGGCGAGGTGAAGAGCGACCTCACCCGGCTCCGCCGGGACATGCTGGACGCCCATCTGCCCGAGGGGTCGTACCGGGTGGTGGAGGCCCGTGATCCGGAGCGGGACCGGGCGGCGGGCGGACCGGCCTACTCCCCCGCCGTCGGGGACTGGCGCAGCGCCCGCGCCGGGATCTACGAGCGGCTGATCGCCGAGGAACTGGACGAGGCGGGCACGGGCGCCTTCCTGGTCTGGGGCGACCCCGCGTTGTACGACAGCACGCTGGGCATCCTGGAGGAGGTGCTGGAGCGGGGCGCGGTGCGGTTCACGTACGACGTGGTGCCGGGCGTCAGCAGCGTCTCCGCCCTGGTCGCCCGGCATCGCACCGGGCTGAACCGGGTCGCCCGGCCGGTGCAGATCACCACCGGGCGGCGGCTGGCGGAGGGCTTCCCGGAGGGCGTCGACGACGTGGTCGTGATGCTCGACGCGCACCAGGCCTTCCGGCGGTACGCCGGGGAGGACATGGACATCTACTGGGGTGCCTACATAGGCACGCCGGACGAGATCCTCGTCTCCGGACCGATCGCCGAGGCCGGCCCGCGCATCGAACGGCTGCGGGCCGAGGCACGGGAGCGCAAGGGCTGGATCATGGACACGTACCTGCTGCGCCGGCATCCGTCGCGGGAAAGCGGGGACTGACCCAGGGGGCGGAGGGAGCCGGGCAGCGCGCCACGGCCGCTGCGCTTCCCCGGTCCGCGCTGTCGGCGGGGCCCCACGCGGGAGGCCGCTAGACGGCCCTGGTCGCCCGTCTTTCCTTGGTGCGCGATCGGCCGCGTCCGGGCCGCCGTCGTCAGGCCGGGCCGAAGCCCAGCCGTTCCAGGGCGTCCGCCACGTCCGGTACGGCGGTGACGCCGGCCGGGAGGGCGGGGCGGCGTACGACGACCACGGGCAGGCCCAGCCCCCGTGCCGCCGTCAGCTTCGCGGCCGTCGCGTCGCCGCCGCTGTCCTTGGTGACCAGGACGTCGATGCGGTGGGCGCGCAGGAGTTCCGTCTCCCCGATGACCGTGAAGGGACCCCGGTCCAGGACGACGGTGGTGTCCGGGGGCAGCGGCGGCTCGGGCGGGTCGACCGAGCGGACGAGGAAGCGCAGGCCGGTGAGGTGGGCGAAGGCCGCGAGGCCGAGGCGGCCGGTGGTGAGGAACACCCGGCGGCCGAGGCCGGGCAGGGCCTCGGCCGCCGCGGCCAGGGACGCGGCGTCGTGCCAGCGGTCGCCGGGGCCCGGCCGCCAGCCGGGGCGGCGCAGGACGACGGCGGGGACGCCCGTGGCCCGCGCCGCGCGGGCCGCGTGGTCGGTGATCGACGCGGCGAAGGGGTGGGTGGCGTCCACCAGGGCGTCCACGCGGTGCGCGCGCAGCCAGTCGGCGAGGCCCTCCGGCCCGCCGAAGCCGCCGGTCCGCACCTCGCCGGGCAGCGCCCCGGGCCGGGCGACCCGGCCGGCGAGCGAGGTGGTGACCCGCACCCCGGGCCGGGCGGCGAGGTCGGCGGCGAGGCGACGGGCCTCGGTGGTGCCGCCGAGGATCAGGACGTGCGCGGGCATGGGGGTGAGCGTACGAGGTCGTACGGGCCGGCACGCCGCCCGGGTCGCCACCGCCGGGCCGTGCGGTCCTCGGCGTCCCCGCGTGCCGTCCCGATCGGCGTCGACCGGGTCCGCACCGTGTCGTGGAAGGTGCTGACCCCGCCGGCCGCCACAGCCGCCCCTCTCGCGTGGTCGTGGCCGGCGGCGCCGGGCCGGGGTTCGACCGCGCCGCGCTCAACCGGGCCTTCGGCGGAATGAAGCGGGGGCGCGGCTCGTCGCCGTGCTCGCCGTGCACCGCGACCTGTACCGACGCGTGGCGGAACAGCGGCCGGCGGAGTAGCGCCGGCGGGCTAGCGGAGCAGTAGTTGCAGGCCGCCCACGACCGTCGCCGCGATCACGAGTTGTTCGAAGAGTCGCTGGTTGATCCGGTTCACAGCCCACTTGCCGAACAGCGCCCCCGGCACGACGAACACCACGAGCGCGGCGTCGAGGAGCAGCGAGCGGCCGTCGATCAGCCCGAGGCCCGCGCTGAACGGCACCTTCGAGACGTTCACGATGAGGAAGAAGAACGCGGAGGTGCCAAGGAAGCCGAGCTTCCGGAACCCCGCGGACAGCAGGTACATCGACATCACCGGCCCGCCGGCGTTGGCGACCATCGTCGTGAACCCGCCGAGCACACCGTACGAGCGGGCCTTGACGCGGCCCGCCCGGGTGCCGGCCTCGTCCGGGTCCTCCGGGGTGCCGGCCGTCCGCCGGCGCCACAGCGTCACCCCGGCCATCAGCAGCAGGATCGCGCCGATCGAGGTCCGTACGATCCCGTCGTCGGCCCACACCAGGAACAGCGTGCCGGCCACCACGCCGGCCGCCACCGCCGGGAACAGCCGCCACAGGGTGGGCCAGTGCGCGTGCCGCCGGTAGGTGAGGACGGCGAGCACGTCACCGGCGATCAGGACGGGCAGCAGCACGCCTGTGGAGGCGCGGGCGGGCAGGACCGCCGCGAAGATCGCGAGACTGACCGTGTTGGCCCCGCTGACGGCCGTCTTGGAGAAGCCGACGAGCAGGGCCGCGAGGGCGAGCGCCGCGAACCCCCAGCCGGATATGTGCCAGAGCGTCATCGTGTTCATGGAGGGACCGATGCTATGCCCATGCATGGACCCGGCGTGACGAGTGCCCCGGCGGGCGGCCCCGTGCGACGGCGGTGCGGCGTCTAGCGGCCCGTGTAGCGCGCCCGCAGCTCCCGCTTGAGCACCTTCATGCTCGGCCCGAGCGGCAGCGCGTCCGCGAGCTCCACCCGCCGCGGGTACTTGTGCCGGCCCAGGTGCTCCTTGGACCACTCGATGAGCGCGGCGGCGTCCGGCGCGGTGCCCGGCGCGGGGACGACGACGGCGCACACCTCCTCGCCGTGCAGGTCGTCGGGCAGGCCGATGACGGCGGCCTGGGCGATCTCCGGGTGGCGCATCAGGACCTCCTCGACCTCCCTCGGGTAGACGTTGTAGCCGCCGCGGATGATGACGTCCTTCTTCCGGTCGACGATCCGCAGGAAGCCCTCGTCGTCCTTGGTGCCGAGGTCACCGGTGCGGAACCAGCCGTCCACCAGGGCCTCCGCGGTGGCCTCGGGGCGGCCGAGGTAGCCGGAGAAGACGTTGTGCCCGCGGATGACGACCTCGCCCACCTCACCGGGCGGCAGCAGCTCGATCCGGCCCTCCACCTCCGCGCGGGCGATCTCCACGTCGATGCCCCACAGGGGGTGGCCGATGGTGCCGGCCCTCGTGCCGAACACCGGCTGGTTGACGGTGGCGGTCGGCGAGGTCTCCGACAGCCCGTACCCCTCGTAGATCTCCGCGCCGAACGCGGCCTCGAACCGCTCCAGCACGGCCACCGGGAGCGAGGCCCCGCCGGAGACGCACACGCGCAGCGCCGGGAGCCGCTCCGCGTCCGCGGCGACGGCCGCGAGGGCGACGAACATGGTGGGCACGCCGTGGAAGGTGTTCACGCCCTCGCGCACCATCAGGTCGATGGCGCGGGCCGCGTCGAAGCGGGGCAGCAGCACCAGGGTGGCGCCGGCCCGCCAGGTGGAGTTGAGCGAGACGGTCTGGCCGAAGGCGTGGAACAGCGGCAGCGCGCCGAGGGCGATGTCGTCGGCGCGGATGTCGTTGGCGTCGAAGGCGTTGACGGTCGCGTTCATCACCAGGTTGAAGTGGCTGAGCACGGCACCCTTGGGGACACCGGTCGTACCGCTGGTGTAGAAGATCACCGCGGGGTCGTCGGCGGCCCGGGTGACGTACGACGCGAGGGGCTCGGCGCCGGCCGCGAGCTTCTCGAACTCCGTGCCGAGGGTGATGGCCCGGACGCCCGTGGCGCGTGCGGCGGCGGTGCCGGTCTCCGCCTGGGCCGGGTGCACCAGCAGCACGGTGGCCCCGCTGTCGCGCAGTACGTGCTCGACCTCGCCGGCGGAGAGCAGCAGGTGCACGGGGACGACGACCCCGCCCGCCGCGGCGATCGCGTAGTAGGCCACCGGGAACTCGGCGGTGTTGGGGGCCATGAGGGCGACCCGGTCGCCGGGCCGTACGCCGAGACCGGTGAGCGCGCCCGCCTGGGCCAGCGCGCGCTGCCACGCGTCGGCGAAGGTGAGCCGCAGATCGCCTTCGACGAGGGCGGTCTTGCCGGGGCGGCGCCGGGCGTTCTCGGCGAGGATGGCGGCGACGGACAGGGTGGCCATGGAGTGCTGCTCCGTTTCTTGCTGCGGCTCGTGTACCGGATCCCCTTGCGGGGTGCCCCCCGTTGAGGGAGCTCTAGTGCCTCTCGACCAGCACCGCGCTCCCCTGCCCCACCCCCACGCACATCGTCGCGAGTCCCCGCCGCGCGCCCGTGCGGCGCATCCGGTGCAGCAGGGTGGTGAGGATGCGGGCGCCGGAGCAGCCGAGCGGGTGGCCGAGGGCGATGGCGCCGCCGCTGGGGTTGACCAGGCCGGGGTCGATGCCGAGCTGGTCGACGCACGCGAGTGCCTGCGCGGCGAACGCCTCGTTGAACTCGGCCTCCTGGACGTCGCCGATCTCCCAGCCGGCCCGGCCCAGCGCCTTGCGGGTGGCGGGGACCGGGCCGAGGCCCATCACGTCGGGGTGGACACCGGCGGAGGCGCCCGCGATGTAGCGTCCGAGCGACTCCAGGCCCAGCTCGTCCAGGGCCTCCTCGCTGACCAGCAGCAGGCCGGCCGCGCCGTCGTTCATCGGCGAGGCGTTTCCGGCGGTGACGGTGCCGTTCGCGCGGAAGACGGGCTTCAGCCGGGACAGCTTCTCCAGCGAGGTGTCCTCCCGGACGCACTCGTCTTGCTCGAACACGATGCCGTCGGGGCGCTCGACGGGCAGGAGTTCACCGTCGAAGTGGCCGTCCTTGCGTGCGGCGGCGGCGAGCCGGTGGCTGCGCAGGGCGAACTCGTCCTGGCGCTCGCGGGAGACGCCGTACCGCGCGGCGACCTCCTCGGCGGTCTCGCCCATGGAGAGCAGGCCGTGCAGCTCCTTCATGGCGGGGTTGACCAGCCGCCAGCCGAGCCGGGTGTCGTAGGTCTCGATGCGCTGCGGCAGGGCCTCGTCGGGGCGGGGCAGGACGAAAGGGGCGCGGCTCATGGACTCGGAGCCGCCGGCGATCACGACGTCGGCCTCGCCGGCGGCGATGGTCCGGGCGGCGGTGGTGACCGCCTCGAGTCCGGAGGCGCACAGCCGGTTGACGGTGGCGCCGGGCACGGAGTCGGGCAGTCCGGCGAGCAGGGCGGCCATGCGGGCGACGTTGCGGTTGTCCTCGCCGGCCTGGTTGGCGGCGCCCCAGTAGACGTCGTCGATCCGGGCGGGGTCGAGCGCGGGCACGTCGGCCACCAGGCGGCGGATGACGGTCGCGGCCAGGTCGTCGGGGCGGACCCCGGAGAGGGCTCCGCGCAGCTTGCCGATGGGGGTGCGGCGGGCGGCCGCGAAGTGGACGGGACGCACGGCTGGGACTCCTGACCTACGACGCTGTGGATCAGCACGGACCTCACGACAGCTCTCCCGCTGCCCGGCAGCCCATTAATTAGCACTGCTAGTTTTGGACTATAGACCGCCGACCGCCCCACTGGGAAGATCCCCGGGACCTTCCCCGAGGCAGCTGGAGGAGAGATGCCCCACGTCCGCGAGCACGTCCTCGACGGCACGCACGGAACCCTCGCCGTACGGGAGTGGCCGCACCCGGCCCCCCGCTGCCTGGCACTGCTGGTACACGGGTACGGCGAGCACGCCGGCCGGTACGCGGAACTCGCCGCCCGGCTCACCGGACACGGCGCCGCCGTGTACGCGCCGGACCACGCGGGGCACGGCCGGTCGGCCGGGGAGCGGGTGCTGATCGAGGACTTCGAGGACGTGGTCACGGACGTGCACACGGTGGCGGACTCGGCCCGCGCCGCACACCCCGGCCTGCCGCTGGTCCTGGTGGGCCACTCCATGGGCGGGCTGATCGCGGCCCGCTACGCCCAGCGGTACGGCGGTGAACCGAGCGCCCTGGTCCTGTCCGGCCCGGTGATCGGCGCCTGGGAGCTGCCGGGGCGGCTGCTGGCCCTGGAGGAGATCCCGGACGTCCCGGTCAGCCCGTCCGCGCTCTCCCGGGACCCGGACGTCGGTGCCGCGTACGCGGCCGATCCGCTGGTGTGGCACGGGCCCATGAAGCGGCCGACGCTGGAGGCGTTCGCCCGGACGCTGGAGACCGTCGCCCGGGGCGGTGACGTCGGCGGGCTGCCGCTGCTGTGGCTGCACGGCGACGACGACCGCCTGGTGCCGCTGCCCGGGAGCCGCGCCGGGGTGGAGCGGCTGAGCGGCGGCCGGCTCACCGGGCGGATCTTCCCGGGGGCGCGGCACGAGGTGTTCCACGAGACGTGCAAGGGGGAGGTCTTCGCGGAGCTGCTGGCCTTCCTGGACCGGGTACTACCCCGCTGATCTGCCGGTTTGCTCCCCCGCCCAGCGGGCACCCGCCCTGTCGGACATGACCGTGGACAACCGCTGGAAGGGGATGTACGGAGACCATGACCGTGGTCAAGAGCTCGCTGCCCGAGGAGGCGCTCCGCGTCACCGGAACCGCCCTGCAGGAGACCCTGGTGGACCTGCTCGGGTTGTCGCTGATCGGCAAGCAGGCGCACTGGAACGTCGTGGGCCCGCGGTTCCGGTCGATCCACCTCCAGCTCGACGAGGTGGTCGCCGCGGCCCGGACCCACTCGGACACGGTGGCCGAGCGTGCCGCCGCGCTGGGCGTGCCGCCGGACGGCCGGCCGGAGACCATCGCCGCGTCCTTCGCACTGCCCGGCGCCAAGGACGGCTGGGTGCGCGACACCGAGGTCGTGGAGCTGATGGTGTCGGCGCTGGAGGCGGCCATCGGGCGGCTGCGCGAGCGGATCGAGGCGACCGAGAAGGCCGACCCGGTCACCCAGGACCTGCTGATCTCCGTCACCGCCGACCTGGAGAAGCAGCGCTGGATGTTCGAGGCCGAGAACCATCCGCGCGAAGACGCCGCCAACCAGTAGACCGCTCCCGCACGGAAGGGGCAGACCCATGGCCGACGCCCTGGAGACCGAGGCGCTGTGGGAGGACTTCCACCGCGTGGTGAACATGACCTCGGCGGAACTCGCGGCCTGGCTGAAGGTCCGGGACGCCGACGAGGAGACGGAACCGCTCCCGGAGGAGGCGACGCTCACCGGCCAGCATGTCCTCGCCATCCTGCGCAAGCGCCGTACCGACCTCACGGATGACGACGTCCGGGTCATGCACAAGGTCGTCGACACGGTCGGTGACCTGGCCGACCTGGAGAACGAACCCGAGCCGGAGAGCACGCCGGAGGACACCGGGCGCCGGCACCGGCTGATGACGCTGGGCCACGACCCGCTCAAGCCCTAGCCGGAGCCGGACCATGGACCGGGACGAACGGGTCGTGCGCGAGCTGGTGTCCGGGTACGGGCGGACGTACGCCGAGGAGGCGGGCATCCGCCTGAAGGACACCCCGCAGCCGCTGTACCGGCTGCTCGTGCTGTCCCTGCTGCTCAGTGCCCGGATCCGGGCCTCCGTCGCGGTAGCCGCCGCCCGGGCCCTGCACGAGGACCACCTGGACAGCCCCCGCCGGATGGCCGGGGCCGCCTGGCAGCAGCGGGTGGACGCGCTCGGCCGGGGCGGCTACCGCCGGTACGACGAACGCACCGCGACCCAGCTCGGCGACGGCGCCGAGCTGCTGACCGAGCGCTGGGGCGGCGACCTGCGCCGGCTGCACCGGGAGGCGGGCGGGCACACCGGCGAGCTGAGGCGGTTGCTCCAGGAGGAGCCGGGCATCGGGCCGGCCGGCGCCGACATCTTCCTGCGCGAGGCGCAGCGGGTGTGGCCGGACATCGCGCCGTACCTGGACGGCAAGGCGCTGTCCGGGGCCGGGCGGCTCGGCCTGCCGAAGGAGCCGGACAAGCTCGCCAAGCTGGCCGGGGACACCGAGCCGGCCGTCCTGGCCGCCGCGCTGGTCCGGGCGGCGCTCGACGACGAGGTGGCCGAAGACTGTCTGCGCCGGGCCGCTTGATCGTGCCAGACTGCTCCCCGCGCGTCCCGGACCGACCACCGGGACCCGACGGGCGGAGGAGCATCACGTGACGGGGACGGGGCCGCGGATCCAGGACGGCATCGACACGACCCGGCCGCATCCGGCCCGGGTGTACGACTGGTTCCTCGGCGGCAAGGACAACTATCCGGCCGACGAGGAGCTGGGCCGGCGGATCGCGGCGATCGACGGGGGCGCCCCGAGGGCCGCCCGCGCGAACCGGGCGTTCATGCGCCGCAGCACGCGGATGCTGGCAACGGAACGGGGGATCCGCCAGTTCCTGGACATCGGCACCGGCATACCGACCGAGCCGAACCTGCACCAGATCGCCCAGTCCGTGGTCCCCGGCGCCCGGGTGGTGTACGTCGACAACGACCCCATCGTGCTGGCCCACGCGCACGCGCTGCTGCGCGGCACCGCGGAGGGCGTCACCGAGTACGTGCAGGCCGACGCCCGCGATCCGCAGACGATCCTCGGCCAGGCCGCCCGCGTCCTGGACCTCGAACGCCCGGTGGCCCTCTCGCTCATCGCCCTGCTGCACTTCATCGCCGACGACGACGGCGCCCACGACCTGGTGGACACCCTGGTCGGCGCGCTGGCGCCGGGCAGCTGTCTGGTGCTCTCGGCCATGACCGCCGACTTCGAACCGGAGAACGTCCGGCGGGGCATCGCGGCCTACGCGGCCGGCGGGGTCACCCTCGTGGCGCGTTCCCGGGTCGAAGTGGGCGCCTTCTTCGAGGGACTGCGGCTGCTGGAGCCCGGGATCGTGCCGGTGGCCGAGTGGCGGCCCGAGGAAACGTCCGACGGGCCGGTCTCCCTGTACGGCGGGGTCGCGGTCAAGCCCTGACGCCGTCGTACGGCAGGTCCAGCACCCGGGCGACGGTCCGCAGGACGCCGTCGTCGTTGTTGGACGGGGCCAGGTGGCGGGCCCGCCGGATCACCTCGGGGTGGGCGCCCGCCATGGCGAAGGACCACTCGGCGGCGTCGAGCATCTCCAGGTCGTTCAGGTAGTCCCCGAACACCATGGTCTGGGCGGGCGTGATGCCGAGCGCCCGCTGGAGGCCGCGCAGGGCGGTGCCCTTGTCGGCGGTGCGGTTCATCACGTCCACCCAGTGCTCGCCGGAGACGACGACCTGGTGGGTCGCGGTGAACTCCGCGAGGGCCGGGGCGGTGGTGTGCTCGGCAGAGCCGAAGTCGAACAGCGCGACCTTGATCATCTCGTCGTCGACGGCGGTGACGTCCTCGACGATCCGGTGCTCGACGTAGTACTTGCGCACCTCCGCCAGGAACGCCTCGTCGGTGCGCTCGACGTACGCGGCCCGCTTGCCGCAGACGACCGCGCCGACGTCCGCGCCGTCCGCGACCAGCCGCCGCGCCCTGCGGGCGACCCCGGCGGCGACGGACCGGTCCAGCGGGTCGGAACTCAGCTCCACGCCGTCGCGGACCACGTAGGTGCCGTTCTCCGCGATGAACACCATGCCCTCGGCGACCTCCTCGAACTGCCGGAAGAGCGTGGCGTACTGGCGTCCGCTCGCCGGGCTGAACAGCACGCCGCGGCGGCGCAGTTCGGCGAGCATCGGCCACAGCCCGTCGGGAATCCGCTTGGCGTCGTCCAGCAGCGTGCCGTCCATGTCGGTGACGATCAGCCGGATGTCGGCGGGGCCGGCGGGCAGGCCGGCGGCGTCGAGGAGGGGCGTGGGCGTGGCGGGCATGTCCTGCTTCCGGTCGGGGGCGGTGCTACCGGTCCAGTGTTCCTCATACGCCCCACCGCCCCGGAACCACCTGGGGGCGAGACGCAAGCACGCGTGCACCGCAGCTCCGCTAGGACCACCGGGGCCGGGGAACCCGGCATGCCGAAATCGCCGGGGCGGGACGCAGGCCCGTCCGCAACCACCGGGGGCGAACCGCTTGGCTGCAACCACCGGGAGCCGGGGCACCCGGCAGGCCGAAATTGTCGGGGCGGGACGGAAGCCTCGCCCGCGACCACCGGGGGCGAAGCGCTCGGCTGGAACGGCCGGGGACCGCAGCGCCCGGCAGGCCGCAACCACCGGCGCGAGGCGCAAGCGCCCGAACCGTCGAGCGCCGGGGCACCCGGCTGTCGTCAACCACCAGGGCGAGGCGCAAGCCTGCCCGCAACCGCCACGGGCGAAGCGCTTGGCTGCCACCGCCGGGGACTGGGGCACCCGGCAGGCCACTCCGCTGCAACCGCCGGGGGCGAAGCCCACCCCTCCCCAAACCGCCGGAGGCGAAGCGCACGCCTGCCAGGCACCGCCGAAGCGAAGCGCAAACCTTCCCCGGACCGCCCGGTGCGGGGCCCGAGCCCGGGCGGAACCGATCGCCGTTTCCGGTTCGCGGGACAGCTCGATCATCGGGAGGCACAATGACGGCGGAGAACCGCACGTGAGAAGGGCGGACAGGTGAGCGAGGTCGACTCCCCGGGGGCCGGATCGGCACGGCTGGACACCAGCGTGGCGCACAACGCCCGGGTGTGGAACTACTGGATCGGCGGCAAGGACCACTACGAGGTGGACCAGCGCGTGGGCGAGCGGATCGCCGGGATGTTCCCGGTGATCCGGGCGGTGGCGCGGGCCGACCGGGAGTTCCTGGGGCGGGCGGTGCGCTTCCTCGCCGCCGAGCGGGGCATCCGGCAGTTCCTCGACATCGGCACCGGCCTGCCGACGGCCGACAACACGCACGAGATAGCGCAGCGAATCGCCCCCGAGTCCCGGATCGTGTACGTCGACAACGACCCGATCGTGCTCGTGCACGCCCGCTCGCTGCTCACCAGCTCCCCGGAGGGCGTCACGGACTACGTCGACGCCGACGCCCACGACCCGGACGGCATCGTGCGACGGGCCGCCGGGACCCTGGACCTGAACCGGCCGGTGGCGGTGCTGATGCTGGGCATCCTCAACTTCGTCCTGGACACCGGCGAGGCCCGGGACATCGTGCGCCGGCTGATGGCGGCGATGCCCTCCGGCAGCCACCTGGTCCTCACCCATCCGACGGACGACCGCGAGGTGGGCGGCGAGGGCAACGTGGCCGCCATGGAGTTCTGGAACGCCCACGCCACCCCGCCGATCACCGCCCGCGGCCGCGCCGAGATCGCCGGGTTCCTGGCGGGCCTGGACCTGGTGGAGCCGGGACTGGTGCCGTGCTCGCAGTGGCGCGCCGAGTCGGCGTGCGCCGCCCCGGTGCCGCAGCTCGGCGCGGTGGCCGTGAAACCCTGACCCCGGCCGCGCGCGGGCCGGGCCCGCCGAGGAGGACGCATGACGACTTTCGCCGACCCCGTGCCCGGCGGCCGTCCCGGGGACCTGCGCCGGGTGGCCGGCCTCACCGCCGACCTGGCCGCCCAGGGCGTGCGCGGCATCGTGCTGGCGTACGTGGACACCGCGGGCGTCTGCCGGGTGAAGACGATCCCCACCGGACGGCTGGAGGCGGCCGTGTCCTGGGGCGTCGGCATGTCCCCGGTGTTCGACACCTTCCTCGCCCACGACTCGATCGTCACCACCGACGTGCTCGGCTCCCCCGACGGCGACCTCAGGCTCTACCCGGACCTGGACCGGCTGGTGGCGCTGGCCGGGCAGCCCGGCTGGGCGTGGGCGCCGGTGGACCGGATCACCCAGGAGGGTGCCCGGCATCCCGGCTGCGCCCGGACCTTCCTGCGCAGGACCGTCACCGAGGCCGCCGAACGGCACGGCCTCGCCTTCAAGGCCGCGATCGAGATCGAGTGGTCCGTCGGGCTGGACTCGGCGCCCCCCGGGGAGTTCGTACCGGCCGTCTCCGGCCCGGCGTACGGCGCGATCCGGCAGGTCGGGCTGAGCGACTACACCGCCGACCTGCTGGCCGCGTGCGCCGCGCAGGGCGTGGACGTCGACCAGCTGCACCCCGAGTACGCGCCCGGACAGTTCGAGATCTCGGTGGGCGCCCGGGACCCGGTGGCGGCGGCCGACCTCAGTGTGCTGGTCCGGCAGACGATCCGGGCGGTGGCCCAGCGGCACGGCCTGCGCGTGTCGTTCGCGCCCGCGGTGTCCGCCGAGGGTGTCGGCAACGGCGGCCATCTGCACCTGTCCTGCTGGCGCGACGGCGTGAACCTGCACGCCGGCGGCGACCGCCGGTACGGCATGACGGCCGAGGCGGAGTCCTTCGCGGCCGGGGTCCTCGCCCACCTCCCGGCCCTGACGGCGGTCACCGCGCCGAGCCCGGCCAGCTATCTGCGGCTGAAGCCGTCCCAGTGGGCCGGGGTCTTCACCGTCTGGGGCCGCGAGACCCGCGAGGCCGCGCTGCGGATGGTCACGGGCACGGCGGGCCGCCACGACCAGGACGCCAACATGGAGGTCAAACCGGTCGACCTGGCCGCCAACCCGTACCTGGCCCTCGGCTGTGTGATCGCCGCCGGACTCGACGGCGTCACGGCGGCCCGCGCCCTGCCCGACGAGATCACCGGCGATCCGGCCCGCCACGGCCCCGAGGAGGCGGCGGCCCTGGGCGTACGGCGGCTGCCGCGGTCGCTGCCGGAGGCGGTGGCGGAGTTCCGCGCGGACCCGGTGCCGCGGGCCGCGCTGGGCCCGGTCCTCGCCGACGCGGTGATCGCCGTACGGCTCGGCGAGGCGGCGGCCGTCGAGGGGCTCGGCCCCGAGCAGGTGGCGGCGGCCTACCGCTGGACGTACTGACCATGGCCGCACCCGGACCCGTCCACGAGGCCCTCGCCGCGCTGCCGCTCGTCGACCACCACTGCCACGGCGCGGTCACGGCTGACCTGAGCGGCACGGAGTTCGCGTCCCTGATCACCGAGGGCGCGGCCTGGCCGGACGTCTCGCCCTTCGACAGCCCGGCCGGCCTGGCCGTGCGCCGCCACTGCGCGCCCCTGCTGGACCTGCCCCGGCACGCACCGCCCGCCGACTACGTGGCCCGGCGCGCCCGGCTCGGCTGGCGGGAGGTCAACCGCCGCTTCCTGACGGCGGCCGGAGCCGGGGTGTTCTGCGTGGACACCGGTTACGCCCCGCACCCCCTCACGACGCCCGCCGAGCTGGCGGCGGCCGCCGGTGCCGCCGCCTGTGAGGTCGTACGGCTGGAGCGGATCGCGGAGTCGGTGGCGGCGGGGGGCGTGGAGGCGGGCGAGTACGCGGCCGTGTTCCGCGCGGCCGCCGAGGAGGCCGTACGGCGGCCGGGCGTGGTCGCGGTGAAGTCCGTCGCGGCCTACCGCACGGGTTTCGCCCTGGACCCGGAGCGCCCGTCCGGGGCCGAGGTGACACAGGCCGCCGGGCACTGGCTGGCGCGGGGCGGACGCCTCACCGACCCGGTCCTGGTCCGGCACCTGCTGTGGACCGCCGTCGAGCTGGGGCTGCCGCTGCAACTGCACACCGGCTTCGGCGACGCGGACGTACGGCTGCACCGCGCGGACCCCGCCCTGCTCACCGACTGGCTGCACCGGACCGCCGGCACGATCCCGGTACTGCTGCTGCACTGCTGGCCGTACCACCGGCAGGCCGCCTATCTGGCCGCGGTGTTCGAGCAGGTGTACCTGGACGTGGGGCTCGCCCTGCACTACACCGGCCCGGCCCGCTGCCGCGCCGTGCTGGAGGAGGCGCTGGAGATCACCCCGTTCCGCAAACTGCTGTACAGCTCCGACGCCTATGGTGTGGCCGAGTTCCACCACCTGGGTGCCCTGTGCTTCCGGCAGGGCCTCGCCGATCTGCTGCAAGAACGCGTCGACGCCGACGAGTTCAGCCTCGCCGACGCCCTGCGGATCGCGGCCTGGACGGGCCGCGACAACGCCCGCCGACTGTACGGACCGCCCGTATCCGAACCGGCCCGCGATTCCAGCGGGCGCCCCACCCGGAAAGTATGATCAAGCAATGTCTGACATGACCGAAACCACGCCCGGCTGGCTGACCACGGACGAGCTGGAGATGGCCAGGGCCCGGATGCCGATCCTGTACGTCGAAGCCGTGCCCGTGCGCGTGGACGACAGCGGTGAAGTCACCAGCATCGGGCTGCTGTTGCGCATCGGCCCGGACGGCACGGTCAGCCGGACCCTGGTCTCCGGCCGGGTGCTGCACCACGAGCGGGTCCGTGACGCGCTGCTGCGCCACCTGGAGAAGGACCTCGGCCCGGTCGCCCTGCCCCGCGTCCCCGCCTCGCTCCAGCCGTTCACGGTCGCGGAGTACTTCCCGACGGCGGGCATCACGCCGTACCACGACCCGCGCCAGCACGCGGTGTCCCTGGCCTACATCGTGCCGGTGACCGGCGACTGCCGGCCCCGCCAGGACGCGCTGGACCTCGTCTGGTTCAGCCCCCAGGAGGCAGCCTCCCCGGCGGTGCAGAACGAGATGCCGGGCGGCCACGGGGTGCTGCTGAAGCAGGCCCTGGCGCACGTGGGGCTGGCTCTCTGACCCACCCGTCACCGGCGCCCCGGCCTTCGGGGAGAAGAGGAAGCGACTATTCCACAATTCCCGGGAAACCGGACTTCCACGGCGGCCGCCGCGAGGAAAAGAGCGGCCGTCCAGGAAATGCGGAAGGTTTCCCGGGAAGGGTTTTGCATGTCTGTGAGCCGCACGTTAGCCGCATCCGTGATCTGCGCGACCGCTGCCGTGGGCGCCGCGGGGTGCTCGGCCGACGGATCGTCGGACCAGCCGTTCAAGGGGCAGAGCGCGGACCAGGTGGCCGCCAAGGCGGTGACCGCCACCAGGAACGCCGCGTCACTGCGCATGGCCGGCAAGGTCGCCGCGGACGGGCAGCCCCTGACGGTCGACTTCCACGTCGACACCCAGAAGAACTGCAAGGGCCGGATGGCCATGGAACGGGGCTCGGCCGACGTCATCCACGCAGGCCAGGCAACGTACGTCAAGGGTGACAAGGAGTTCTGGGCCAACGCCGCCAAGGGCTCCGCCGGCGGCCGGAAGGAGGCCCAGGCGCTGAGCGGCCGTTGGGTGAAGGTGCCGGTCGGTGACGCCCGTACGACGGGACTGTGCGACAAGCAGGGATTCCTGGCCGACATGGACAGCGACACATCCGAGCGCAAGGGAATGACGAAGGGCGGCGTCACCACGGTGAACGGCCGTGAGGCGATCGCCCTGAAGAAAAAGAAGGGCGGCGGCGAAACCATCACCATGTACGTCGCCACGGAGGGAAAGCCGTACATTCTCAAACTCCAGCAGTCCGGCGGTGAGAATCCCGGCACGGTCGTCTTCTCGGACTACGAGAAGCCGGTCAAGGCGGCACCCCCGCCGGCGGGACAGGTGATCGACGGCAGCAAGGGCGACAAGGCGGCTTCCTGACCCGCCGGAAGAACCGCTCGAACGTCGGAGGGCCGGTTCCGGAGACATCCGGAACCGGCCCTCACCGGCGACTCTCACAAGTCGGGACGACAGGATTTGAACCTGCGACCCCTTGACCCCCAGTCAAGTGCGCTACCAAGCTGCGCCACGTCCCGGTGCCGTTTGACCTGGGCTTTCCCCGGCCGAACGCGCAGGGAAACAATACCGCACTCGGCTCGGTGGTCGCGCGCCCCTTTCCCGGTTTGACCTCAAGTCCGATTGAGGTTGCACGATCATCGGTATGACGACCGCAACGGATCAGAGCCGTACGCACGGCTACGACGACCTGCCCCGGCTGATGGGGCTGATGACCGGCGACGAGAAGCACGGACCCGCCGCCACGTCCACGCTCGACGTGCTGTGGGTGCTCTACGACCGGGTGCTCCGGGTCACTCCCGAGCGGCGGGACGACCCGGCCCGGGACCGCTTCCTGCTGAGCAAGGGGCACGGGCCCATGGCGTACTACGCCGTGCTGGCCGCCAAGGGGTTCCTGCCCGTCGAGTGGCTGCCCGGCTTCGGGTCCTACGACTCCCCGCTCGGGCACCACCCGGACCGCGTGCTGGTGCCGGGGGCCGAGATCGGCAGCGGCTCGCTCGGCCACGGGCTGCCGATCGCCGTGGGCACCGCGCTGGGCCTGCGGGCGCAGGGCCGGACCGATCCGGCGGTCTGGGTGCTGATCGGGGACGCCGAGCTGGACGAGGGCAGCAACCACGAGGCGATCGCCTTCGCGGGGCCCGCCGGGCTCGACCGGCTGCACACCGTCGTGGTCGACAACTCCTCCGCGAGCCATGCGCTGCCCGGCGGGATCGCCGCCCGGTTCGAGGCCGCGGGCTGGTCCGCGGTGACCGTCGACGGGCGCGACCACGAGGCGCTGTACGCCGCGTTCACCGCCCCGCATCCCGGCCGGCCGCATGTCGTCGTGGCCCGCGTCGAGCCGAAGAACGCCTGACTTCCCGGAAAGGGTCTTTTCGATGGACACCATGCGTGACCGTTTCGCCCCCGTCGCCTCCCGGCTGCTGGACGAGGATCCCCGGGTCGCGGTCGTCCTCGCCGAGATCGGCCGGGACGGGTTCCGCGAGGCCGAGCGCCGGCACCCCGACCGGGTGATCAACGTCGGCATCCGGGAACAGCTGCTGGTCGGCGCGGCGGCCGGGCTGGCGCTCACCGGACTGCGGCCGATCGTGCACACCTTCGCCAGCTTCCTCGTGGAGCGGCCGTTCGAGCAGCTCAAGCTGGACCTGGGACACCAGGACACGGGCGCGGTGCTGGTGAGCGCCGCCGCCTCCTTCGACTGGCCGGCCGGCGGCGTCACCCACATGGCCCCGGGCGACGTGGCCCTCCTCGACACGCTGGACGGCTGGACCGTGCACGTGCCCGGGCACCCGGACGAGGCCGAGACGCTGCTGCACCACGCGGTCGCGGCGGGCGACGACCGGGTGTACGTGCGGCTGTCGCTGCAGTCCAACCGGCAGGGGCGGGTCATCGACGGCCGGCACTTCGTCACCGTCCGCGAGGGCCGTTCGGGGGTGGTCGTCGCGGTCGGCCCGATGCTGGACGCGGTCCTCACCGCGACGGAGGGCCTGGACGTGACCGTGCTGTACGCGACGACGGTACGGCCGTTCGACGCGGCCGGGCTGCGCCGGGCGACGGAGGCGGCGGGCACGGACGTCGTGCTGGTCGAGCCGTATCTGGCCGGGACGTCGACGGCCGCGGTGAGCGAGGCACTGGCCGATGTCCCGCACCGGGTGCTCGGCCTCGGCGTCGGCCGCCGTGAGCTGCGCCGCTACGGCACGATCGAGGAACATGTGGCCGCGCACGGCCTGGACGAGGCGACCCTGCGGGAGCGGATCGGGCACTTCCTGGATGCGGGGCGGGGCAGGTGACGGCGGGACCCGGGTGAGCGCCCCCGCGCGGGCCGGCATGCGGGGACGCTCACGCCAGGGGTCACCTCGGTCATCACGGCACGGCGGATGCCGTCGCGTCGGCCCGGGTCAAGTCGCGTACCGCGGGCACTGCCAGCAGGATGGCCGCCACCGCCAGGCTCACCACCGCCGCGGTCAGCAGGACGTGGTCGGCGCCGAGGGACGCGGCCGCCGGGCCGGCGAGGGCCTGGCCGACCGGCATCATCGCGAGGGAGCCCGCCACGTCGTAGGCGTGGATGCGGTTGAGGACGTCGGCCGGTACCTGGGTCTGCACGGTGGTCGCCCACATCACGCCCCAGAACGACATCCCGGCCCCGGCGACCGCCGCCCCGGCCGCCATGGCCGGTACGCCGAGGCCCGCCCCGACGGTCGCGGGGAAGCCGAAGAAGGCGAACAGGGAGAGCGCGCCCGCGCGGAGCATGCGGCGGGGGCGCAGCCGCAGGGCGAGCAGGCCACCGACCACCGTGCCCGCGCCGAGGGCCGAGTTGACCAGGCCGTACGCGCCGGGGCCGTGGTGCCGGACGACCTCGGTTGCCACCAGCGGCACGGTCGGGCCCCACACGGCGATCATGTAGAGGCACCAGACGGCGATCACGCCCCACAGCCAGGCGCGGGAGCGGAACTCCCGCCAGCCGTCGACGAGATCGGCGCGGAAGGCGCGCAGGGCGGAACCGGTGGCCGCGCGGGCGGTGACGGGGAGCGGGCGCAGCCGGAGCAGCAGCAGGCACAGGGCGCTGAGCGCGTAGGTGGCGGCGTGCGCGGCGAAGACCCCGCCGGGCGAGGCGAGGCCCACCAGGACGCCGGCGACGGCGGGACCGGCGAGCTGGGCGGCGGACTCGGCGATGCGGATGGCGCCGTTCGCGCCCTGGATGTCGGTGGCGAGGCGGGGCACGGTGCTGGCCACGCCGGGCTGGAAGACCGCGCCGGCCACGCCGTTGGCGATGCCGATGGCGCAGATCTGCCACAGCACCACGTGCCCGGTGAAGAACAGGCCCGCGGCGACGGACTGGGTGCCGAGCCGGACCAGGTCGGCGCCGATCATCAGCCTGCGGGTGCTGAACCGGTCCGCGATGACCCCGCCGAAGACGACGAGTCCCGCGAACGCGGCGGCCGTGGAGGCCATGGCGAGGCCGACCGCGCCCGCGCCGTACCCGTGTTCCAGCAGACCGGCGGCGAGGGCGACGGGCAGCATGGTGTCGCCGAGCCGGGCGACGGCCCGGGCCACGAAGAAGAGCGCGAAGTCCCGCGACCAGAGCGCCGGGACACCGGCCGCCGCCGTGCGCACACCCCGGCCGGCGACATCCCGCCGCGCGTCCGTTCCGGTCATCCCGAGCGCTCCCCTCCCCGACCCGGCCGTTCCCCAGCCCGTGCCGCTTCCCGTCCCCTGCCGCGGCCTCTTCCCAGCCGCCGAGGCGGGATCATGCCACTTCCCGGGAGGCGCCCGCCGGGCTTTTCAGCCCCCGGCCGGGAGCCCCAGCTCCGGATGCGCGTCCAGGAGCCGGGACGGGGCGGCCTGGCGCCAGGAGTCGGCCAGGATGGCCCGCAGCTCGTCCTCGTCCTCCAGGGCGGCGAGCCTCGCTCTCACCCAGGCGAACTGCGCCTCGTGGCCGGCGATCCAGAACTTTCCCGGTTCGGCCAGGACCAGTTCGTCGCGCTCCTCCTTGGGGCAGCGCACGGCGAGGGACGTCTCGTCCTCGGGGAGGGTCGCGAACATCTTCCCGGCGACCCGGAACGTGGGCATGCTCCAGGCGGTCTTCTCCGTGGTGTCCGGCAGGGACAGGGCGATTCGGCGTACGTCGTGTGCATCCGGCATGCCACGCACGGTAGCTCCCGCCACTGACAGCCACCCCGCCGCACCCGCCGGCCGTCAGCCTCCGAGCCGCTTGTAGTACAGCGTCGTCGGCCGCAACACGCCCGCCGGGCTCGCCGCGTAGTCGGGGATGGTCCCGGCCCTCGTCCAGCCGGCCGAGCGGTACAGGCCCTCCGCGGGGCTGCCCGTCTCGGTGTCGAGATGGAGCAGGGTGCGGCCGTCGGCCGCGGCGGCCTCTTCGGCGGTGGTGAGGAGCCGGCGGCCGAGGCCCCGCCCCCGCGCGCAGCGGTGCACCATCAGCTTGACCAGTTCGGCGCGGTGCCTGCTGTTCGGCTTGTCGGGGCAGGCCAGGCCCACCGTGCCGGTCACCCGGCCCACGGGGTCCAGGGCCGCCCAGACGGCGAGCCGGCCCGCCGCCGCGGCCTCCGCCCGCTCCCGCCACCAGGCGACCGCCGCCGCGTGGCCGAGGGGCGCGAGGAAGCCGACGGAGGCGCCCGAGGCCACGGTGTCGGTCAGCAGCGCCGCCAGGTCGCCGACGCGGTCGCGCACGCGGGCACCGTCCCAGCGTTCCACCCTGGTCACCGTGTCCCCGCGGGGCCTCATGGCCGCACCACCGCCAGCACGTACCGCGCCTCGTCCGGACCGGCGCAGCGGAAGCGGGTCGCTCCGGTCACCCGCATCCGCAGGCAGTCCCCAGCGCCGAGCCGGTGGACCCGGTCCCCGGCCGTCACCTCCAGAGCCCCTTCCAGCAGCCACAGGTGCTGTTCCAGGCCGGGCACGGGCGGGCGGTCGTAGGCGATGTCCGCGCCCGGGACGAGCCGGCCCTCGACCAGTTCGCCGCGCAGTCCGGTGTGCGGCGGGGACACGGACCGGCGGACGAAGCCGGAGGCGCGGTCCTCCCACACCCGCTGCTCGGCGGCCCGGACCAGCGGGGCCGGTGCCGCCTCCACCTCGCTGAGCAAGTGGGACATGGTGCGGCCGTAGACGTGGCAGAGCCGGTTCAGCAGGGCGGCGGTGGGGCTGGTCTCCGCGCGTTCGGCGCGTGACAGGGTGGACCGGCTGACCCCGCTGCGCTCCGCGAGTTCGCCGAGCGACCAGCCGTGCTGGGCGCGCAGTTCCGCGAGCCGGGCGCCGATGAGGAGATCGACGGTGTCCTCGTTTCTCATTTCCGGGACGCTATCCCGGAAATGAGACGGCGCCGTTACGGAAGCCTCACGCCTGCGCCGCCTCGCCCAGCGCCTCCAGCACCGGCCGGATCAGCGGGTGCCCCTCGGCGCCCCGGCGGACGGCGGCGAAGACCCGGCGGGTCGGGGCGACGCCGTCGACGGGGCGGACGACCACGCCGGCCAGGTCCATGCCCCGCAGCGCCGAGCGCGGGACGAGGGCCACGCCCGCGTCGGCCGAGGCGAGGGCGACGACGGCCCGGAAGTCGTCGGAGGAGTGCTCCAGGCGGGGCTGGAAGCCGGCGCTCTCGCAGGCGAGGACGACCACGTCGTGGCACGGGTTGCCGGGGTACGGCCCGATCCACGTGTCCTTGGCCAGGTCGGCGAGGGGCACCTCGGGGGCGTCCGCCAGACGGTGCCCCAGGGGTACCACGGCGTCGAACGGCTCGGCGTACAGCGGGACGTGGGTCAGGCGGGGGTCGTCGGCGGACGGCGCGCCCCGGTACTCGACGGCGACCGCGACGTCGACCTGCCGGTCCAGGACCATGGGCAGGCTGGCGTCTCCCTCCGCGTCCTGCACACGGATCCTTATGCCGGGCGCGTGGTGGGCGAGGCGGGCCACGGCCGGGGCCACGACCTGGGCGATGCCGGTCGCGAAGGCCGCCACGGTGACCGTGCCCGCCTCGCCCGAGCCGTAGGCGGCCAGCTCGGCCTCGGCACGCTCCAGCTGGGCGAGGACCGCGTTGGTGTGGCTGAGCAGGATCTCGCCCGCCGGGGTGAGCCGTACGCCCCTGGCGCCGCGCTCGACCAGGCGGTGGCCGGTCTCCTGCTCCAGGGCCGTCAGCTGCTGGGAGACGGCGGAGGGGGTGAGGTAGAGCGCGGCGGCCGCCGCGGTGACCGTGCGGTGGTCGGCCACCGCACGGAGGATGTGGAGCCGCCGTGCCTCGATCATGCCCCCATTATCCCAGGGCGTCCGCCCTGGTCAGGCCGCCAGCTCGGCGCGCGCCGCGACGAACGCGTCGACCGCGCGGTCGACGTCCTCGGTGGAGTGCGCGGCGGACAGCTGGACGCGGATGCGGGCCTGCCCCTGCGGGACGACCGGGTACGAGAAGCCGATCACGTAGACCCCGCGCTCCAGCAGCAGTTCGGCCATCCGGGCCGCCTTCGCCGCGTCCCCGATCATGACGGGGGCGATGGCGTGGTCGCCGGGGAGGATGTCGAAGCCCTCCTCGGTCATCCGGCGGCGGAACAGCGCGGTGTTCTCGGCGAGCCGCACGCGCAGGTCGTCGGCGGACTCCAGCAGGTCGAGGACCTTCAGGGAGGCCGCGGCGATCACCGGGGCGAGCGTGTTGGAGAACAGGTAGGGGCGGGAGCGCTGGCGCAGCAGGGCGACGATCTCGGCGCGGGCGGCGACGTAACCGCCGGAGGCCCCGCCGAGGGCCTTGCCGAGGGTGCCGGTGATGATGTCGACGCGGTCCATGACGCCGTGCAGCTCGGGGGTGCCGCGGCCGGTCGGGCCGACGAAGCCGACGGCGTGCGAGTCGTCGACCATGACCATCGCGTCGTAGCGGTCGGCGAGGTCGCAGATCTCCGCCAGGGGCGCGACGTAGCCGTCCATGGAGAACACGCCGTCGGTGACGATCAGGCGGCGCCGCGCGTCGGACGCCTCCTTGAGCTTGGTCTCCAGGTCCGCGAGGTCGCGGTTGGCGTAGCGGAAGCGGCGGGCCTTGGACAGGCGGATGCCGTCGATGATGGAGGCGTGGTTGAGGGCGTCGGAGATCACCGCGTCCTCCTCGCCGAGCAGGGTCTCGAAGACACCGCCGTTGGCGTCGAAGCAGGAGGAGTACAGGATGGTGTCCTCCTGGCCGAGGAAGGCCGACAGCCGGGCCTCCAGCTCCTTGTGCACCTCCTGGGTTCCGCAGATGAAGCGGACGGAGGCCATGCCGTAGCCCCAGCGGTCCAGGGCGGCGTGGGCGGCGGCGATCACGTCGGGGTGGTCGGCGAGGCCGAGGTAGTTGTTGGCGCAGAAGTTGAGGACCTCGCCGGGGCGGCCGCCGGCGGTGACGTTCACGGTCGCGGACTGCGGGGTGCCGATGACGCGCTCGGGCTTGTGCAGGCCGGCGGCGCGGATCTCGTCGAGGGTGGCGCGCAGGTCGTCGCGGACGGTGTCGAACATGAGGGAGCTCCTGAATACCTGAAGGTGCTTGCGGGGGAAGGGGGTTACGCGGTCCAGTCCAGGATGACCTTGCCGCCCCTGCCGCTCGCGGCGTCGGCGAAGGCCGCCTCGAAGTCGCGGTAGTCGTACCGGCCGGTGATCACGGGGGCCAGGTCCAGGCCGCCCTCCAGCAGCACCGACATCGCGTACCAGGTCTCGAACATCTCGCGGCCGTAGATGCCCTTGATGGTGATCATCGAGGTGACGATCCGGGCCCAGTCGACCGGGAACTCCTCGGCGGGCAGGCCGAGCATGGCGATCCGGCCGCCGTGCGTCATGTTCGCGATCATGTCGCGCATGGCCTCGGGCCGCCCGGACATCTCCAGGCCGATGTCGAAGCCCTCGCGCAGCCCCAGTTCGCGCTGTCCGTCGGCGATGGTGGACTCGGCGACGTTCAGGGCCAGGCTCACCCCTATCTTGCGGGCGATCTCCAGGCGCTCCTCGCTGACGTCGGTGACGACGACGTTGCGGGCGCCCGCGTGCCGGGCCACGGCGGCGGCCATCAGGCCGATCGGGCCCGCGCCGGTGATCAGCACGTCCTCGCCGACCAGCGGGAAGGACAGCGCGGTGTGCACGGCGTTGCCGAACGGGTCGAAGATCGCGGCGACGTCGAGGTCGACGGGGACGCGGTGCACCCAGACGTTGGTCGCGGGCAGGGCGACGTACTCGGCGAACGCGCCGTCACGGCCGACGCCGAGACCGACGGTGGCGCGGCACAGGTGCCGGCGGCCGGCCAGGCAGTTGCGGCACTTGCCGCACACCAGGTGGCCCTCGCCGCTGACCCGGTCGCCGATGCGGATGTCGGTCACGTCCCGCCCGGTCTCGACCACCTGCCCGACGAACTCGTGGCCCAGCACGAGCGGGGTCCGGATCGTCTGCCGGGCCCAGCCGTCCCACGACCGGATGTGCAGGTCCGTGCCGCAGATACCGGTCCGCATGACCTTGATCAGGACGTCCCCGGGGCCGATGGCGGGCTCCGGGACGTCCGTCAGCCAGAGTCCCGGCTCCGCCTTCTCCTTGACCAGCGCCTTCAACGCTACGGCTCCTGTGGGTGAGGCCCGGCCCGCGGGCGCGCCGAAGGTGCCCGCACCGGGTCAGAGGGGTGGAATCACCCTGCAATCTGCCGTACGCGCGAGCCCGGGTCCATCGAGCTTTTCTTAACCGGCGCCTCAGCTTTCCTACACGTCCCCCGAAAACGCCCGTCACGCCGCCCCGCGCGGGTGTCCTCCGCGTCAGAGAGGAAGTCCGTCCTCGCTGCTCCGTTCGAGGCGTACGACGAGATCGGCGGCGAGTGCCTTGATGGTCTCCAGGCCGGCCCTGCCCCAGGCGCGGGGCGCTGTGTCGGCCGCGCACACGGTGCCGAGCGCCATGCCGGAGCTGTCGATGAGGGGGGCGCCGAGGTAGGAGCGGATGCCGTAGCCGTCGACGACCGGGTTGCACGCGAACCGGGGGTAGTCGCCGACGTCCTCCAGGACGAGTGCCTTGCGGCGGACCACCACATGGGGGCAGAAACCGTGGTCGCGCGGCAGGGCCCGGCCGATCTCGGCGCTGGTGCCGTCGTCCCGCACGACCGGGCAGACGGCCGGGGCGCTCAGGCCCGCGAAGAACTGGTGCTCCTCGCCGATGAAGTTGACCATGGCGTAGAGCGCGCCGGTGAGCTGCGCGAGGTGGCCCGCGAAGGCGTCGAGCGCGGGGTCGGGCCGGTCCGCCAGGCCGAGCCGGCGCAACCGGTGGACGCGGGCGGGCGCCTCCTTGTCCTCGGGGGTGAGCAGCAGACCCCGGACCGGCCGGGGCGGCTCGTAGCTCATGGCCGGGCTCCGTCGCTGTGGGCGTACCTCATATAGGGGCTCCGTGGGCGGTAGGGCGGGATCACCTGTGGGCGCCCTGGCTGGGCGCGGTCGCCGGGGCGTGGGCGAGGAGGTGGCGGACGAGGACGAGCAGGGTCTGGACCCCGGAGCTGGAGATCCGGGCGTCGCAGCGGACCACCGGGATCTGCGGGTCAAGGTCGATGGCGGCCCGCACCTCCTCCGGCTCGTAGCGGTGGGCGCCGTCGAACTCGTTGAGGGCGACGACGAAGGCGAGCCCGCGTTCCTCGAAGAAGTCCACGGCGGCGAAGCAGTCCTGGAGGCGCCGGGTGTCGGCGAGGATCACCGCGCCGAGCGCGCCCTCGGACAGCTCGTCCCACATGAACCAGAACCGCTCCTGCCCCGGCGTGCCGAACAGGTACAGCACATGGTGCGGATCGAGGGTGATCCGGCCGAAGTCCATGGCGACCGTGGTCTCCATCTTGTTCTCGACGCCGTCGAGACTGTCCGTGCCGACGCTGACCGTGGTGAGCAGCTCCTCCGTGCTGAGCGGCGCGATCTCGCTGACCGCGCCCACGAAGGTGGTCTTGCCGACGCCGAACCCGCCCGCCACCAGGATCTTGAGCGCGGTCGGGAACGGGTCAGAGCTGTCGTCGTAGTCCATCGAGCACTGCCTCCAGCAGAGACCGGTCAGTGGGGGTGTGGTGGTACACGGGCGGCTTGGTGGTCAGCGCGCCGCAGTCGACCAGGTCGGAGAGCAGCACCTTGGTGACCACGGCGGGCAGTTTCAGCTGGGCGGCGACCTCGGCCACCGAGACGGGCGCGCGGGACAGGTCGAGCGCCTGCGCGTGCTCGGGGGCGAGGTAGCCGAGCGGGGTGACGCCGGTGGCCATCACCTGCGACATCAGGTCGAGGGCGATGCTGGGTTCGGTGCGGCCGTTGCTCACCGTGAACGGCCGCACGAGCCGTCCGGCCGCGTCGTCCAGCCAGGGTCCGTCGCCGGCCGCGGCCACGCTCAGGGCCTCGTCGCCGTGGATTCGACGGCGTGCTGCCGGGGCGCGGTGACCAGGTAGGGGCGGACGCTCTTGACCAGCATCGCCATCTCGTAGCCGAGCACCGCGGCGTCGGCCTCGCGGCCCGCCAGCACGGCGAGGCAGGTGCCGGAGCCGGCGGTGGTGACGAACAGCAGGGTCGCGTCGAGTTCGACGACGACCTGGCGGACGTCCCCGCCGTCGCCGAACCGGACGCCCGCACTGCGGCCGAGGGAGTACAGACCGGAGGCCAGGGCCGCCATGTGGTCGGCGCTGTCGGCGTCCAGGCCGTGCACGGACTTCACCAGTCCGTCGCAGGACAGGAGCACCGCGCTGGTGGTGTGCGGTACGCGCTGCACGAGGCCGCTCAGCAGCCAGTCGAGATCGGAGGCGTGGACGGTCGGCGCATCGCTCGCCATGGTGGATCGACTCCTTGGGGTACGAAGACCAGCGGGAGCGCTGGGGGTGGGGGTGGGGGTACGGCGCAGGGGTGCGGGGGCGGAGGCGGTCATCCGGCCGGCGCGCCCCCCTCGGTCCGGCCGCTGCCGCGAACACCGTCGGCTGCGGGCGCGTGGGCGCGCGCCTGGGGTATGGGGGCGACGTGCTGTGTGGTGGGGTCCGGAGTAGTGGGGGGCTGGGCAGTGGGGGGCTGGGCTGTGTGGTCGGTGGACATGTGGCCCGGTCCCATGTGGTGCGCACCGGGGTAGCCCTGGGCCGGGCGGTCCGGGCCGGTGTGGCCCGGGCCCATGTGGTCCGGGCCCATGTGGTCCGCACCCGTGTAGTCCGACCCCATGTGCGTCTGACTCGGGTGCGCTTGGCCTGTGTGCTCCTGGCCCATGTGCAATTGACCCATGTGCGCCTGACGCATGTGCCGCGACTCCATGTGGTCCGGATCGCCGTGCTCGGGGCGTTCGCGCGTCGGCTCGGCCGGTCCCGGCGTGGACGCCGGGAGGTGCGCGCCTGCCCTGTGCTCAGCATCCATGTGGGCCGAGCCCATGTGCCCGTACGCCGTCTCGTACCCCGTCTTCTCGTAAGCCGTCTTCTCGTACGCCGTCTTCTCGGACTCTGTCTCCCGGAACCCCGGCTCGCGGAACCCCGGCTCCGTCTGCTCGGCCTCCAGGCTCTGCTGGGCCTCCGCGAGTCCGATGCCGCGCTGGAAGGCAGCCATCAGGCCGGGGTCGTGGCCGGCGACGGTGTCGCTCTCCTGGCGGGGCAGCGGTCCGCCGCGCAGCTGGGGCACGATGTGCTCCTGGGCGCGCCGGCGGGGCAGTTGGGGCTTGTCCATGCTGCCGCGGACCGGGCCGACGCGCGGGGTGGGCAGGACGCCCGTGTGCGCCTCCACCGCCGCCCGGTCCTCGGCGCTGATGCCGGGCACGGCCTCGGCGGGTGTGGGCCGCGCCTCCTGGGCACCGCGCACGGGAAGCGGGGCCGGGTCACTTCCGTGCCGCACTCGCGCGCCGCTCTCGGTCCCACGGCGCCCCGGGCCCCGCTGGGCGTGCCTGCGCCGCCCGGTCGCCGCGGTCTGCCCGCCGCCCGTCCCGGCCCCGGCCGCCTCGCCGGCCCGGTCCCCGCCGCCCTGCGCGGAGCCACGCCCGCCCTGTGCGGCACCCCCCGCTTCGGTGCCGCTCACGGGACCTGGCGAAGGCGCGGGCGCGGGGGGCGGCGCGGATGCCATCGCCCGGCTTACCTGCGGCGCCCCGGCCTCCCCCGACCGCTGCGGCTGCGGCTGCGGTACGGCGGTCCCGGCGACCGCGCCCGGCACGCCCGGCGCGTTGCCCAGCAGGGCCTGCGGCACGACGAGGAC
The DNA here is from genome assembly GCF_040704085.1 of Streptomyces sp. NPDC047841. Lineage (NCBI taxonomy): Bacteria > Bacillati > Actinomycetota > Actinomycetes > Kitasatosporales > Streptomycetaceae > Streptomyces > Streptomyces sp. NPDC047841. The sequence goes on from NZ_JBEYRP010000003.1 coordinate 448,388, forward strand.
GGCCTGCACCCCGCCGTAGATGTTGGTCTGCAGCCGCACGTGGATGCTGTGCCGGCGGGCGAGCTGGGAGACGACGTAGAGCCCGATGCGGCCGTCGGCCAGCAGGCTGGCGACGTTGACCTGGTCGGGGTCGGCGAGCACGGCGTTCATCCGCTCCTGCTCGGCGACGGGCATGCCCAGGCCGCGGTCCTCGACCTCCACGGCGAGCCCGGAGGTGACGAGGTTGGCGCGGAGCAGCACCTGGGTGTGCGGGGCGGAGAACACCGTGGCGTTCTCGATGAGTTCGGCGAGCAGGTGGATGACGTCGGCCACGGCGTGGCCGCGCAGTTCGCCGGCGATGGGCGGCACCAGCCTGACGCGGGAGTACTGCTCGACCTCGGCGATGGCGGAGCGCAGCACCTCGGTCATGCTGACGGGGTTGCTCCACTGCCGCCGCGAGACCGCGCCGCCGAGCACGGCGAGGTTCTCGGCGTGCCGGCGGACGCGGGTGGCCAGGTGGTCGACGTGGAAGAGCCCCTTGAGCAGATCGGGGTCCTCGATCTCGTTCTCCAGGTCGTCCAGGGTCGAGATCTCCCGGTGCACCAGGGACTGGAGCCGCCGCGCCAGGTTGACGAACACCTCCAGCTTCTGCTGGCTGCCGGTCTGGCTGGAGAGCTGGGCGGCCCGTACGACGGCGGTGACGGCGCCGTCGTACGCGCGCGCCAGATCGGCGGCGAGCAGCTCGAAGTCGTCGGCGTCGGCGGGCGGCCGGCGGCGCGGGCCGCGCTGCGGCGGGGTCTCGCCCTGCCGCAGCGCGTCGACCAGGGCGTGCAGGTCGGCCTCGCCGCGCGCGGCGGTGCGGCGCAGCGCGTCGACGCGGTCGGCGACCGAGCGGGCGGTGCGGTCGGCGGCCACGGCGGCGATCAGGATGCCGGCGACCGCCACGGTGACCGATCCGGCGAGCACGGCCCACAGCAGGGGGCCGGTGCGCACGCCGGTGGAGCGGATGCTGAAGAGCACCGCTGCGGTGCCGCTCAGCGCGACCGCGAGGGGCGGCAGGACGGCGAGCCGCATCAGCTGGGGCCGTATGTGCGTCTCGGGCAGTGCGGGAGCGGGTCGGGCGACCGGTCGCCCGTGCCGGCCGCCCTCGCGGCGATCGGCGCGGGCGGCCGGTGCTCGGAGGTGAGACATCTGCGTCCTCGTACTGGTCCGTCGGGCCTGTGTCCTCGTGCGGTGCGCCGTGCGGGCATGCGTCGATGCGGGCACGCGTCATCGCTGCCGGCCGACGGGGCCGGTGCACCCGGCCGCGCGTCACCCGGCGGACACTCACAGTAGTCGCCTGAGCATCATGTGCGGTGGGCAGTTGACAAAGTCACCCCAGCAGCGTCCCGCTCTGGTATGAGGCGCCGCACGAAGGTCCGATGGCCGCCGCCCGGGACCGGGCAGAATCAAGTCAGGGGCGATCCACCCTGGTCACAAGCGGTCAGGAACGGAAAGGTTGGCCGATCACCCCGGCCCATCGCGCTCTCCCCGCGCGGCGCACGCGCGCGGGGGCACGCTCCCGGCGCCGCCCGCGCGGCGGCCTCCGGGCCCCTCCGCGCGACCCGGTCCACCCCGATCATCACTCAACGTGTTGGCTTTGGCCATGCCCTGGGTCAGGGGTCGAGCGGCATGCCGGCGTACGCCGGACAGCCGAACTGGGTGAGCCGGGGCCAGGGCCCCGGACGCCCCCCGGCCCCGGCCGGCCGGTCAGGCGCCGGTGTCGCGCGTGGGCGGCTCCGCCACGAACGCGCCGACCGAGCGCCAGGTGCGCCGTACGTCCCCCGACGCGCTCCGCCACCACGCCTCGGCCGGCAGCTTGCCTGAAGCCTCGAACGGCTCGCCCGGCCGGGGCAGGGCCACCGCCTGGCCGGCCTCCTCGGCGGCCTCCTTGGTCCACTCCCCCGGCTCGGCCCAGGGGTGCGGGGCGAGGTTGAAGGTGCCCCAGTGGATCGGCAGCAGGACGCCGTGCGGCGCGCCGCCCTGGAGGTCGAGGTGGGCGCGCAGGCCCTCCTGCGGGGTCATGTGGATGTCGGGCCAGAACTCGCTGTACGCCCCGATCTGGATCATCGTGGCGTCGAACGGGCCGTGGGCGGCGCCGATGTCCTTGAAGCCGTCGAAGTAGCCGGTGTCGCCGCTGTGGTAGATCCGGTGCTCCTCGCCGGCGACGGCCCAGGACGCCCAGAGGGTGTGCTGGGTGTTGCGCAGGCCCCGGCCGCAGAAGTGGCGGGCCGGGGTGGCGGTGAGGGTGAGGCCGCCGACCCGGGTGGACTCGTGCCAGTCCAGTTCGCGCAGCCGGTCCGGGGAGACGCCCCAGTGTTCGAGGTGGGCGCCCACGCCGAGCGGCACGGCGAACAGGGTGTCCGTGCCGGCCAGCGCCTTGATGGTCGGCAGGTCCAGGTGGTCGTAGTGGTCGTGCGAGATGACGACGACGTCGACCGGGCCGAGCGCGGCCAGCGGCAGCGGCACCGGGTGGAGCCGCTTGGGACCGGCGAAGGGGAACGGGGAGCAGCGCTCGCCCCAGACGGGGTCGAACAGGACGCGGTGACCGTCGATCTCGGCGAGCACGCTGGAGTGGCCCATCCAGGTCAGCCGCAGTCCGGTGGCGGGCGGCTTGGCCAGGTCGGCGAAGGTCGTGGGGTGCACCGGGACGATGCCCTTGGGGGCGCGCAGCGGCCGGGTGTCCTTGTCCAGGAACACCTTCGCGAGGTCCAGCGAGGACCCGGTGGGCCGGGTGCGGGCGGGGCCGCCGGGGTTCTGGAAGACGCCGTCCTTGAAATGCGGTGAGCGGCGGATGCGTGCCATGCGCTCACCCCCCGGGTCCGCTCCGAACGCAGCGGGCCGCAGCGCGCGGAGCCCGGAGCTCGCGGAACGCAGACCGGTCACGGTACCTCCCGGTGGAGTGGGTGAGGTCCCCCATTATGGTCGGCCGCGCAGGCGGCGAGGGTCCGCGGGGGTGCGCCGTCCGCTGCCGAAGCTCCCTTCCGCGCGTTGACAGGGTCCCAACCGGCTCCGGATACTGACTCGCCGTTCAGGTGATCACCTCATCGCTCCCCCGAGGAAGCCCCATGACCACCCCCCTCACCGCCCCTTCGCTGTCGCTCGTCTGGACCGATCACGTCACCGGTCGCCAGGGCTTCCTGGTCGTGGACCGGCTGGTGCGGGGCGTGGCGAGCGGCGGGCTGCGGATGCGGCCCGGCTGCACGCTGGAGGAGGTCACCGGACTCGCCCGCGGCATGACGATGAAGGAGGCCCTGCACTACGACCCCGGGAGCCGCTACGTCCCGCTCGGCGGTGCCAAGGGCGGCATCGACTGCGACCCCCGGGACCCGGAGGCGTACGGGCTCCTCGTGCGCTATCTGCGCGCCGTGCGGCCGTACGTCGAGAGCTGCTGGACCACCGGCGAGGACCTGGGTCTCACCCAGGCCCTGGTGGACCGCGCGGCGGCCGAGGCGGGCCTGGTCTCCTCGATCCAGGCGGTCTACCCGCTGCTGGACGACGAGGCCGCGGCCCGCCAGCGGCTCGCGGACGCCTTCGCGGTGCGGGTGGACGGCATCGGCCTGGACGAACTGGTGGGCGGCTGCGGGGTCGCCGAGTCGGTGCTGACGGCCCTGGACCGGGCGGCGGTGCCGTATCCGGGCACCCGGGTCGCCGTGCAGGGTCTCGGCACGATGGGCGGGGCCACCGCGCGCTTCCTCGCGCGCGCGGGCCTGAGCGTCGTGGCCGTCGCCGACATCAAGGGCACGATCGCCAACCCGGCGGGGCTCGACGTCGAGGCGCTGCTGGCGGCGCGGGACGGCTACGGCACCGTGGACCGCGGGGCGTTGCGCCCCGGTGACCGCGAACTGCCCGGCGACGCCTGGCTGTCCGCGGAGGCGGAGGTGCTGGTGCCGGCCGCCGTGTCGTACGCCGTCGACCGTGCGAACCAGGAGCGGATCCGGGCGCGTTGGATCGTCGAGGCCGCCAACATGCCCGTGCTGCCCGAGGCGGAGGCGCTGCTGACCGCGCGCGGGGTGACGGTCCTGCCGGACGTGGTGGTCAACTCCGCGACGAACGCCTGGTGGTGGTGGACCCTGTTCGGCGACATCGGCGCGGACGCCGACGAGGCGCTCGCCCACGTCCGGCGCTCGATGCGCGCCCTGACCGGCCGGATGCTGGACCGCGCGCAGGCCGACGGTACGACCCCGCGCACGGCTGCGCACGCCTTGGTGGCGGACCGGTTGCCGGTGATCGCGGAACGGTTCGGCCGGTACCGGTGACGGCCCTGCCGTGCGACGGCTTCGGCGGCACCGGGGGCAACGACTAGGGTGACCGCGTGGCGAGAGTGCGGTTGAGCGTGGCCGAGCGGCGGGAGGAGCTGCTGCGGGCAGCCATCGGGCAGATCGAGGCGCGGGGCGTGGCGGCGGTCAGGATCGCCGACGTGGCCGCGGCCCTCGGGGTGAGCAACGCGCTGGTGCTGTACCACTTCTCCACGAAGGAGAAGCTGGTCGCCGCCGCGTTCACCTACGCGGCCGAGGACGATCTCGCGCGCCTGCGCAGGCTGCTGGACCGGCGGACCACCGCGCTGCGCCGGCTGCGGTCGGCGGTGCGCTGGTACGCGCCGACCGGACAGGCCAAGGGCTGGCGGCTGTGGATCGAGGGCTGGGCGGTGTCCCTGCGCGAGCCCGCACTGCGGCAGGTCACCCGGGAGCTGGACGAGCAGTGGAAGGCGGCGATCGCCGGCGTCATCGCCGAGGGCGTGGCGGCCGGTGAGTTCGCGTGCGCGGACCCGGCCGGCACGGCACTGCGGCTGACCGCGCTGCTGGACGGGCTGGCGGTGCAGCTCACGTCGTACCCGGGCGCGGTGCCCCGGTCCCGGGCGCAGGAGTGGGTGGACGACGCCCTCGCGCGCGAACTGGGCCTGGAACGCGGTGCGTTGACGGACAGGCGGCGCTGACGCGCGGGTCTCCGCGGAACCGCCGCCGCGACCTTACGCGGACACGCCGGCACCGGGGCGCGGAGTCTCCGCGGTGCCGCGTCCAGTGCAGCACCGTTCCCCCGCGGGGCCCGGGGCGGCCCGGGACGCAGAGCGCCGGCGGATCCGACCGGTCGGCCTTCGGCACGAGGACGCCGTCGATGGCGGTGCTCCCCGTCGGGACGGGCGTGCCGGGCCGGCCCAGCGCGGAGTTCCAGCCGGAGACCGAAGCCGGGGGCCGGCTGTTCAGGCCCGGCCTGGAGCGACCGCGCCGCCGGCGACGCTCCGCCCGCGCTGCCGGACGCAGTCGTCCGGCTGCCGCTCCTGTTCGCCGAGCCCCCCGACCCGGCGCCGCCGGTGATCTGCGACAACGGCCCGCGCCGGTGGTGCGGGCGCGGGCCGTGGCGGGGCGGTGGGGCGGCCGGGTCAGGCCACCGCGGCGATCCGCATCCTGATGTCGTCCGGTGACAGCGTGCCCTTGGCGGTCACGTGGTCGCCCGAGGACTCACCGCGCAGCCGGCGGCCGATCCAGGGGACGAGGTACTCCCGCGCCCACTGGACGTCGTCGCGGCGGATCTCCAGTGTGCCCCGGGGCGGCAGCGGCGGCCACGGCTGCTCCGGGTCGGCCGGGACGTCCAGGCCGAGGACCTGTCCCGCGCGCAGCGCCACGCGCGTGTGCCCCTCGGGCGAGAGGTGCAGCCGGTCGCTGTCCCAGGCCCTGCGGTCCTGCACGGACTTGAGGGACCACAGGTCGAGGACGGGGCAGCCGTACCGGTCGGCGATGGCGCGGACGTGACCGTTGTAGGTGGCGATCTTGCCGCGGAGGTGCTTGAGGACGGGGACGCCACGGGTGTCGAAGCCGGTCGTCACCATCACCGTGCCGGCGGCCTGCGTCAGCCGGGCCAGGGCGCGTTCGAAGCGCTCGGCCACCTCGTCGGGGTCGGTGCCGGGGCGGATGATGTCGTTGCCGCCCGCGCAGAAGGAGATCAGGTCCGGAGCCAGGTCGATGGCCTGCGGCACCTGGTCGGCCACGATCTGGTCCAGCAGCTTCCCGCGCACGGCGAGGTTGGCGTACTGGAAGTCGCCCTCGGGACGCCGGTCGGCGAGCAGGACCGCGAACCGGTCGGCCCAGCCCACGAACGCCCCGTCGGGGCCGGGGTCGCCGACGCCCTCGGTGAAGCTGTCCCCCACCGCCACGTACGACCCGATCACTGATCTGCTGTCATTCTTCGAATCGTCTGCCACGTCGGACCATGATTCACCTTCGGATGTGACCTACGCGACCGTAAGCCGGACTTGACGAACGGTGAGATGAGCCACTCTTAAAGAGTTCGCAAAGCCAGGAATAGAAGTTGCACGGTACACCGAAGGCCGGACCCGGGGTCGCGGGCCCGGCCTTGTACGCCCCTCCTCACGGGCCACGCCCGCGCAAGGATCAGATACGGCGCAGCCGGATGACCGTCGCGTCCAGGTCGCCCTTGAGCCCGGTGCGCAGCCCGTGGTGCAGCAGTACGGCACCGCGGTGCACTTCGCCCGTCTCGGGGTTCTCGTACGACGCCGTCGGGTCGAGCCCGCGCAGCCGCACCGCCGGCACCGGCTCGCCGTAGCTCTGCGCCTGAAGCCAGGCCAGGACGACGGTCTCCTCGCCACGGACGTACTGCACGGCGCTCAGACCCCCCGCCGGGGGCCGCAGCCGGTACAGCTCCCCGTGCTGCACGACCGGGCGGATCTCCTTGTACAGCTCCACCCACCGCCGGGCCTCGGCCAGTTCCTCCGCGCTCCACTCCGTCAGGTCGCCGCCGACCCCGAGCACGCCCGCCATGGCGCTGACGAACCGGAAGCGCAGCGAGCTGGCGCGTCCGTTGAGCTGGGTGTTCGGGCTGTCGGTGACCCAGGCCGCCATCACGCGCGCGGGGTGGACTTGCGTGAAGCCGTGCTGGATGGCGAGCCGGTCCAGCGGGTCGGTGTTGTCGGAGGTCCACACCTGGTCGGTGCGGCCGAGCACGCCGAGGTCGATCCGGCCGCCGCCGCCCGAGCAGGACTCGAAGGCGACCCCGGGGTGCGCGGCGCGCAACCGGTCCAGCAGGGCGTACAGGGCGCGGACGTGGTCCACCCACAGGCGCTGCGGGTACGGCTCCCCGGGCCAGCCGGCGTCGGTGAAGCAGCGGTTGAAGTCCCACTTCACGTAGTCGATGGGGGCGCTGGACAGCAGGGTGTCCAGCTGCTCCCACAAGTACTCCTGCACGTCCTCGCGCGCGAGGTTGAGCACGAGCTGATTGCGCAGTTCCGTACGCTTCCGTCCCGGCTGGTACTGCACCCAGTCCGGGTGGGCCCGGTACAGGTCGCTGTCCGGGTTGACCATCTCGGGCTCGACCCAGATGCCGAACCGCATGCCGAGCCCGTGCACCTGGTCGGCGAGCGGCTTGAGGCCCTGCGGGAAGCGGTCGGGGTTGGGGGTCCAGTCGCCGAGGCCGGCGCGGTCGCTGGTGCGGGCGCCGAACCAGCCGTCGTCGACGACGAACAGCTCGATCCCGATGTCGGCGGCCCGGCGGGCGAGCGCGAGCTGCTGCTCCTCGGAGATGTCGAAGAAGGTGGCCTCCCAGGAGTTGAACAGCACGGGCCGGTCCTGCCCGGCGTCCGGGATGACGTACGCCCGCTGGTAGGCGTGCCAGGCCCGGCTCGCGCCGCCGAAGCCGCCGTCGCTCCACAGCCCCGCGAAGACCGGGGTGGTGTACGACTCCCCGGGCGCGAGGAGCAGCAGCCCGGAGTCGTCGTAGCCGGCGCCGCCGGTGATCTGCACGCGCGCGTCCGGGAGCTGGGCGACCGCTATGCGCCAGGAGCCGGACCAGCCGAGCGCGCAGCCGTAGACCTCGCCGCGTTCCTCGGTGGCGTCGGTGTCGAGGGCCACCCAGGGCAGGTGCTGGTGGCCGGTGTGGCCGCGGCGGCTGCCGATGACCTTCTCGCCGTAGGTGAGGGGGGAGGTGGTGAGCCGGGACTCCGCGGCCCAGCGGCCGTGCAGCTGGGACAGCCGCCAGCCCTCGCGGTCGGGCAGGGTCCAGGTGGCCGCGTCGGCCCGCAGCAGCTCCACGCGCGCGTGGGCGCCGTTCTCGACGGTCACCCAGCGCTCCACGACGTCAGCGCGCATCCGGTAGTGCAGGGTGATCGCCACGCCGTCGTCGTCGAAGCGCAGCCGCAGCTCGCCGTCCTGCGTGGTGTCGGACGACACGAAGCGCCACTCGGTGCCGCGCCGCTCCTCGGTGCGGACGGACAGGGCGGGGCGCACGAAGCGGGGGCCGCCCTCGACGGGGTACTCCTCGCGGCCGTCGAGCGGGGACTCGAAGGGCCAGTAGCCGGGCAGCGGGCTCACCGCGAGCGCCTCGGCGTCGGCGAGGGCGATCCGCGGCCCCCAGTGCAGGTGCAGCAGCTCGTCCGCGTCGGTGAGATGCAGGGCATAGCTGCTGCTGGGGCCCGACAGGAGCCACGTACGACCGTTTTCGGCGATGTCCACCATCGAGACCTCACAGGTGCCAACAGATCCGCTCAAGTGCCAACATCATCAAGGGCCGCGGACCCCTCTGACAATGCCTGTGGACAACTCATTGCCCGAGGAAATCGATGCCGTATGGTCGTCGGAGCTCCCGCCGCCGAGCCGCGACGGCGGGGACCGACCGGGAGGAGCCCCCGTGACGCAGCAGGTCCCTTCGACCGAGCCGGAGCTGGCCGGAGTGCGCAATTTCCGTGACGTGGGCGGGCTGCCGACCACGGACGGCCGGCGGGTGCGGCACGGCGTGCTGTTCCGCAGCGGGCACCTGGCGCACGCGACGGAGGAGGACGCGGCCTTCCTCGCCTCCCTGGGCCTGCACACGATCTTCGACTTCCGTAACGCGGCCGACCACAAACTGGAGGGCCCGGACGTCGAGCTGCCCGGCGTGCGGAACGTGAACCTGCCGCTGAGCGACCCGGCGGACGGCGCCGAGTTCTGGAAGATGGTCCGCGACGGCGACCTCGACCAGCTGCGCGCGATCCTGGACGACGGCAAGGGCGCGGCCCGGATGATCGCCTCCTACCGGAAGATCGTCACGGAGCGCACCGCCGAGCACGCGCGCGTGCTGCACGCGCTGGCCGACGACAGCGTGCCCGCGCTGATGCACTGCGCGGCCGGCAAGGACCGCGCGGGCATCTCCGTGGCGGTCACGCTCCTCGCGCTCGGGGTGGAGCGGGACGCGATCGTCGCCGACTACCTGGAGTCGGGCGCCGCGCACCGCCGCTACCGGGTGCGCCGCAGCGGCAGCGCGCACACGGCGTACACCCCCGAGGTGATGGAGCTCCTCGACCCGCTCTTCGACGCCCGCGCCGAGTACCTGGAGGCGGCGTTCGCGAGCATCGAGGAGACCTGGGGCGACGTCGACGCCTACCTGGCCGAGGGACTCGGCCTCACCCCCGGTGCCCGCGAGCGCCTGCGCGCCCGCCTGCTGGACTGACGGGAGGACGCCGGCCGCCGGTTGCGCCCTATCCCTTGCCGCCCAGCGCGAACAGCAGGTAGAGGAAAGCGGCCAGCACGTGCCCGAGGGCGATGTAGATGATCAGCCGGATCCACAGGGATCGGGGGAACTTCTCCTCGAAGTTGCTCATGGCAGCTCTCCGGTCAGCGGGCCCAGGCACAGCGTGGCCGTGGGGCTCTGTAGCAGGGTGTGGACGAACAGCAGCTCCACGCCGTCGTGGTGCTCGGCGGCGAGGCGGTGCGGGGTGAGCGAGTCGAAGTGCGCGCTGTCACCGGGCCCCAGCAGGTGCGCGGTGTCGCCGAGACGCAGGCGCAGGCGCCCCTTGAGGACGTAGAGCCACTCCTCGCCGGGGTGCACGCGCACGATGTCGCCCTGCGAGCCGTACGGCACCCGCACGCGCAGGGCCTGCATGCCGCGGCCGGGGGCCCCGGCCTGGACGTACGTCCACCCGCCCGCGCGGGTCGGCTCCATGTCGGCGGCGCGCACGATCGCGTCCCGGTCGGCGGCCGTCTCACCGAGGAGCTCGGAGACCGTCGTACCGTAGATACGGGCGAGCGCGAGCAGCATCGGCAGCGACGGCTGACGCTGCCCGGTCTCCAGCCGGGACAGGTGGGCCGGGGAGAGCCCGGCGTCGCGGGCCGCGGCCTCCAGCGTGAGGCCCGCGCGCCGGCGCAGGGCGCGCAGCTGCGGCGCGACGGCGGGCAGGCCGTCCTCCGGAGCCGGGCCCGTCGCCGGCGCGGCGTCTGAGGCGTTCATGCCTCTATTCAGCAGCAGCCTTGCCTCAGAGGCAATTTTCTTGCCTCTGAGGCAAAAGAGCGTGGAGCGCCGTACCGGCCGGCACCCCCGTCAGCGGTTGGCCACCGCCTGCTTGATCAGGGTCTTGCCGAAGTCCCACATCAGGCCGCCACCGCTGTGCGCGTCGTCCATGACCGCGGTGAAGGCGTCCACGAACCGGTTCACGTCGGCCTCGTCGACCACCAGGGGCGGAATGAGCTTGATCACCTCCAGGTGGTCACCGGAGACCTGCGTGAGGATGCGGTGCTTCTGCAGCAGCGGTACGACGACCATCTGGGCGAACAGCCCCTTGCGGGCCGCCTGGAGCATGGCCCAGCGGCTGCGCAGCTTCAGCGAGGACGGCTTGCCGAACTCGATGCCGATCATCAGGCCCCGGCCCCGGACGTCGGCGAGCAGCTCGTAGGTGTCGACCAGCGCGGCGAGCCGGGACTTCAGCAGCTCGCCGGTCCTGCGCACGCCGGCGACGATCTGCTCGTTCTCCATGACCGAGAGCACGGCGAGCCCGCACGCCATCGCCTGGGCGTTGGAGCCGAAGCTGGCCGAGTGCACCAGCACCCGGTCCATGGACGAGTAGACCTTCTTGAAGATCCACTCCTTGCCGAGGGTGGCGCCGACGGGCACATAGCCGCCGGAGAGGGCCTTGGCGACGCACACCAGGTCGGGTTCGACGCCGTCCTCGTGCTGGTACGCGTAGAAGTCACCGGTGCGGCCCAGGCCCGTCTGCACCTCGTCGGCGATGAGCAGCGCCTTGTGCCGGTGCAGCAGCTCCTGCGCGGCCCGCAGATAGCCCGGTGGCGCCTCGTGGACGCCCTTGCCCTGGATCGGCTCGACGATCAGCGCGGCGACGTCGCCCTTCGCCAGCTCGCGCGCCAAGGCGTCGAGGTCGCCGAGCGGTACGGCGGTGTCGGGCAGCAGCGGGGCGAAGCCGTCGCGGAAGCCGTTCTCGCCGTTGACCGAGAGGGATCCGGTGGTCAGGCCGTGGAAGGCGTGGTCGCAGTAGAGGACGCGCGGTCTGCCGGTGGCGTACCGGGCGAACTTCAGGGCGGTCTCGACCGCCTCGGTGCCGCTGTTGCCGAAGAAGACGCGGTCCAGGTGCGGGCTGTGGGCCAGCAGCCGTTCGGCGAGCAGGCCGGGCAGCGGCTGGCAGTCGAAGCGGGTGAGGTCGGCGAGGTCCAGGTCCAGGACGTCGTGCAGCGCCTTGCGGACGACCGGGTGGTGGCGGCCGAGGCCCATCACGCCGAACCCGGCGAGCATGTCCAGGTAGTCGTTGCCCTCCGCGTCGAAGAAGTGCGCTCCCTCGGCACGCTCGTAGACCTTGTCGAAGCCGATGGTGTGCAGCATGCGCGGCAGCTGCGGATTGAGGTGCCGCGCGTGCAGCTCGTAGCGCTCGGCTCCGCGCTCGGCGAGCAGGGCGCCGAGGTCGAACTCGGTGGTCATTCACTCTCCTTGACTGCGCCGCCGACGTCCTTGACGGCCAGGCTCGCGCTGATCCGCCCGGCGATCTCGACGGGCGTGAGACCGATGTCGGCCAGCACCTCGCCGCGCTTGGCGTGCGCGAGGAACTGCTCCGGGATGCCGAACCGCCGTACCGGCACGTCCACGTCGGCGTCGCCCAGGGCCAGCGCCACCGCCGAACCGACGCCCGCCGCCCGGCTGTTGTCCTCGACGACGGCCACCAGGCGGTGCCCGGCGGCGAGGCCCGGCAGCGCGGGGTCGACCGGCTTGACCCAGCGCGGGTCGACCACCGTGCACCCGATGCCGCGGGCTTCGAGCAGCTCGGCGGCCTGGAGGCACACGGAGGCCATCACGCCGACGGCCACCAGCAGCACCTCGGGCTCTTCGGCGCGGTGCAGGACGTCCATGCCGCCGACGCGGCCGAGCGCCGGGAGGGACGGGCCGACGGACTCCTTCGGGAAGCGGACCAGGGTGGGCGCGTCGTCCACGGCGACCGCCTCGCGCAGCTGGGCGCGCAACTGGTCGGCGTCGCGCGGGGCGGCGATCCTGAGTCCCGGGACGACCTGGAGGACGGACATGTCCCACATGCCGTTGTGGGAGGGCCCGTCGACGCCGGTGACGCCGGCCCGGTCCAGGACGAAGGTGACCCCGCAGCGGTGCAGGGCGACGTCCATCAGCAGCTGGTCGAAGGCGCGGTTGAGGAAGGTGGCGTAGACGGCGACGACGGGGTGCAGCCCGCCGGTCGCGAGGCCGGCCGCGGAGACGGCGGCGTGCTGTTCGGCGATGCCCACGTCCCACACCCGGTCCGGGAAGCGCTCGGCGAACTTCCCGAGGCCGACCGGGTGCAGCATGGCCGCCGTGATCGCCACGACGTCCTCGCGCTCCTCGCCGATCCGCACGATCTCCTCGCCGAACACCGAGGTCCAGGAGGGGCCGCCCGCCGGGGTGAGCGGTGCGCAGGTGAGCGGGTCCATCACGCCGACGGTGTGGAAGTGGTCCTCCTCGTGCGCGAGGGCGGGCTCGTAGCCGCGGCCCTTGACGGTGAGGCAGTGGACCAGGACCGGACCGTGGAAGCGTTTCGCGCGGCGCAGCGCGGACTCGACGGCGCCGATGTCGTGGCCGTCGATCGGCCCGAGGTACTTCAGGCCCAGGTCCTCGAACATGCCCTGCGGGGCGAAGGCGTCCTTGAAGCCCTTCTTCGCGCCGTGCAGGGACTCGTACAGCGTGGAGCCGACGACCGGGGTGCGCTGGAGCATGTCCTTGCCCCAGGCGAGGAGCTTCTCGTAGCCGTCGGTGGTGCGCAGCGTGGCCAGGTGGTTGGCGAGGCCGCCGATGGTGGGGGCGTACGACCGCTCGTTGTCGTTGACGACGATGATCAGCGGCCGGTCCTTGGCCGCGGCGATGTTGTTGAGCGCTTCCCAGGCCATGCCGCCGGTCAGCGCGCCGTCGCCGATGACCGCGACCACGTGGCCCTTCTCCCCCAGCACCTGGTGGGCCTTGGCGAGTCCGTCGGCCCAGCCGAGCGCGGTGGAGGCGTGGCTGTTCTCGATGACGTCGTGCTCGGACTCCTCGCGCGAGGGGTAGCCGGACAGTCCGCCCTTGCCGCGCAGCTTGGAGAAGTCCTGACGGCCGGTCAGGAGCTTGTGCACGTAGCTCTGGTGGCCGGTGTCCCACAGGATGCGGTCGACCGGTGACTCGAAGACCCGGTGGAGCGCGATGGACAGTTCCACGACGCCCAGGTTGGGGCCGAGGTGACCGCCGGTCCTCGACACCGCGTGCACCAGGAACTCACGTATTTCCTCGGACAGTTCACCGAGTTCCGCCTCGGACAGCGCCTTCAGGTCGCGTGGTCCCCGGATCTTCTCCAGAATGGTCACGCTCGGGCCCCCTCTCGGTCCGTGCCTTGCCTCAACTCACTTGGTCTGCGGGGCTCGTCCGCTCGGCGAGCTTCATGGCCTCCTCGACGAGGGTCTCCACGATCTTCGACTCGGGGACGGTCTTGACGACCTCGCCCTTGACGAAGATCTGGCCCTTTCCGTTGCCCGAGGCAACTCCGAGGTCGGCCTCGCGGGCCTCGCCCGGACCGTTGACCACACACCCCATCACCGCGACCCGGAGCGGCACTTCCATGCCGTCCAGCCCGGCGGTGACCTCCTCGGCCAGCTTGTACACGTCCACCTGGGCCCGGCCGCAGGACGGACAGGAGACGATCTCCAGCCGCCGCTGCCGCAGCCCCAGCGCCTGAAGGATCTGGATGCCGACCCTGACCTCCTCGACGGGCGGCGCGCTCAGCGACACCCGGATGGTGTCCCCGATGCCCCGGGACAGCAGCGCCCCGAAGGCCACCGCCGACTTGATCGTGCCCTGGAAGGCGGGACCGGCCTCCGTGACGCCCAGGTGCAGCGGGTAGTCGCACTGTTCGGCGAGCTGCCGGTAGGCCTCGATCATCACGACCGGGTCGTTGTGCTTGACGGAGATCTTGATGTCGCGGAAGCCGTGCTCCTCGAAGAGCGACGCCTCCCACAGCGCCGACTCCACCAGCGCCTCCGGGGTCGCCTTGCCGTACTTCTCCAGCAGTCTCCGGTCCAGCGAACCGGCGTTGACACCGATCCGGATCGGCGTGCCGTGGTCCTTGGCGGCCCGCGCGATCTCCTTGACCTGGTCGTCGAACTTCTTGATGTTGCCCGGGTTCACGCGAACCGCCGCACAGCCGGCCTCGATGGCGGCGAACACGTACTTCGGCTGGAAGTGGATGTCCGCGATCACCGGGATCTGCGACTTGCGGGCGATGGTCGCGAGGGCGTCCGCGTCGTCCTGCGTGGGGCAGGCGACGCGGACGATCTGGCAGCCGGACGCGGTGAGTTCCGCTATCTGCTGCAGCGTGGCGCCGATGTCCGAGGTACGGGTCGTCGTCATGGACTGCACCGACACCGGGGCCCCGCCCCCGACCGCCACCGGCCCGACGTGGATCTGCCGCGACTGCCGTCGCGGCGCGACCGGACGGGCCGGTACCCCGGGAAGGCCCAAGGGAACGGCGGTCATCGCCTCACTCCCGGTTCCCGGAGACGGTCTCGCGCATCGCCCGCAGGGACTCCTTCAGGGAGCCCATGGTGGCGAGGACGGCGGTCGGCTCGTAGCCGCAGTGCGCCATGCAGTTGTCGCAGCGCGGGTCCTTGCCGCGGCCGTACTTGTCCCAGTCGGTCTTCTCGATGAGTTCGCGGTACGTCGGCACGTACCCGTCGCTCATCAGGTAGCAGGGGCGCTGCCAGCCGAAGAGCGAGTAGTTGGGGATCGCCCACGCGGTGCACGGGAAGTCGACCTTGCCCTCCAGGAAGTCCAGGAAGAGCGGGGAGTGGTTGAGCCGCCACTTCTTGCGGTTGCCGCCCGCGAAGGCCTTCCGGAACAGCTCGCGGGTCTGCTCGACGCCGAGGAAGTGGTCCTGGTCGGGGGCCTTCTCGTAGGCGTAGGCGGGCGAGATCATCATCTCGTCGACCTTGAGGTCGTCGTTGAGGAAGTTGAGCACCTCGATGATGGTCTGCGGGGTGTCGGTGTTGAAGAAGGTGGAGTTGGTGGTCACCCGGAAGCCGCGCCGCTTGGCCTCCTTGATGGCCTCCACCGCCTCGTCGAAGACGCCTTCCTTGGCGACGGACTCGTCGTGCCGCTCCCGCAGCCCGTCGATGTGCACGGCGAAGGCGAAGTAGGGCGAGGGCGTGAACTTGTCCATCTTCTTGCGCAGCAGCATCGCGTTGGTGCACAGGAAGACGTACTTCCGCTTCGCCACCAACTGCCGCACGATCTCGTCGATCTGAGGGTGCATCAACGGTTCACCGCCGGCGATGGACACCATCGGCGCGCCGGATTCCAGCACCGCGCCCACGGCCTGGGCCACCGGCATGCGCTGCTTGAGCACACCGGCCGGGTGCTGGATCTTGCCGCAGCCCTCGCACTTCAGATTGCAGGCGAACAGCGGTTCCAGCTCCACGATGAGCGGGAACTTGTCCCGCTTGCGGAGCTTCTGTTCAGCCAGGTATGTCGCGACCTTGATGGACTGGCGCAACGGCATGGCCATCTGGCTCACCTCCGAGGGAGCAGCAAAGAACGGTGCCATTCAAAAAATGAGGGAAGGACGGAACGAAGAACGCGGAAGGCCGATATCCCACCGCGCACCGTGCCGATCCGGACGAGTTCGTGTTCCGGGGCGTCCACGACCACCCGGACGGCCGCGACCGGGCGCTCGCCCGTGCGGACGGCCGTGCGGAGCGTGGCCGCCGACTCCATGTCGACCGCGATCGCGCCGGTGGCCAGCAGATCGTACCGCTCGGGCCCCCGTACGACGTGGTCGGAGCCGGTGAGCGGGCCGGTGTGGACCGTGCGTCCGGGCAGCAGGCGCACGAGTTCCTTGACCAGCAGGTCGGTACCCACGCACGGGACGGTCCCGTGCGCGTCCCGGGTCTCCTCGGCGACGACCAGGTCGCCGGGGTGCATGCCGGGCGCGAGCCCGGCACAGAAACCGGTGGCCAGCACGGCGGTGCCGGCCGCCGCCGGGCCGGCGAGGTGCCGGCCGACGGAGCGTTCCGCCGCCTTCGGGCCCATGCCCGTGCGGACGACGGTGTACGGCCCGTCCGCCCCGCTCCTGTCACCGGTGCGCAGGGCGAGGTGCTCGATGCCGAGCGCGCAGGCGATCAGCAGCGGGGCCGGGGCGGGCTGGTCGGTCAAGTCAGCTCCCCGTCGCCCGTGACGCGGCCGCCTTGGCCCTGACGAGCAGCTTGCGCTCGAAGGGGTCGCCGTGCAGGTAGCGGCCGAGCGCGGTGAGCGGGAACACCTGGCGGTACAGGTGGTAGTTGATGGAGAAGTCCCAGGGGAAGCCGGTGCCGGTGAAGTACGGCTCGTCCCAGGTGCCGTCCTCGCGCTGGGTCTCGGCCAGCCACTGGATGCCGCGCTCGACGGCCTTGGAGTCCTTCTCCCCCGCCGCGAGCAGCGCCATCAGCGCCCACCCGGTCTGCGAGGCGGTGGACGCGCCCCGGCCGCTCCATTCCCTGACGTACTTGTAGGAGCGCAGGTCCTCGCCCCAGCCGCCGTCGTCGTTCTGGACGCTCTCCAGCCAGACCACGGCCCGCCGGATCGCCGGGTGCGAGCCGGGCAGTCCGGCCGCGGTCAGCGCGGGCACCACCGAGCCCGTGCCGTAGATGTAGTTGACGCCCCAGCGGCCGAACCACGCGCCGCTGGGCTCCTGTTCGGCGAGCAGCCAGTCGATGCCGCGCCGGGTGCGCGGGTCGTGGGCGAGGCCCTCGGCGGCGAGCATCTCCACGACGTGCGCGGTGACGTCTGCGGACGGCGGGTCGATGACCTCGCCGAAGTCGCAGAACGGCAGCCGGTTGGGGAACGGGCTGGTGTTGTCGACGTCGAAGGCGCCCCAGGCGCCGTTCTTCGACTGCATGCCGAGGTTCCAGCGCACGGCCCGCCCGATCGCCTTGTCGACGCGCTCGGGGTCGTGGTGCCGGACCCGGCGCAGCGCGAGGGCGACTTCGGCGGTGTCGTCGATGTCCGGGTAGTTGTCGTTGTGGAACTCGAACGCCCAGCCGCCCGGCGGCAGTCCGGGACGCTTCACGGCCCAGTCGCCGGGCCGGACGATCTCCTCGCCGAGCATCCAGTCGGCCGCCTTGACCAGTTGCGGGTGGTCGACGGGCAGACCGGCGTCCACGAGGGCGATCGTGGCCAGGCAGGTGTCCCAGACCGGGGACTGGCAGGCCTCGATCATGCGGGCGCCGTCCTCGCGCCAGACCGCGAAACGGTCCAGCGAGGCGAGACCTTCACGCATCACGGGGTGCTGGAGGTCGTAGCCGAGCAGGTGCAGGGCGATGACCGAGTACACGGCCGGGGGCTGGATGCCGCCCCAGCAGCCGTCGTTCTCCTGCCGCTCGATGATCCAGCGGGCCGCCGCGTTCATCGCGGCCTTGCGCAGCCTGCGCGGGGCGACCCTGCGGAACTGGTGCAGCGCCTTGTCGATGCGCTGGAAGGCGCCGTCCCAGCTGGCCAGCGGGGCCAGGGGGCGGGGCGGGTTGGGCCGGGCCGGGTCGGTGTGCAGTTCGTCCAGCGCGAAGGGCGCGGGGCGCACCGGGCGCTTGGCCGAGACGATGGTGAGCGGGACGATGGTCTGCCGGGCCCAGCATCCGAAGTCGTAGATGTTGAGCGGCATCCAGGTGGGGAACCAGATCAGCTCCGGGGGGAGTTCGGGCAGATCCTCCCACTTCCACCAGCCGAACAGGGCGAGCCAGATCCGGGTGAACACGCGGGCGGCGGCGATGCCGCCGCGCTCGCGGACCCAGGCGGACGCCTTCGCCATGTGCGGGGCGTCGGGCGCGTCGCCGGCCAGGCGCAGGGCGACGTACGCCTCGATCGTGGTGGACAGTTCGCCGGGGCCGCCGTAGAAGGTGGCCCAGGTGCCGTCCTCACGCTGCTCGCCGCGGATGAACTTCGCGGCGGCCCGCGTGGTCTCCTCGTCCTGGATGCCCAGGAACTGCCGGAGCAGCAGGTCCTCGGCGTCCATGGTGACGTTGGTCTCCAGGTCGCCCTTCCACCAGCCCTCCGAGTCCTGCCGGGAGAGCAGGAAGTCGGTGGCGCGCCGTGCGGCGCGCGCGGCGGCTTCCTGTACCCCGGCCGCCTCGGGGGTGGTGAGGGTGGTGTCGCTGGCCGCGGCAGCCCGGGACGGCAAGGTCGCCCCGGTACTTCCGTCGGTCGTCGCTGTCATGGCTTCCCCTTCGTGCAGTCGTGCGAGTCGTGCTGCTGTGGGTCCGCCGTCGGCCGGTCTCCTGCGAGGTGGGCGGAGACCGGCCGGCGACTACGCGAGGCTCGTCAGCCCAATGGTGATCATCTCTTCCGTACGACGACGAAGTCCGCGAGCGCCGTGAAGGAGTCCCGTACCCGGTCGGGCATGTCGACGGCGTCGAGGGCTTCGATGGCGATGGTGTGCTGACGGCGTGCCTCCGCCGCCGTCCACTCGCGGCCGCCCGCCTCCTCGATGAGGGCGGCGCGGGCCGCGAACTCCTCCTCGGAGAAGTTCTCGAAGTCGCTGCTCTTGGCGTCGGCGGCGAGGATGTCGCCGAGCTGCTCGGAGGCGGGGCCGCCGGCCGCGAGCGCGGCCACGACGGGCAGGGACTTCTTGCGCTGGCGCAGGTCGCTCCAGGTCTGCTTGCCGGTGGCCTCCGGGTCGCCCCAGATGCCGAGCAGGTCGTCCACGGCCTGGAAGGCGAGGCCGAGGTGGTAGCCGTACCGTTCCAGCGCATCGGCGGTGGCGTCGTCCGCGCCACCGAGGACCGCGCCGATGGAGCAGGCGCAGGCGAGCAGGGCGCCGGTCTTGTTGCCCTCCATTTCCAGGCACTCCTCGACGCTGACCCGGTCGCGGTGCTCGTAGGAGATGTCCTGGGCCTGACCGTCGATCAGGGCGCGGGTGGCCGTGGTCAGCCGGCGGGCGGCGCGGCCGGCCTCGACCGTGCCGAGTTCCAGCAGGACCTCGCCCGCGAGGGCGAACAGGGCGTCGCCGACCAGGATGGCCTGGGCGGGGCCGTGCACCTTCCAGACGGTGTCCCGGTGCCGGCGCTGCTCGTCGCCGTCCATGAGGTCGTCGTGCAGCAGGGAGAAGTTGTGCACGAGCTCGACGGCGACCGCGCCCGGGACGCCCGCCTCGGGTGCGGCGCCGGTGACCTCGGCGGAGAGCACGGCGAGCGCGGGGCGGACGGCCTTTCCGCCGTCGCCGTCGGCGGGGTTGCCGGCGGCGTCGATCCAGCCGAAGTGGTAGGCGGCGACGGTGTCCATGGGAGGCGCCAGGCGGTCGACGGCCGTGCGCAGCACCGGTGTGGCCAGGGTCCGGCCGCGCTCCAGCAGCGCGGTGACGTCCACCGCGGCCCGTGGAGCGGGCGTCGAGGCCGGGGGCACAGTGGGCACAGTCTCTCCTCTTGTTGCGGTACCGGGGGTGCGGGGGCCGGCCGCCTGCCGGCGGGGCATCAGGCCGCCTCCTCGAACGCGAAGAGGTGGCGCGGGCGGGGCCGGCCCAGGGCGCCGAGCGCGGCGTCGGCCGCGCTCACTCCGCTGCGGACCGCACTCTCCATGGTCGCGGGCCACCCGGTGGCGGTCCACGCTCCGGCCAGGTACAGGCCGGGGGCCTTGGTGCGGGCGCCGGGCCGCAGCCGCCCGACGCCGGGGGTGGGGGCGAACGTCGCCGTGCGCTCCCGGGTCACGAAGAAGTCCAGCACCTCGGCCGCGCGCGTGCCCGGGATCAGCCGCTCCAGCTCGGGCAGGTAGCGCTCGCGGAGTTCGGCGACCGGAGTGTCGATGTCGTCCTGCGCGGCAGACTGGGACACCGCCAGGTACTGTCCGGTGCGCAGCCCGGAGGCGTGGGTGCGGTCGAACACCCACTGCACGGGCGTGCCGAGGGCCGCGAAGAAGGGCCGCGCGAGCACCTTGCGGTCGTACACCACGTGGACGTTCAGGATCGGCGCGGTGCCGATCCGGAGCAGCCGCTCGGGCGCGTCGAGGGCGCCGGGCGGCAGCAGGTCGTGGGCCTCGCGCTGGGGTACGGCGAGGACGACCGCGTCGGTCTCGATGTTCTCGCCGGGAACCTGAACGCTCCACGTCCCGTTCTCGTTGATGGAGACGGAGGTGACGCGTGTACGGACCTCGGTACGCACGCCCGCGGAGTCGAGCGCCTTGCGGGCCAGCCGGTCGTGCAGTTCGCCCAGCGGGACGCGGGCCCAGCCGATGTCGGCCGCGCCCGGGTCGGACAGCAGACCGGTCTTGAACACCATCGCGGCGAGCCCCAGCGAGGCGTCGCCCGCGACCGCGTTGAGGGTGGCGACCCCGACCAGGTCCCACAGGGCCTCGACGGCGCGCGCCGACTGACCGTGCGCGGCCAGCCAGCTGCCGAAGTCCTGGGTGTCCAGGGCCGGATCGGCGAGGTCGAGTCCCTTCAGCGCGAGCGCGGCCCGCCCGACGGCCGCGCGCTCGGCGAGCGAGAGGTGCGGATAGGCGGCCAGGCTGCGCCCCAGGTGGAGGGGGACGGGCAGCGGGTCGCGCCGCAGCCTGCCGAGCCGCCGCCCCGCGGGCTTGGCGACGTCGACGACGGGCACGTCCAGACGGTCCTGCAGCGGTGCCAGCGCCGCGCCCTCGATCCGTTCGAGGAACCAGCGGTAGGCGGTGCAGCAGCGCAGGTACACGTGCTGGCCGTTGTCGACGGTCAGTTCGCCGCGCTGGAAGGAGAAGGCGAGGCCGCCTAGCCGGGGCCTGCCTTCGAGCAGGGTGACCCGGACGCCCGCGTCGGCGAGGGCGAGCGCCGCGGTGATCCCGGCGAGGCCGCCGCCGACCACGACCGCGCTGCGGCCCGCCGTGCCGGGCGGCGCCGGTGCGGGGGGTGCGCCGTCACTCATCGTGCGTCCTTCCGTGCGTGCGCGAGCGCTCCGCGAGCAGGGCCCGCAGGGGCCGTCAGCCGTCCGCGGGCCGGTCGTGGCTGGTCGTGCCCACGCGGCGGTTGCCGCGTGTCGGACACAGCCTCGCGCGTCCTCGGGGCGCGCGCCCGATGGCTGAACGGTGCACGCCCGGCCGTCGCAGTCAGGGACGCCACGCCGAAGAGGAGGGTTGCCTGTCGCGTGCCGTCCGGTTCGGCCGGCTCTGGTGCGGTGCGCTGCATCAGGCGCGCCTCCGGACGGAGCGCCGGGAGACATGGCGGGTCACGTGCCGGGTGTCGAGCCCGGACAGGCCGCGCACGGCGACGTAGGCCTTCTCGTGTCCGGGCAGCGAGACCCGGCCGCGCAGGACGGCCTCCGGGTCGCGCTCGATGCGGTCGAGCAGCCGGCGGTAGATGCCGGCCATCGCGGCCACGCAGGCGCCGCTGCGGCGGTCGAGCATGGGCAGCAGCCGGTAGCCCTCGGCGAACAGGGCGCGGGCGCGCCGCACTTCGAAGTGCACGAGGCCCGCGAAGTCGGAGCCCTCCGGCGGGGTCGGTCCGTTGAACCCGGCCGAGCAGCCGAACTTGGCGAGGTCGTCGGCGGGCAGGTAGGTACGGCCGCCGGCCGCGTCCTCGCGGACGTCGCGCAGGATGTTGGTGAGCTGGAGGGCGAGGCCCAGCGTGTCGGCGTACTCGGCCGCGCGCTCGGCGCCGCGCGCGCCCTGTTCGGTGCCGAACACGCCGAGCGAGAGACGGCCGATGGCACCGGCGACACACCGGCAGTAGACCTTGAGGTCGTCCCAGGTCTCGTAGGTCTCCCCGCGCACGTCCATCTGGACGCCGTCGATCAGCTCGTCCAGGCCGCCGAGCGGGATCGGGAAGGCGCGCGCGGCGTGGCTGAGGGCGACGGCCACCGGGTCGGTGTCGTCCTCCTCGACCTCGCCCTCGCGGATCCGGGTGAGCAGCGCCCGGGTGTCCTCCAGCCGCGCCAGCTTGACCTCGCCGGCCAGGTCACCGTCGCCGATGTCGTCCACGCGCCGGGAGAACGCGTACAGCGCCGACATGGCGCGGCGCTTGGCCGTCGGCAGCAGCCGGATGCCGTAGGCGAAGTTACGGGCCTGCTGCCCGGTGACGGCCTCGCAGTAGCTGTAGGCGGCGAGTACCGGTGCGGACACGTGCGGCGGAGAATCCACGGTCCGGATCACCCCTCTCCTCGCAGGATCACGCCCGCCTCACGCAGCAACTGGACCTTGCCGGGTCGGGGCGGGCCGGGAAGTACGTCGTATTCGGCGGCGGCGATCGCCCTGATCGCCGCCCTTCCTCCCGCCACGAACCCTGCGAGCAGCAGCTTGAGCCTGCCGTGGACGCTACCCACCAGGGGGGAGCCTTCATTCAGCAGATCGCGGGCGCGTTGTGCTTCGTATGCAACCAGGGCGCGCACCGATGCGCCCGTGATTTTCGCGGCGAGGTCCGCTTCCTGGACGTGAAAACGCTTCATGTCCTCGGCGGGCAGGTAGATCCGGTCGCGGCCGAGGTCCTCGGCGACGTCCTGGAGGTGTTCGACGATCTGGAGCGCCGTGCAGATCGCGTCGGACAGCCGGATCCGCTCGGGAGTGGAGGTGCCGGTGACGGCGAGGACGAGGCGGCCGACCGGGTTGGCGGAGAGTTCGCAGTAGGCGAGGAGGTCGTCGTAGGTCTCGTACCGGGTGACGAGCTGGTCCTGGCGGTTGGCGGCGATCAGCCCGAGGAACGGCTCGGGGGTGAGGCCGTGGCGGCGGACCGTGGGCTGCAGGCGGCGCAGCAGCGGGTGGCGCGGGGTGCCGTCGAAGACGCGGCGCAGATCGGCCTCGAAGGCGTCGAGGAGGACCAGGCGGTCGGCGGCCCCGGCGGGCGACACGCCGAGCAGCCGGGCGTCGGCGCCGCCGGGGGCGAGGTCGCCGTCGCCGATGTCGTCCACCAGACGGGCGAAGCCGTAGACGGCCATGAGGTCGGCGCGCCAGGCCCGGGGCAGGAAGAAGGGGGCCACCGGGAAGTTCTCGCTCGCGGCCTTGTCCAGGGTGGCGCGTTCCAGGTCGGGCGCCTCGGCGGTGGCCGTCATCGGGCGCTGCCCGGGGCGTGGACGGCACATGCTCCGCCGAGCAGGGGAGTTTCCGTAGCCATTGCCGTCACATCTCCCGTTCTACACTGCCGATCCGATACACACTATTTCGGACACGCCGCCCCGCTCCGCGCAGGCGTGTCCGCCGCAGGAGGGAGCGCATTATCGCCCCACTTGCCGCTTTCCGACGCCGGTACAGCTTACGTTGTACAACGCGGCGCGGCGCGGCAGGGTGTCCTGCACATCACAACAACACACCGATTGCCTTCAAGATTCCTAACAGCAGACGGAGTTGACGTTTCCTTTGCAGACGGAAGGGCCCCGTCCGGAGGGATTCCGGCGGGGCCCTGGCCGAAACGGGTCACTTGCCCGTGAACTTCTCGTACTCCTTGAGGACCTCTTCGGTCGGCCCGTCCATGCGCAGCTCACCGCGCTCCAGCCACAGCACCCGGTTGCAGGTGTCACGGATGGACTTGTTGTTGTGGCTGACCAGGAAGACCGTGCCGGCCTCCTTGCGCAGTTCCCGGATGCGCTCCTCGGAGCGCATCTGGAACTTGCGGTCTCCGGTGGCCAGGGCCTCGTCGATCATGAGGACGTCGTGGTCCTTGGCGGCGGCGATGGAGAAGCGCAGGCGCGCCGCCATGCCGGAGGAGTAGGTGCGCATCGGCAGGGTGATGAAGTCGCCCTTCTCGTTGATGCCCGAGAAGTCGACGATGTCCTGGTAGCGCTCCTTGATCTGCTCCCGGGACATGCCCATGGCGAGTCCGCCCAGGATGACGTTCCGCTCTCCGGTGAGGTCGTTCATCAGGGCCGCGTTCACGCCCAGCAGGGACGGTTGGCCGTCGGTGTAGACCTTGCCCTTCTCCGCGGGCAGCAGGCCGGCGATGGCCCGCAGCAGCGTCGACTTGCCGGAGCCGTTGGAGCCGATCAGGCCGATGGCCTCGCCGCGGTAGGCGACGAAGGACACCCCGCGCACCGCGTGCACCTTGCGCACCCCGCGCGCCGCGTCGTCGGAGCGGCGCCTGAGGATCCGGCTCAGGGCCGCCGTGGCGCTGCCCTTGCCGGTCTTGGCGCCGTTGACCCGGTAGACGATGTGCAGGTCGTCCGCGATGACCGTCGGGCGACGGTCCTCGGTGTTCTGCTCAGCCACGGCCGTACCGCTCCTCCGCTTTCCAGAAGTACACGAAGCCGCCCACGGCGAAGAGCACGGCCCAGCCGCCGGCCACCGCCCACACGTGGTCGGGCAGGTTCTCGGAACCGTAGCCGTCGATCAGGGCGAAGCGCATCAGGTCCATGTAGACGGCGGCCGGGTTCCACTGCAGCGCCGTCGCGATCCACTGCGGCTTGTCCTCCAGCATGATCGGGATGGAGAACATCACGCCCGAGGCGTACATCCACGTCCGCATCACGAACGGCATGAGCTGGGCCAGGTCCGGGGTCTTGGCGCCCGCACGGGCCATGATCAGAGCTAGGCCGGTGTTGAAGAGGAACTGCAGGGCGAGCACCGGCACGATCAGCAGCCAGGACATGTCCGGATAGCTGCCGAACCCGATCGCCACCAGGAACAGCACGATCATCGAGAACAGCAGCTGCTGGAGCTGCTGGAGCGAGAAGGAGACGGGCAGCGAGGCGCGCGGGAAGTGCAGGGCCCGCACCAGGCCGAGGTTGCCGGAGATCGCGCGGACGCCCGACATCACCGAACTCTGCGTGAAGGTGAACACGAACACGCCGGTGACCAGGAACGGGATGTACACGTCCTGGGACATGCCGCGGCTGGCGTGCAGGATCAGCCCGAAGATGAAGAAGTACACGGCCGCGTTCAGCAGCGGCGTGGCCACCTGCCAGAGCTGGCCGAGCTTGGCCTGGCTGTACTGCGCGGTCAGCTTCGCCTGGGAGAAGGCGAGGATGAAGTGGCGGCGCCCCCAGAGCTGACGGACGTACTCCACGAGCGAGGGCCGGGCGCCGCTCACGGCGAGCCCGTACTCGGCGGCGAGCTGGGCCGCCGTCAGCCCCTCGTCGGGCGGCGCGGCCGCGGTCACGGCGACCGTGCCGTCGTGCGTGGTCTCACTCACAGGTGGAAACTTTCGTCTTCGGATTCGCGTGCGGGTTCGTCGTCCCGTGCGCCCGTCCGCGGGCGCCCGGGCCCTTGGGGGACGAGCTTGTCAGATGACCGGCGGACGGCCCAGTCGGGTGAGTCGCCACACCGTACGCCAGCGCATCGGCCGGCGGGGACCGCAAGGCGTGGTCCAGCCTTCCCGGAAGCCGCCGAACCATGCCTTCAGGGCCGGCCGCGAGGGGCGGCGGAGCAGCGTGAGCAGCAGCCAGACGCCGAGGTAGACCGGGACCAGCAGGGCCGGGAGGTTGCGGCGGGCGAGCCAGACGCGGTTGCGGGCGACCATGCGGTGGTAGACCGCGTGCCGCGACGGGGCGGTCGTGGGGTGGTACAGCACCATGTCGGACCGGTAGTCGATCATCCAGCCCGCGTCGAGGGCCCGCCATGCCAGGTCGGTCTCCTCGTGCGCGTAGAAGAACGCGTCCGGCAGCCCGCCGACCTCCGCGAGGACGCGGGTGCGCACGGCGTTGGCGCCGCCGAGGAACGTGGTGACCCGGGAGGAGCGCATCGGGTCGGAGGCGCGCAGCCGGGGCACGTGCCGGCGCTGCGTCTCGCCGGTGTCGGGGTCGGCGATGCGGAAGCTGATGATGCCCAGTTCCGGGTCGGCGGCGAAGGCCTCGCGGCACAGCTCGGCGGTGTCGTGGCGGGCGAGCAGGCCGTCGTCGTCGAGGAAGAGCAATATGTCGACATCGCGGCCGCCGGGCCCGAAGGCCTCTATGCCGACGTTGCGCCCGCCGGGGATGCCCAGGTTCTCGGGCAGCTCGACGGTCCGCACGCCCTCGGGCACGTCCGGGACGGGCGAGCCGTTGCCGACGACGACCACCTGGACCGGGTCGCCGTCCTGCTTGGCGACGGAGTCGAGCAGGGCCCGCAGCTCCTCGGGCCGGTTGCCCATGGTGATGATGACGGCACCGACCTTCATGGGCGCGCTCACTTCAGCCTGCTGGAGGCGAGGATGGACACCAGGTGCAGCAGCGTCTGGAGCAGGGCGATGCCGGCGAGGACGGCCGTGCCGAGGCGGGTGAAGAACAGGTCGCCGCGGGCCTGGTCGACGATCGCGAGGACGACGATGAGCAGCGAGGCCTCGATGCCGAGGATCAGCCGGTGGAACTTCAGCGCCGAGGCGGCCCGGCGGGCCAGCGCCATGCCGGAGGAGCGCGGCTCCGCGGCGGCCTCCTGCACCGGGGGCCTGCCGGTCTGGTGCCGGGCCACGCCGACCAGGTCGGTCTCGGCCTTGATCAGGATGGCACCGAGCGCGGCGAGGGTGCCGAGGAAGGCCCACAGCCAGTCGATGCGGCCGGTGCCCCACAGGTCGGCGGCGCGCAGGCCGAGGCCGACCAGGACGGCCGCGTCGGTGAGGTAGGCGCCGACGCGGTCGAGGTAGACCCCGCCGAGGGAGTACTGCTTCCTCCAGCGGGCGATCTCGCCGTCGACGCAGTCCAGCAGCAGGTAGAGCTGGGTGGCGACCACGCCGAGCACGGCGCCCGCGATCCCCGGCACCAGCAGGGCCGGGGCCGCGAGCACGCCGCAGACGGTCATCAGGTACGTGAGCTGGTTGGGCGTGACCCTGGTGTTCACCAGGTAGCGGTCGACGCGCAGGGACACCTCGCGCATGTAGAGGCGTCCCGCCCAGTGCTCACCGCTGCGCCGGTCCTTCACCCCCGCGGGGTGGACGACCGGACGGAGTTCAGCTACCGATGGCCTTGACATAGTCGGCGTAGATGTCCTTGATCTGGTTCGTCTTGAGTTGGAGGTGTTCGAGGATCGTGTAGCGGCCCGGCCGGGTCTCGGGGGCGAACTCCACCGCGCGGACGAACTCGTCCGCCGTGAAACCGAGCTCCTCCGGCAGCACCGGGAGCCCGTGGCGGCGCAGCACCTCGGCCATGTACGCCGACTCCTCGTGGGCGCCGCGCAGGTACATCGCGAAGGCGGCGCCGAGGCCGCACTGCTCGCCGTGGGCCGCGGCGCGCTTGGGGTAGAGCAGGTCGAAGGCGTGGTTGATCTCGTGGCAGGAGCCCGAGGCGGGCCGGGAGTCACCGGAGATCGACATGGCGACACCGGTGAGGACCAGCGCCTCGGCGAGCACCTGGAGGAACGTGTTGTCCCCGATGCCGCCGGGGTGCCGCAGCACCGCCTCACCGGCCTGCCGGGCCATGGCGGCGGCCAGGCCGTCGATCTGCTCGCCGTTGACGCGGTTGGCCAGCTCCCAGTCCGCGACCGCGTTGATGTTGGAGATGGCGTCACCGATGCCGGCGCGCACGAAGCGGGCCGGGGCCTCACGGATGACGTCCAGGTCGATCACGGCCGCGATCGGGTTGGGCACGCCGTAGGAGCCGCGGCCCGCGTCGTTGTCGAGGGTGGCGACCGGTGAGCACAGGCCGTCGTGCGCGAGGTTCG
This sequence comes from Streptomyces sp. NPDC047841, assembly GCF_040704085.1. NCBI lineage: Bacteria > Bacillati > Actinomycetota > Actinomycetes > Kitasatosporales > Streptomycetaceae > Streptomyces > Streptomyces sp. NPDC047841. Next base: position 476,156 of record NZ_JBEYRP010000003.1, read on the forward strand.
TCGGTACGGCGACCAGGGGCAGGCCGACGCGTGCCGCGGCGAACTTGGCGCAGTCGATGATCTTGCCGCCGCCGAGGCCGACGACCGCGTCGTAGTGGTCGGCCTTCATCTCGCCGGCCAGCCGGACGGCGTCGTCCAGGGTGCCGCCGCCGACCTCGTACCAGACCGCGCCGGGCAGCGTGGGGGCGACGCGCTCGCGCAGCCGGGCCCCGGAGCCGCCGCTGACGGCGACGGCGAGCCGCCCGGAGTGCGAGATCCGCTGGTCGGCGAGCACACTCGCCAGGTCGTCCAGGGCACCCGCGCGGATGTCCACGACGACCGGCGAGGGGATCAGCCGGGTCAGTACTGGCACGCGATCTCCCGCCCGCGCGCGAGGTCGTCGTGGTTGTCGATCTCGACCCAGCTCACGTCGCCGATCGGCGCCACGTCGACCTTGAAGCCGCGGTCGACCAGCTCCTGGTAGCCGTCCTCGTAGTACAGCTGAGGGTCGCGCTCGAAGGTCGTCCGCAGCGCGTCGGCCAGCTCCTGCGCCGCCTCGCCCTCGATCAGAGTGACGCCGATGTACTCACCGGTCGCCTCCGCCGGATCCATCAGCTTGGTGATCCTGCGCACACCCTTGGCGGGGTCCACGACGACCTTCATCTCCTCGTCGGCCAGACTCTTCACCGTGTCCAGGGCGAGGATGATCCGCTTGCCCTCGCCCCGCGCGGCGAGCAGGGTCTTCTCGACGGAGACCGGGTGCACGGTGTCGCCGTTGGCCAGGATCACGCCGTCCTTCAGCGCGTCACGGCCGCACCACAGGGAGTAGGCGTTGTTCCACTCCTCGGCCTTGTCGTTGTCGATGAGGGTCAGCTT